>NZ_JAJGZS010000017.1:0-115106 GCF_020806285.1 Shewanella sp. 10N.7
ACCCGCGACCCCCGGCGTGACAGGCCGGTATTCTAACCAACTGAACTACCGCTCCACTTAAGTTGCGAAGAATAATAGAGATGTCGTCAAAAACCGTCAACCGTTTTTTTTATTTTTTTGTCTGTTTAGCCAAAAAATGTTCAACCAAGCTTAATTCATGAGCTTTTTGGATGTAAATAAACCAGTTTAGTGCCCTTCTTGTGATGTCATTATTTTTATCAAACAATAAAACTCACATCCAATAATTTTCTAATCAGTAATTAACCATGGGGTTACTCTCTTTTTTCAAAATAAGAATCTATTTATTGATAAATACTTAAACAAGCGTGAATACTGAATCAAGAGTGAATACTTAAGCAAGTGTGTATACTTAAGCAAGCTTGAGTCCATAGCTGATCTACTGTCTGGTCAGCTATAGACTTTTATAGCTTGATAAGCTGCTTTAAAGTTCCTATCAATACTGCTTTTAAACATGAAAAACCTAGCATTAAAGTGAGCCACAAAACGTTAAGCAGTTACAATACGTATTTAGCTGAAAACATAATGCGATTTAACTCTCCTTCATCGCCATTTTCTTTACTGTTTTTAGCGTACATGTACTCAACACCTACTGTCAGAGGCTTAACAGGTGAATAGAGTAAATTAACATAGCCAGAGTATGAGTCTTTATTGACCTCATCTGCCATCAAGCTGGTATTGTTATCAGCACTAAAGGCTGAAGCTGTTAAGCTAGTACGCCATTTATCATTCCACCAGTGACGATAAGCAATAAAACCCCCATAGGATGAAATGGTGTCAATATCGCCATCAGCATCAATAACGCCGGCATTTACATAATTTAATGCCATATAACGACCTAAACCTTCTCCATATGTCGCTGTAAACTTTAAATCATCTTTTCCGACGGGAAGTATGCCGCTAACGCTTACACCGTAACCCATGGCTGTGGCATCTAACTGAATATCATTGATTTCGGTTTCTATATTGAGCTGTCTTGCAATACCGGCAACAGAAAACTTAGCCCCCTGCTCTGTTTTAATGTTATATCGTGCGACAACGTCTGGCACCATGCCACTTCCACTCACAATTCTGCTTGTACTTTGATAAGCATTTAGTGTTGTTTCGGGGTTTTCTAATGAAAATTGAAACCCACCATTGGTATATCTAACTTGCGTTTGACGAACAAACGGTGTCCCTTCAGCAGCACCAACAAAATCAAGGTTTTCAGGTAACGCTGCAGGGTTTTGAAAAGTGGTCCAAGACTGGCCTACAATCCAATTGTCAAAACTGACAAAGGCATGACGAATACGCGGCGAATAGCTATTAGAAACACGTTCATTGCCATCAGCATGTGTCATAAAATCTAACTCAATAAAACTCGTTAATTTATGATCGTCGATACTGCTAACCGTTTTAAAATTAAATCTTGATTCCCTAGCTTGTAAATCAACAACCTGACTGCCATTACCATCAACACCATAGATAGTGCCAGGCACATAAAACTGCCTTGAGATTGAACCAGAGTCAGGTGCGCCATTACTATAATCACTGAACATGGTATCGACTTTTATATAGCCGCCAAAGTTCACGTCAGTGTCATCAATCACTGATGCGCTTACATTTGTTGCGGCAAGTGCGCTGGCGACCACTAGCCCTATTAGGCTCAATCCTTTGTTTAATTTAAAAGATTTAACATCTGATGACTTTAGCTTGGCGTTAACTACACAGTTTTTCATTACATCACCTTATTTTTATTTATAACCTTCCATCGCATCCGTAAATGATGAGAAAGATTGGGATTTAGGAATTTTTAATATCCATGGTGTGATGATAAAACTGGAATTTGTTCCAAAATGTGGGTTACTAGTAGGTTTACAAAAAGAAACTCAGTCGTAACAAGAAAGTTAAAAGCGAGTCCCAAAGTTTTGATTTTAGAGATAAATGTCAATTTTTGGAATGGGTGCCATAGTGTGAATAAGCTTTCTTTAACACGCTAAATGATTAGCTAATAGAAGATTGATGGTGAGATGATTAAAAATGGAGCTAGCATTGTAGCTCCACCGTAGTAGTTACTTTTCGTCTGGCATGGTTAAATCGAGATCATCAATGCTTGGTTCGTCGGTATTCTCAGCACCACCCTCTTGCTCTAAACGCAGTTTTGTTGCCGCTAACGCTTTGTTTAGCGCTTGTTTCTTGCGCCAAATAATTAAGCCTAGAATGCCAATCACTAATAAACTGCCGTTGATGACTAAAATCCAGAATATGGCTTTATCTTTTGCTGCTGCCTCTTCTTGCGCTGCTTTAATCGCTGCACGCTGGGCTAACTCTTCGGCTGATGGTGGCGGCGCAGGGGGTTCAATTAAATTGAAAAACTGCTCGGGTAAGTCCAGTACAATCTCACGGCCTTCAATGGTCGTTGAGACTGCAGAGCCTTTAATTCGATAGCTGCCAAAGCCAGTGACCGATGGGATAGCGAGTAAGGTTTCAGCGAACTGAACCTCATTAAAGCTTATCGGTAACTTAAGGCCAGCTGGTCCGACAATATCAAAATGAAAATGAGTTTGTTCAAGTTGTAAAACGTCGTCATCAACGTTTAACTGAAGATGCCAAACACCGTTTAATTTATCTTCAGGTTCAATTACATCTACAGCAATCGGTTTTTCTGATAAGTAAAATGGGTAGCTAATTTCTCGTTGAAATATATTATTTCGAGCTTCAACCGTTAAGGTGTAATTCCCCCACGGTTGATTGAGGTTTTTCTTACCAGTAAAGATACCATCATCAGGTACTTCATCTAGCCCTTCGCCATTGTCTTTATAGGAACCTACGATGACAGTTCCGGTGGTAAAGTTTGCGTCAGTGTTTTTATGATGACTGGCAAACTTGACAGTCCACTCAATCATGTAATCAAGTCCGGGCAGCCTGACTGTTAATCCATCCCCTAATAAACGCGATGTCACTTTTAAACGCTCGCCTTGAAATAAAGGCTGTGGAATTGGCTCAACGTCAATTTCAAGGTTAGACACTTTTTGAATGGTTGAATTGGGCGCTAAACTGCCCAACAGCTGCCATGGACCAGGCATTGGCTTTTGGATTTTTATCATATCACCAGTCAAGCCATCAACCCATTTGACAGACTCAGGATGCCTATCGGCATACCATTTAGAACCATCGGGTAATATGACAATAACGGGCGCGGAGCCATATTCACGTTGCACTAATAATGTCAGTTCATCGACCATATGATCAATTCTGAACCTATTTTTAAGTTCAGTGGCCTGTGTATATGGCACAGCTAACGCCGATTGAGAAAAGGTGCTCGCAATCAGTATTAGCAGTGACAATGCCAGTGACATTAAATACGGTTTAATTCCATTCATTACTTGCGCTTTTACCTTAATTTTAGGCTTCACCTCTCCAGAGGCACTTCCCCGATTTCTTGACTAAATCAAGACGTTCGTCATGTAATACTAATTCATCGGCCGTAGCTGAGATCACTTTAAGATTAAACTCATTTTGATCAATTAATTGTATCCCACCACCCTCCTGCCCCGCTTTTTCATTGGACAAATTAAATTTAATTTGTCCGCCCGTCATGATCAGATAAACATCTGCAAGAATTTCGGCATCTAATAACGCGCCGTGATAGGTACGACGAGACAGATCGATACCATAACGACGACACAGGGCATCAAGGTTGTTCTTTTGCCCAGGGTGAAGATGTTTTGCAACGGTTAATGAATCGAGAATGCCACAAATATCAGCAGTTTTGGGGCCGATGGGTTGAAGATTTGCAAATTCATGATCCATGAAGCTGATATCGAACGGTGCGTTATGTGCGACGATTTCAGCGCCATCAATAAAGTCGATAAATGCTTGGGCTATTTGATGAAAACGAGGCTCTTTTGCTACTCGTTCATCAGTGATGCCATGTACTTCAATTGCTTCAGGATCAATGAGCTGACCAGGATTAATATATTGATGGTAAGTTCTACCGGTTAATTTACGGTCAATGACTTCAACACAACCAATTTCAATAATGCGGTGACCAATATAAACAGGCCCGCCTGCTTGGTTCATACCCGTTGTTTCTGTATCTAAAATAACCTGGCGACTTGCGCTAGAAATAATATTCATAGGTAACTCAATTAATAGTTGTGTATTTAAGTATAATTGCCGCAATTAATACGTATTGTATGGTAACAATTTGATGTCAGAACTAAAACAAATCAAAATTTATACTGATGGCTCATGTCTGGGTAATCCAGGTCCTGGCGGATACGGTATTGTAATGAAATATAAGCAGCAAACCAAAGAATTGTCTGACGGATTTAAATTGACCACTAATAATCGCATGGAATTATTAGCCCCAATCATAGCATTAGAAGCCTTATATGAACCGTGTAATATTATTTTAACGAGTGATAGCCAATATATGCGTCAAGGGATCACGCAATGGATCCACGGATGGAAAAAAAGAGGTTGGATAACATCCACTAAAACACCCGTTAAGAATGTCGATTTATGGAAACGCCTCGATGCAGTCAGTCAAATTCACCAAATGGATTGGCGCTGGGTTAAAGGTCATGCTGGACACGCTGAAAATGAACGCTGTGATGATTTAGCTAGGTGGGCTGCAGAAGCTAAACCGGAGCAAGAAGATGAAAACTATAAGCCTGAATAAATTTAACTTAGTTTGGGTTATTTAATTTATTTGAATGACCCGTTCTACCTGCTGTTGATGCTGGCGCCCATTGAGGTGCCCGCGCTTTTTTCTTTTCTCTAATCGGTGTCAAAGGTGACTCCATTTTTCGCGCCACAATAAGATAAACACTGCCAATACCAGGAAGCCATCGCTCAATTCGGTTTTGCCACCAAGCACCTTGGTTAATATCGCCAATAAGTGGATGATATATAAATCGTTCATCTTGCAATATTTTATAACCCAAAAGCCCTAGCCAATCTTGGACCCTTGCAGGCATGAAGAATTGTCCAGACCAAGGAAGTTTTGTTTGATATTTAGGCATAACCTTTCCAATAAATGCAGTGCTAACCGGATTAAACCCGCAAATAAAGATATAACCACCGCTGATCATCACTCTATCGACTTCCCTAAGTAACCGGTAAGGATCTTGTTCAAACTCTATAAGAAAGCTCATTAATACCGCATCCATTGAACCACTATTGAGCGGTAAATGGTGGGGGTCAGCAATGATTGATGCTCCTTCTCCATCGTGAATAGAAAAATGACGAGCAATGTTGCAGTGTAAACTGGAGATTTGATGGCTAAGAGGGCCAAGTTTAAGTAAATGATAACCGAATATTCTTGGCCACCAACTAGCCAGTTGCTGCTCAACTGCTAATTGGATCTCATCACCACAAGGTAATTGATGCCATTGCTGCGGTTTCTCATTTTTTGACATGAACAATAACCCTTTAAGATTGTAACGCCTCACTTGAGTATAACGATTTTTGAGTTTTTTTGAACTAAAGTCCCTAAGGCGATTCAATAAATTATGCTATTGACAACAGTAGGTAAATTAAGCAGAACTTTCGAATCTCTGGACTTTGGCTACCAACATGCGAGCCGCTCAAAGTTTAACGATCAATACCAATTCTGTATCAACATATGCTCTTCATTTCTAGTCTGTATTTCCGCTTTAATAGATGATTCAATCAAGGCAATTTGTTCAAATAAGGTATACAAGACTCTCAAGTGGCAGGCCATTATTTGGCGTCTCTAAGATAATCCGTTAATCTGTAGTTTCATCTATTATCAAGGTTGCTTTCATGCTCTCAGTTATTACCATCCCAGCTTTTAATGACAATTATATTTGGCTTTTCCATCAAGCTAATTCTAACAAAGCTTATGTGGTCGACCCAGGTTGTGCACAGAGTGTATTAACCTATTTAAGTCAAGCTGATGCTCAAGGCAATAAACTAGAATTAGTGGGTATTTTGATTACCCATCATCATGCTGACCACACCGGTGGTATCGCTGAACTACAGCAAGCTTATCAACAGCAGTTAGCGGTATATGGCCCGAGCAAAGAAAAAATTTGTGGTCTGACTCAATTAATCGAACGTGATCAGACAATGTCACTACCCCATATAAGCAGCCCTGTTAAGGTCATCGAAGTGCCAGGCCATACCCTTGGGCATATTGCTTATTCAATCGAGGACGCCTTATTTTGTGGCGACACCCTCTTTAGTGGCGGCTGCGGACGATTATTTGAAGGAACGGCTGAACAAATGAGGGCTTCTTTAGCGAAATTATCATCCTTAAATGCAAATACAAAAGTCTATTGCGCCCATGAATATACCCAAGCAAATTTAGCCTTTGCCATCGTTGTCGAGCCGAATAATAGTGCACTGCAGCAATATCAACAGTCAGTTCACAAGGCAAGAGAGAACAAAATTTCAACAATTCCTTCTACTATAGCAACAGAATTAGCAATTAATCCATTTCTAAGAAGTAATTGTACAGAAATAAAACAATCTGTTTCTGAGCAATTTGATGTAGAGAATCCGACTGATTTACAGACATTTACCCTATTAAGACAATGGAAAAATAATTTTTAAAATACTGACAAAGCCAAGCAAACGTAACTAAGCAAAGACATTAAGCGTGTTTTGCTCTACAATTCCGCTTTAATTTTGACCAACACTTTAGGCTTACAACCTTATTAAGCCTATTTGCAAGACTTAGGAATATTGTTTTGATGCACAAATCTTTATATATTTTTATTGGTGGCATGGCCTTTTTAACAGGTTGTCAAACTCTTACAACACCAAAACCGACCCCTGAGCCGATTGCTATTCAAAAGCCTGTAGAGCCTGAAGACACTATCGTAAAAGTTGAAAAACCAGTTGAAATTACCGATGTATGGCAACGTATTAGTTTGCAAATGTCCTTGCCGATATATGACCATAAACTGGTTAATCAGTATCGTGACTGGTATCTGGCTAACCCTAGACATTTGGAGATCGTTTCAAAGCGCGCTGAGCCATATCTTTATTACATTGTAGAAGAGTTAGAAAAGCGTAATATGCCAATCGAAATCGCCTTATTACCAATTATAGAAAGCTCATTTGACCCTTCAGCTTATTCAGCAAGTGCCGCGTCTGGGCTCTGGCAATTAACCTCACCTATCTCCAATCATTTTGGCGTAAAGAGTGACTGGTGGTATGACGGTCGCCGAGATGTTCCAGCTGCAACGATTGCCGCATTAGATTTTCTTGAATACCTGTATGTCCGTACAGGTGAGAACTGGTTGTATGCCATTGCAGCTTATAATACTGGTGAAGGCCGTGTAAATAATGCAGTGCGCCGTAATAAAGCTGCAGGTAAAAGCACAGAGTTTTGGGCTTTATCGTTACCTAAAGAAACACAGCACTATGTCCCGCAGTTAATTGCCTTATCTGACGTTATTAAAAATGCTGATAAATATGGCATTAATCTAACACCTATCAGTAATGAACCTCATATCGCCATCGTTGATATCCAAAGTCAGATGGACTTAAAGCTTGCTGCTGATTTAGCAGATATGAATATTAATGAGCTTAAAAGTTTAAATCCTGGGCTTGACCGCTGGGCGACATCACCTGATGGTCCCCATACTTTGGTTGTGCCTTACGACAAAAAAGATGTTTTTGAGCAAAAGCTTGCCCAATTAGATCCCAAATCAAAGCTAAATTGGCATCGTTATAAAATTCAATCTGGTGATACGGTCAGTCACATTGCGAAACGTTTTGATACTTCACCCTCGTTTATCCGTTCTAGTAATAACCTAAAGAACAACAATATCCGTGCTGGCCGATATCTTATAATTCCAGTTCCACCTGAAGGGGCTGATTTAACAACCGATGAGCTATTAGCACAAAACCAGTTAACACCTAAAGCGATGACGTATACCGTTAAGTCTGGCGATTCATTATGGGTTATTGCACGTCAGTTTGATGTCTCTGTAGATGCGTTAATTCGCTGGAATAGATTACCTAAAAATGGCGCATTAAGCATAGGTAAAGTACTGACGATTGGCAGTGCAACATCTAGTAATGCCACAGAGCGTACGGTTAATTATAAAGTGCGTTCAGGGGATTCTTTAGCACGTATCGCTAATCGGTTTAATGTCTCAGTCGATGATTTAATCAAGTGGAATAAGCTGCATAACACTAAATACATTCAACCAGGTCAAATGTTAAGACTCGTTGTTGATGTGAGTAAAGTGAACGCGTAACAGTGTTAATCTAATGAAGTGAAGATTGTCGATGAATGCCACATTCTATAATCTAGCATTCATTAACATTCAATAGCACAACGAATAAAAACGGCCAGTGAAATCACTGGCCGTTTTTTATTTCATTCATACTAAATCAGTTCAATAAGCTATTTTATTTAACGATAAGCGGCGTTGAACCTGCATTGATTAACGGTAAGCTACTGCCTTCTGCTTTACCTGCAAATTTTACTTCAAAGCGATAACCAGGGCCTGAAACTTTTTCCATAATCGCAGCAGGAACACTGAATCTAGATTTAATCGTTTGTGCTGGTGCTAACGTCACATCTCTTAACGCTTGGGTATACATCATATCTTGCGATGATGACCATACCTTTTGCCCTTTAGGATCGTATAACCACAAATCAGCTGTCATTCCCGAGTTAAATCGTAAATTAACACTACGACTTTGGCTGTTAGTGACTGTATGTGTCAATGACATTGCTTTACTTGGATCGGTATATTCTTTAGCTTCTAAAAATCCGACTAACAGTGTTTCAGCCATTGTTGAGACTCCAGCGCCTAACATAATTGTTTTGGCTTGCATTACGGGTTTTACCTCTGCTGCTGCCTCTTTGCTGTTTTGTGCTGTAACATCGGTACTTGTCGCACTACAACCTACTAACAGTAAACTTAAGCAGCCTATAAAACGTTTCATTAAAACCCTCCTAATTTTTTGAACAAGCTATCTTTTAGCTTATCAGTTTCACCTTTTAACTTAGCATCAAACAATGCGCTAGTATCAATACCAAATTTAGGGTCTTGCATACTGCCTTTAATGGTTAAAGGTATATCCACACCAGCTAACGCATCGCTGCCACCGCCTTGACCTGCAAGTGAACCAACGACAGATGTCGTAAGTTTATAATCAACAGTTTGCGAGTCAATATTGGCACTACCATTACCAGCTAAACGTATTAATGGCGAAGCCATTGATAAATCTGGGTTAGTAAATACCGCATTTTTCAGTGAATAAGAACCGGTTAAACTGGTGAAGTCAGTTTTGAGTTCTTCATCATTTTTAGCTGATAAATCCCCTTTTAACTTATCTTGAGCACTACGGATCATTTGCGGAATATTCACCCCGTAAAGCGAACCATCAGCAATAGCGAAATCACCATTTGCTAATAGGTTCTTCTTCAAGTTGTCAGGGAGTAAACTCTTACCAGAACCTTTGACATTAAAGTTTGCAGCGCCAGAAATTAAATCAATATTAGCAGCATCTTTTAATAGCGGACGGAATTGTACCCCTGAAAGCGTTTGCTCGAAATTGTAACTTGCCACTTTTTGGCGTCCATCAAGTTTTGCTTTAGCTGTGATACTACCCTCGTACAAATTAGCTGAAAAATCACTCAGATTAGCAATACCATCTTTCACAGTCGCTTTCATTTTCCAGTCTTGAGTTAATAAATTTGAAACCTTTATCGACTTAACCGTCATGCCTAAGGTTAAATCAATCGTTTTAAGCGCCGATAAATCGGGCTCCTCGGCAGGTGTTGTTGAAGCAACTTGCTCTGTTTCTTTGGTTTCAGTTTGTTCACTTGCTGGCATTAGGGAATCAAGGTCTATATCACCAAAATCCATCTGCACATTAATTTTCGGGATCTTATTGCCATAGTTCACTTTGATGTCACCAGTAGCATTAATATCCATTGCTGACAGCTTACTAATTGCAACCTGAAGCGTTTGCGAATCAAGTACAACATTAATATCAGTGACTAGTTGGGTTGATAACTTCTTATTGGGGATACTGTCACCGGCTACATCAGTATTGATAGAAAAACCACTTATCATCACTTTCGATAAATCATGTTGCACTGTCAATTGGCCTTCGCCGTTACTATTTACCGTCATATCAGGCATCTGCGCTGAAAAGTCATAAGCAAAATCAGCAGCATTGCCTAACGAGAATTCACCTAAGGTTAAGCTATTTAACATGAAGACTTGTTTGGTATCACTAATCTCATCAATGAGATTAATCCTAGTATTGGTAATTGATACGCCACCGATTTGTAGGCTTTGAAGTTGCAAATCGCTTTTTTCTGAAGGTGCGGCCTCTTCTTTAGGTGCTGTGGCAGCCTTGTCACCACTAAGACCATCTAAACTGTTAGCGCCATCTTTTTTTGTCACCATGTTAAGTGTCAAACCATCTAATGAAAGCATGGCAATTTCAACTTCTTGGCTTAATAGCGGCATCAATGCCACATTTGCAACCGCTTCATTGATTTCAACAAAAGTCGCTGGGGCGAAGTTCTCAGGGTTGGACAATGTTATTCCGCCCAAGTTAATGCCGATAGAAGGAAAGAAACTCCAACTTAAATCATCTTTAATAGCAAACTCACGCCCAGTTTGTTCTTTTACCGCATCTACAATTTGTGGTTTAAAACTATTGAGATCAAAAAATACCGTTAAATACACAACCAGTATTAAAATCAAACTAGCCATAATACCTAATAGCCATTTAAGTGCCTTCATGTTTGCATCCTTGTAAGCAAATTGAAATTTAATGAGAAATTCTGTTCTATATATGAGTTTAGCTTAATACTATTAAATCTAAAGGTTTTTCAGAGACTGCTATACCATTTTTATCGGCATAAACCATCATGTTAGGTTTTATTGTGACGCCAGCGATTTCAATATCCGCATTCACTAGGCCGACATCTTTTTTATCGGTTTTGATTGGGTTGCTCGCAAGTGCTTGAACACCAATATCAATAGTAGCAAGGGTGCCAACATCACGCACAGCGCCATAAATAATGATCCCTTCCCAATCATTATTTGCTGCAGATTCAGCAATCATATCACCTAATAACGCACGTCGGCATGCACCGCCACCATCAACGACTAGGACTTTTCCTTTACCTGAACTGGCTAATGTTGATTTAACTTTTGAATTATCTTCAAAACACTTAACCGTCACTATTTCGCCATAGAAAATAGTTTTACCACCATATGTATTCCAATTCGATTGAACCAAAGTCAGTTTATCTTCGTAATAATCAAATAAATCAGGCAATAAATCTAACATCTCACACTCCATGTACTAATTTAATAAGACTATCATTAATATAAACGTGTATAGCTATTGAAACAATTCATTAATCTGAATAGACTGTCGCTATAGTTGATTGTTCATGGATGAAAACACTGCAATATCCTTATTGCTATTCATTAACCCACCTTTCTAAGTAGTTTTCAATATGACAGATATTAATTTACAAAATGTTATTAATGCTTTCGATGAATTAGATTTTGAAAATCGTACCACTAAGAGTTTAGAGAATGCTCGTAACAGAGTTCAAATGAAGACCTATTTGTCTTCTTTAGATTACAGCTTACGCCGTATCAAAATTCTTGAGGAAGTCGTTTCTGAGTTAGTTGAAGAAAAGCAAACCGAACTCGTAAAACAAGAGCATATTCAGACATATAAAGCCAAGATTATTCAGCTTTCTAGAGAGTTCAAAATCTCTTATCAAGATGTGTTAAGTATTATGTTGAAATTAAAACAAGATTAGAAATGAATACAAAGTAAGTTATTCACTCAACTCTGAAGATATTAATTATATTTTATTCAGATAAAACTGATGTCTTTGGGAAAATGAAATTTCTGAAATACAGCATTAAATTATCTTAAATATAATCATCAATATCCGCTGTAGCAATTTACCTATCGTTAAACTCACTTAAAATAATATACCAGATAAACATATGACCTAAGCTAAGTGAGTGATGACTTTTATAAAGCGAGTTAGCTTTTACAGTTAATCCTGTCATTGATATAAAATTTGTATCAATGACACAAAAGCTGAGTATTCGAAAAAGCCATTAGACTTTAAAATTACCAACAATACTTTCTAATTGAGTAGAACCTTCTGCTATTTGTATACTGCTATTAGAAAGTTGTTCATTGTGAGTTTTATTTTCAACAGACATGTCATTAATTCTTGTAATGTTCATATTAAGTTCAGATATAACAGCGCTTTGCTCTTCAGTTGCGCCAGCAATTTGAATGTTCATTTGCGATATGTCACCAATCGCTGTTTTAATCGAATTGAGTGCAGCTTCTACTTTTTGGGTTTCTGTCACTGTTTCATCAGATTGCGTTATCGCGCGTTCGACTGACTGGTTAACATTTTCAATAGCTTCTCTGATAGCATCAATAATGCCATTAATTTCGCGGGTAGAATCTTGAGTTCGGCTCGCTAATGTTCTTACTTCATCAGCTACAACTGCGAAACCTCGACCAGCTTCACCAGCTCTTGCTGCTTCAATCGCTGCATTCAGAGCCAATAAGTTAGTCTGTTCCGCAATACCTACAATAACATCCAATATTTGCCCTATTTGGCTGGAACTGACCTTTAATCCTTTCGCTACAATTTCAGTTTGTTGAAGTTCCGTGGATAAATCGCCAATTTTCACTATCGCATTATCAACAATCTCAGCCGTTTTATCCGCTTCGCTATCAGCAACATTAGCACTTGATGCTGCAGCTTGGGCGTTTGAAGCCACTTCAGCTGCAGTCATCGACATCTCATTAATTGCAGTGGCGACATTTTCAGTTTCCATTTGCACGTTGGAAGATATTTGATTGGCCTGTGAAGAAATAGTCGATAAATCATTAGCCAGGGTATGACTCTCTGACACAGAATCCGCGACCGAGGTCACTAACTTCTGAATTTTATCAGTGAAAATATTAAAATTTTGCGCGATTTGATTTAATTCATCTTGACCAGCTTCAGACAACCTTAATGTTAAATCCCCTTCGCCTTTCGCAATATTCTCAAAAGCAGTAATGGTTTGCGACATGGGCTCAGCAATACTGCGAGTAATGACAAACAAAATAATGATGATTGGCAACCATACAATCAGTAAAAGTATTAAATATTGCATAGCAAATTCTGTCTTTTGAGCTTGGATATCATCGATATAAATGCCGGTTCCGATAATCCATCCCCATGGCTGAAAACGCTCTACCACACTCATTTTAGGACTAGGTGAATCTTGTTCTGGCTTATTCCACATATAATTCACAGTGGCATTCTTAGCGGAGTTTGTACGCTCAATCATTAACTGGAATAAAGGAACATTCTCGGGATCACGCATTGATAACACGTTAGTATCGATTAATTTTTTAGCGAAAGCATGTTGCACCATTATCCCATCAAGGTTGATAGTAAAAAAATACTCATTGCCAGAATAACGTAGTTCATTTAGCGCTGTTATTGCCGCCGCCTTTGCTTCAGCATCGGTTAATTTTCCTTCTTGTGACTGCTGATGAAACTGCGAAATAACTGAACTCGCTACTCCAACCAAAGAAGTTAACTTCGATTCTTTTTCTTGTACTAGAACATTATCAATACGATTAAAAGCGAAGAAGAACATTAGGATAGTGGCGAATGCAGCCACGATAATCATTGCTAGTAAGCGATTTGCAATGCTTGTTTTACGAAAGAAAAGATAGACAGCATTCATGATATATCACCGTATTCTTATAATAGGGATTAGATCACATGCGTGATCACTGTGAGGCTTCCCAGATCAAATACCACTTAACTAAGTTTAGAAATACCACACCTATATAATCGACCATATATGGGAATTATTTAGGGTTTAACGCTGCAAATATCTAAATAAAAATATTATCGATAGATCTAGTCTGTTTTTCACACTACAACTAATGCAACAATTTAAACATCAAAGAGGCATAAAAATTGAGATAATTACTAGTGTTAACCATCTAATTTAACAACGATAAATTTGTAATATAAAGAGTTACTACTCAGTAAAAGTAGTTGATGTATTTACATCTCGCAAGTACTTAACTGCCCGTCATGGTTAGTTATTTTTTAATTAGACAATAATATTTTATATTAGATATTAATGCTTAAATGAAGAAAATTAAAACAGAAACGCTGCTACCGCTTTATGGTTAGGGTTAGGGCTATAACTAGAGCTATAACTAGGGCTTATCGCTATATATTTCGATTCTATTTTTACCTTTGTGTTTCGCTAGGTATAAAGCTTTATCGCCTTGATTAATTAACTCATGCATATTTAATGACTGTTTTTTGTTGGTAGCTAAACCAATAGAAACGGTGACTCTTAAGTTTTTATCAGGCCAATAGAGTTTTGCCACGTCGGTTAATATTGATTCCGCAATTTGCTGTAGCTCTGACTCACTAAAGCAATGGAATACCGATAAGAACTCTTCCCCACCATATCGAATGTTCATCCCTGTATAACGTCCACAATGCTGCCTGATGATTTGCGCAACACCATAAATCACATTATCACCCACTTGATGCCCGTATACATCATTGATTGATTTAAAGTTATCTATATCAATCATGAGTAAACTCATACCTTGCTTTGATTGCTGTGCATTTTGGACAAATAGAGCTGCATTTTGGGTTAAGTAGAGTCTATTTTTTAATTCGGTTAATGGATCGGTTACCGCTTGTAGCGATAATTTACGCTGGCTGGCTTTTAACTTAAGTTGCTGACTGCGGATTTGTGAATATTGTTCAAAACTTGTATGTGTTTCAGACTCTCGTCTTAAACAAGCAATAAGGCACATGATATAAATAGCCGACATGATAGATAAACGATCTATTTCTTCTGCAAAATCATGCTCTAACCTTAAAGGAGATATCATCCATACGTAACAAATTGCCATAAATGTAAGTGCGATAAAACTGGCTTTGAACGGCAAGCGTGACAAGGCGCCGACATAAGCCATGACCAATATACCGCCCGATTGATAGTTAAAATCCCCTCCGTACATTGCCATCTGGCCAATATAAGTCAATGACCAATAAACACATAACACTAAAGTTAATTCAGCTAAATCTAAATGTTTTGGCGAATAACGTTTTAATAATAATAAAAGTGCCACACATAAAAAAGAAAAAAACAGCCGGGTCATTGTTGCTAGCCACGCATCTTCCTGTAAGTGCTGATAGTCAAAAAAACCAAATAACAGGTATATCGGAATAACTGAAAGCACAAACCCCGAATAAGGCAACATGACTTGGTAAATGTGAAAGTGTTTAAAGCGCCAAAAGGTATATTCTGAACGATGTATTTTGGCAGAGCCTTTCAAATAATCGAACATATAATTCCCTGAGTTATTTTAAGGTTATACTTGTTTAATTTGATTGTAGGACAACTGAAATTAGGTAGCAATAATTGACCATAAAATCATAAAATAGTTATCGACAACAATCTTTTTTGGAAATAATCTAATAGAACACGCTGTAATGACAATCTATCTGAGAGTTGTGAATTTCGATTAAAGATTGGTGCAATGGATGAAGGAGTACAGGGAACGTTGTAAAAGATCACTCGCCATTTAACAACCCGAATCTGTACTAAAACTTTTTAAGCATCCAAACATCACAGCCATCGTGAATGGTACCATCCAGAGGTTGGTTAAGATGCTCAAAACCTACTTTCTCATATAACTTAATCGCAGCGGTCATACTGGTTAATGTATCTAAATAACATTGTTTAAACCCCATATCTTCAGCAAATTCCAAGCAAGCTTGAGTGAGTTGCATGCCTATACCTAATCCACGGCTCTCGGGTAGCAAAAATAACTTACGAAGCTCACAAGTATCTTCTGACTCATTAAAAGAAGCGACGCCACCACAACCTAAAATTTTCCCATCTAACGATGCCACTAAATAGATACTCTTATTATTGTAATGATAATGCTGACTCATTTGCTCTACTTCAGGATCTGACGGTCCAAAACCTTCGCCAATCGCACCAAATTCCTTGCCAACAGTTTTAATAATTAATGCAACTTCGCTATCTTGTTCTGCAACAATTGGTTTAATCACTATATTCATCTTCATGGTCTTTTAGTATTCCAACATTTATGACTTTTCACCTTACCAGCTAAATTTAACATTTCAAAGATTAGCGATATTTATTAATACATATAGACATGATTATACTAAAACGAACCTTTAAAGCTCACAACTGCATCAAGTAATAGGTTTTGATTTTTAGCTATTCTAGGCATTTTTACGATGAGTAATAACAAGAGTTGCTCAGTAAGACATGCATCTGACTTATAATAAGTGATGAAAGGAGTTAATGTTGTGAGAAGTAAACTTTGTTGCAAAGTCATCTAATACAGCAAAATAGATATTGAATAGTTAAACTTTATAGCTTCTAAAACAATAATAGATAAGCTTCACTAAAGTGTTAAGCCTAAACTAATGTTGTAAAAAACGATGTTAAAGAAATCTATGTTAGAGAAACCAATGCTAGAGAAACCAATATTAAAGAAGCTAACGTCGAAGAAACAATTCTATTTGATTATGCAGCAACCACAAGTTGAGCTTTTCTAAGCGGATTGAGTCTATTATGCATCACTTTAATTGTTTCAAATTGCTGCAGAGTTTTGTTCTCAGATAATGGACACTCTTTAGACAGTACCATCACTAATGCAGCTTGTAGGCTATTCTCAACCACCATGACTAAAACGCGAGTACCATTAGCATTGAGGTTAAATAACTTACCGACTTCACAATAAACACATTCTTGGCTTATTTCAAAAAACCAAGATTTAGGCATTTGTGGTTTTAACAAAAAATGCGCAGCGGTTGCATTTAGTGCTGTTTGAACAACAGCAGCATCTGACATATTGATAACTTTTGGAAGAGTTTCAAGCAAATTGATATAGAATTTAGCGTGTTCGACACTAAATTCCGATGTTATTAATGCATCAGGAATGAGTGCTTTAGTTTTGTATGGGGTTAAGAACTCCATCTCGGAACCTAATGAAATACTTAATTGCTTATAGTCTTCATTATATTCCCACTGCCAGTCCTTATTTGGCATTAATAACATTTTTTAGTACCTAATTATAAGAATACAAGGTGATAATAGTTTATATTTCAGACAATATCAAAACATTATTGAATATTTTTGATATAAAGATCATAAAGTTACAACGATCGAAAGATCGTTAATTCGATCGCTATAACTTTATTAGATCTAAAAAAAGGATCTTTGGTTGGTTTTTAAACTATTCAGATCTTATTTTGCTTTATAGGCTTTTACAATATCGTTAATTAATCCAGGACCTTGGTAAATAAAGCCAGTATATATCTGAACTAATTGAGAACCTGCGTCAAATTTAGCTAAAGCATCTTCTGCACTATTGATTCCGCCAACGCCAATAATTGGGATCTCACCGTTTAAATATTCAGCTAATTGTTTGATCACTTTAGTTGAAAGATCGGTTAACGGTTTACCACTCAAACCACCCATTTCATCGGCATTATCAAGGCCAACCACAGCATCACGACTTAATGTGGTGTTTGTGGCAATTGCGCCGTCAAATTTACTTTTGAATAATGACTCAGCAATTTTCTCAATTTCTTCAGTGGTTAAATCTGGCGCTATTTTCAATGCAACTGGAACATATTTATTATACTTTTTAGCTAGCTCTGCTTGCTTTTCTTTTAGCGAGCTTAATAAATCATCTAACAATTCACCGTATTGCATTGTACGAAGACCCGGTGTATTTGGTGATGAAATATTAACCGCAATATAATCTGCATGTTGATAAACTTTTTCCATGCAAATTAAGTAATCGTTTTTGCCTTCTTCAACCGGAGTATCTTTATTTTTACCAATATTCACACCAACAATAATGTCTGTCTTTTTAGCCATTAAATTTCTGACTAAATTATCAACACCTTTATTGTTAAAACCCATACGATTAATAATCGCTTTCGCTGGTTTTAATCTGAATAAACGTGGTTGCTCGTTACCTGGTTGTGGACGAGGAGTGACAGTGCCGACTTCTACATGCCCAAAACCCATGGCATGGAATGCATCAATCGACTCACCGTCTTTATCTAAGCCTGCAGCAAGGCCTACAGGGTTATTGAATGTAATACCCATGCAAGTCACTGGAGCAGCGCTAACATTTTGACTATAAAATAGGTTTAAAGGGTTGTTTCCAGTGTTTTTTAAACTTCCAATAGCGATGTTATGCGCTACTTCTGGATCCATTTGAAACATTACTTTTTGTGCAACTTTGTAAAAAAACATGCTTTCTCCTAAACCTAAAAAAAACCCCGGCTATTTGCCAGGGCTTGTTCACTTATTATAAATAATTATCTCGGTCCTTCGCAATGAAGAATCAACAAATTAAGTTCACGTAACGCCACCGAGAATTTGGCAAAGTCATGACTTTGAGAGACTTTAAAGTCTGCTAATAGGTGGAACCAACGTTCCAATAGCTTCTCGTTATTGTCTATCCATTGCTGAATAATTGAATCGGCGTTACAAGTATCTGTACACGCTCGCAGCACAGTAGAGCTCAGTGCGCGTTGCTGCCAATCTAATTCTTCTCTGAAGGCGGCACGAGCAAGCGCTTGCCAATGGTTAGATACGGGCTGATTACTAATTTGTTCAAGGAACCAATGTAATTCAACTTTTGCACCAAGTCTGAAATAGGTTTCAGCCACAAGCTGAACTGACTTACCTTCGATTTGGGCAATTTGGGCGATATCTAACGCTGAGAACAAGGTACTCATTTTAGCAACAACTTGTGCTAAAGACTCAGGTACTTTTTGTTCTGTTAGTGATTTTATTTCAGTTGAAATCGCAATCACTTCAGCAGCAATCATATACTGATCAACATTGGTCTTTAATTCTTCAAATACAGGTTTGAAAAACGCCACTGTTTGCTCAATATTCTCACCTTTGGTGCGATGACGGATGAACCAGCGACAAGCACGACGCATATTGCGACGTAGTTGATGTAGCATTTCACTTTGCACGTCAGCAGAGACAATACCGTTTAATTCAGTAATTGATTGAGTTAAATCAGCTAAACCGAAAACTTCGCGAGCCATAGTATAACAAATTGCGGCTTCGGCTACTGTGGCACCTGTCTCATCTTGCATGCGTTGCACGAAATTAAAGCCCATGTCATTAACAAGTTCATTAGCTAATGAAGTCGCAATAATTTCACCGCGCAATGGATGCGCAATCATTTTATCAGCATATTTGTCTTGTAATTTCTGAGGGAAATAAGCCGTTAGCAATTTACTTAAGAATGTATCTTCAGTGATTTCGGCTGTAACTAATTGCTCTTTTAATACCATTTTTCCATAAGCAACTAACACAGATAATTCTGGACGAGTTAATGCTCTGCTATTGGCTAAACGATCTGCAAGTTCATCATCTGTTGGTAGGAACTCTAACGCTCTATCCAACTTGCCATCTTTTTCAAGATATTGAATATAACGAATGTGTTCTTTTAATTGTGAAACACCGTGAGCCTGCGTCACTGAAATTGTACGAGTTTGATCATTACAATCTTGAAGTACAATATCCCCCACTTCATCAGTCATTGACTCTAATAAGCGGTTACGTTGTTTAACGGTAAGTTCACCGTCTGCCACTAACGTATTGAGTAAGATTTTAATGTTCACTTCATTATCTGAACAATCAACACCGCCAACATTATCAACAAAGTCAGTATTAACTCGACCACCATTAGCCGCGAATTCAATACGCCCTAATTGTGTCGCACCTAAATTACCACCTTCACCAATGATTTTAGCGTTTAATTCATTACCATTAACACGAATAGCATCATTTGCACGATCGCCAACTTCAGCATGCGTTTCAGAAGTCGCTTTAACGTAAGTACCAATACCACCATTCCAAATCAAATCAACACGCATTTTTAGCAATGCTTGCATTAACTGGTTCGGGGTCATGGTGTCTGAATCAGTTTCAAGCATTCCCTTGATTTCTTTAGTCAACTTAAGTGACTTAGCAGAACGATTAAAAATCACCCCACCTTTAGACATCAATTTAGTGTTGTAATCTTCCCAGCTTGAACGCGGTAGATTAAACAAACGCTCACGCTCTACGTAACTCTTTTCAGTATCCGGGTTTGGATCAACAAAGATATGCATGTGGTTAAATGCTGCAACGAGCTTAGTATGGCGCGATAACAACATACCGTTACCAAATACATCGCCTGCCATGTCACCCACAGCTAAACAGGTAAAATCAGTTGTTTGGCAATCAATACCTTCTTCACGGAAATGACGTTTAACCGATTCCCAAGCGCCTTTCGCAGTAATACCCATTTTTTTATGGTCATAACCGTTACTGCCGCCAGATGCGAAAGCATCACCTAACCAGAAGTCATACTCAATGGCAATTTCGTTGGCAATATCAGAGAAAGTCGCAGTACCTTTATCAGCTGCAACAACGAGGTATGCATCATCTTCATCATGACGTACTACATCTTTTGGCGGTACCACTTTGCCTTCAATGATGTTGTCGCTGATATCAAGTAAGCCCCGGATAAATAATCGGTAACATGCTTGGCCTTCATTAAAGAATGCCTCGCGGCCACCTTCAGTTGGTAGCTGTTTACACACGAAGCCACCCTTTGCACCAACAGGTACAATAACGGTGTTTTTAACCTGTTGCGCTTTTACAAGACCAAGCACTTCAGTACGGAAATCTTCACGTCTGTCAGACCAACGTAAACCACCACGCGCTACTTTACCGCCACGTAAATGAACACCTTCAACTCGCGGAGAGTATACGAAGATTTCAAATTTCGGTAATGGGCGAGGCATTTCAGGAATGTCTTCAGGTAAGAACTTAAACGAAATGTACGGCTTGTTTTCGTTTTTGTTCAATGTTTGATAGAAATTGGTACGCAGTGTTGCGTTGATCAAATCTAAATAACGACGAATAATACGATCATCATCTAAGCTCGATACGTCCTCAAGACGCAAATCCACCTGTTCTAAAAACTTATTTAACGTACGAGTTTTTAATTTTGGATTAAATTTACGAATGAACATTTTAACTAGTAAGTCAGCTATTTGCGGATAGCGATTAAACGTTTCTTCAATGTATGACTGACTAAAAGTTGCATCTATTTGACGCATATATTTTGCGTAAGCACGCAGAATAGACACTTCACGACCCGTTAAACTGGTCGCTAAAATCATTCGGTTAAAGCCATCATCTTCAAGTTCTTTATCCCAAACTTGTGATAATGCATTTTGAAAACGATCTTGGCTATCAGCAAGGTTTTCAATGGCAGCGCCCTGCACTGTCATTAAGAAGTCTAAAATCCAGAAGGTTTGACCATCTGCAGTTTTAACTTCGTACGGGCGTTCATTAATGACCCGCAAACCAAAGTTTTCAAGCATAGGTAGCACATCAGAAAGATGAATAGGTTCATCTTTATGAAATAGCTTTAAGCGGACTTTATTATCATTTAATGCCGTTTCTTGTGGCTGATAAAAAAGCATGCCCAATTTATGTTCGTCGTTCAATGCTTCAAGGTGTTGAATATCAACCACTGCTGAACTAGGCAACACATCTTCTTTATAACTCGGTGAAAATGCCGTGAAGTAACGCTTAATAAGACCCGTTCCTGACTGCTCACCAAGAGCATTATTCAGTGAACTATGTAGTTTATCTTCCCAAGAGCGAGCTGCTTCAATTAGGTTTTTCTCAATAGCAGCCACATCGACGTCCATATTATTATTGTCAACTTTAATGATGTAATGAGTACGCGCTAAAGTTGATTCTGAGAAGTAAGTGGTAAATTCAACATCTTCACTACTGTTAAAATGTTGAGCCAAAATGCGTTGTGTATCTTGACGTAATTTGGTGTTGTAACGATCTTTTGATACATACACCAAACAAGATAAGAAACGACCAAAACCGTCTTTACGAACAAATAACTTTAATTTGTCACGATCTTGCATTTCTAAAACGCCGCGAGCGATATGAGCAAGCTCATCTTCTTTAGCTTGTATCAGCTCATCGCGAGGTAAGTTCTCAAGGATATTCATTAACGCTTTATAGTCATGAGAGCGAGGCGTTAAACCTGACTGCTCCATAACGCGTTCAACTTTACCAGCCAGTAGCGGAATTTCACGTGGGCTTCGATTATATAAATTAGAAGCATATAGGCCTAAGAATCGGTCTTCGCCTATGACATTACCTGCTTTATCAAAACGTTTGATACCCACATAATCGACATATGCAGGGCGATGTACACGACTTTTGGTTGAGCTTTTAGTAAGCACTAATAAGCTTTCATCCAGCGCTTCTTTACGGGCAGAAGCTGAGAACGTAGACAAAAGTAATCCACGATCTGCATGTTCAGCACTCGAGCGGCTCATTAAGCCTAAGCTTGAATCTAAATCTGGTACTAACTCAACATCACCTTCAACACGCTTTAACTCGTAATGTCTGTAACCAAGTAATGTAAAATGATGATTATTAAGATAAGTTAGGAATTTAGTCGCTTCTTCCATTTCGGCTTTATCGCCTGGAAATGGTTGCTTTGGTAATTGCTTAACCGTCTCGGTTAACTTATCTGACATTTGCTGCCAATCATCAACTGAAGACACAACATCAGCAAAAACTGATTCAAGCTCTTTACCAATGGCTTTAATATCGGCTTCGCTACTTTGACGATCGATTTCAATTAAAAATACCGCAACATTTTCAGTTGCTTCTGGTGCATCTTTAATAAAAGAAACTTCTTTAACCAATTCCTCATCACGAACTAATGCTAACGGTGTATGTAACACCATGTGTGCCGTAATGCCCATGCGGTTTAATGCCATAGTCACTGAGTCAACCAAGAAAGGCATATCTGGTTGAATAATTTCAATAATACTATGGGTAGACTGCCAGCCATGTTTCGACTGACTTGGGTTAAACACACGGATGTGGCTGTTGGTTTTAGCTGATTTGTTTAGCGCATTCCAAAGGCTTAGTACGGCACCATAAAGGTCGCTGTCATTACGAGCATTTAAGTCGTCTTTTGACATATGGGCGTATATACAATTGGCAAATTGCTCAACTTGTTTAGCTTGAGAATTAGGGATTTTTTTATGAATTAAATTGACTACATTTTCTAGTAGTACTGAAGGCATTGCATCTTTAAAGGCCATGTTGCAGTTTCCTTAAGCGTTTATGGCAGCGCTTTTATCATTATATTGGATGCTTCGGCTTGTTGATTCAGTCTAAAACTGAGATCTGGAGCAAAGTTTATTACTAATTAACTGCTATATCGAGCACTATTTTAGTGGTAGATCCTCTAAAATCCTTGTTAACTATAGAATTATAGTCACTATTTGACCAATCAAGCGTTTAGATAGACTAAGTATGCAAAAAAAAGAGGAGCCTAAGCTCCTCTTAATATTTTCAAACCGTTTATTTACTTGGGTTTGCGCCAGAATACCGCTGACAACGCAGGTAAAATAATTATCGCACCCAACATATTTACTAAAAACATGAAAGTTAACAAAATACCCATGTCCATTTGGAACTTAAGTGCTGAAAAGAACCAAGTACTCACACCAATAGCTAAAGTTAACCCTGTAAAGATGACCGCACTACCACGTTCAACTAAGGCTTCAAAGTAGGCTTGCTGGACTGCCATACCTTGAGTAAGTTTACCTGACATGGTCGATAAAATATAAATACCGTAATCCACGCCAATACCCACACCCAATGCAATAACAGGTAATGTACTCACCGCTAAACCGATATCTAGCCACGTCATTAATGCTTGCGCTAATGTTGAAACCACATATAAAGGCACAATCACGGCGATAGTCGCTTTAATTGAACGGAAGCTGATGAGACATAAAACAAACACCGCGCCATACACATAAATCATCATTGGTAGCTGTGCTTCGCTAACAGCCTCATTTGTCGCTGCCATCACGCCAACTGGCCCTGAAGCTAATTTAAACTGCAATGTGTCAGTATTAAGCTGCTTAGCAACTTGTTTTACTTTGGCAGTCACAACTTCAATGGTTTCTGCTTTATGATCTTTTAAGAACAAGAAAACTGGCATCACTGAACAATTACCGTTAAGTAATCCAGAGGTAGTTGGCACACGGCCTACAGCTTGCACTAAGCTCGCTGTGGTACGAGGAAGCACTTGCCATTTAGGATTACCTTCGTTGAAACCGGCATTCACTCGCTTAGAGACTGACGCTAAACTTGCGGTCGACTCAACACCTGGTGTATTGCCAACCATCCATTCAAACTGATCAATTTCATTTAGAATGGAATGATATGTACAGGCTTCAGGTGTCGCTTCAACAATCACAGTCATATAATCAGTTGTAATTGAATAATTGTCTGTTATATGGAAAGTATCTTGGTTATATCGAGAATCTAAATGAAGTGCTGGCGCACCGCCCTGCAAGTCACCAATTTTAATATTGCTTGCTTGCTGAAAACCAAAGCCGTATAGCACTGCGGTGCAAACTAATACAATGACAGCATATTTAGGTGTCGCGAATTTTGACAAGCTGCGCCACAAACCTTCAATTTTGGCTTTTTTAACTGGATCTTCTTTTTCTGGCTTAATCGTGGTGTATGAAATCACCAAAGGCAATAAAATGAGATTGGTTAAAATAATAACAGCCACACCCAGTGAAGCTGAAATAGCGAGTTCTCGGATAATACCAATATCAATCGCCAATAACGTTAAAAAACCAACGGTATCTGATAATAGCGCTACGCCGCCCGGCACTAATAAACTGCGAAATGCCGATGCTGAAGCTGCTTTGGTATTTTGACCATCGAGTACACGACGTCTAACAGCATTGATCATTTGAACGCCATGACTAACGCCAATTGCGAACACTAAAAACGGTACTAGAATTGACATAGGATCTAAGCCAAAACCGACCACAGTTAATAAGCCTAGCTGCCAGAAAACAGCAACAAGGCTGCACACAAGTGGGAGAACCGTTAGAATTAACGACTTAGAAAATAAATACACCATGACTGCAGTAATCAAAATCGCAATCAAGAAAAACAGTAATACGCCTTTTGCCCCTTCTGCGACATCACCTGCCATTTTAGCAAATCCAATAATATGGATTTTAATCGTTTCCGTTTCGTATTTGCCACGTAATTGATTTTCTAATTGTTTAGCGAATTGAATCGTGTTGAGTGGTTTAGTCGTAATATCTTTTTCAGCACCTTCAGACCCGGCCATTTCTTCGTCTGTTTTAGCCACAAAATCCATTAACTGCGCTGTTAACATCGCTGATGAATAATCATTTGATACTAAACGACCAACAATACCTGCCTTTTCCACATTGTCACGAACAACATTCAGGCCATATTCATCGTTACGAAAATCTGCAGGTATCACTGGTCCGCCAGCAAAACCATCTTCAACAACTTCAGTAAAACGTGTTGAAGGAGAATATAAAGACTTAACTTGGGAACGCTCTACACCCGGGATAAAAAACAGTTCATCATGAACCTGTTTCAGAGTTTCGAAATATTCAGGATTAAATATATCACCGCTAGTGTCTTCAACAGACACCATAATCCTATTCGCACCACCAAAATCTTTTTGATGCTTTGTATAGGTTTTCATGTACTCATGATTAAGCGGTATGTTTTTACTAAAAGCCGCATCCATTTTTAATTGGCTTGCTTGATAACCAAGAAAAAGTGTAATTAACATGAATGACAAAATCACCCACATGCGGTTTCTGAAAAGATGGGTTTCAAATCCATTGACCAGTTTTTCTAACATCTTATCGGCCCTATTATTGTTGTTTTATTTTTACACTAACTTAGTGTTTATTTTGCTCAGCTTATACCGTAATCGTATCTTCCAGACACGTTTACTTGCCCCGTCACTGAACAAATCCATCGTAAAGCTTAAGCGACTCTATTTGAGCTGAAATAAACCTTTTGAACCTGCAAACCAAACTTGACCTTGATTATCACTTTCAATAGCGACGATATTTTCGCCTTGTCTACGTGCAATGATATTAGCTGTATCAGTATTATCTAACTCGATAACAACACCTGCGTTACCAACAAGGTACAAAGATCCAGAATCAGTAATATAAGCGTTATTAATTGAAGACTTCACCGGTAAAGCGATTTCTTGCCATTGACTGAATTGCTTATCGGTTTTGAAAACATGGCCACGCAAGCCCATGACAAACACTGCGGCATCTGTTTCTATAGCATTAAACATTGAACCTTCATAATCAAAAGGCTGTGTAACAAACGTTACGCCATTATCATCAGATGTGGCGACAAGTCCTAATTCACCTACCATCAACAGTCGATTATCAGCTAATTGGATGACACGGTTAAAGTGAGGTAATAACGCTGATCTTTCTGATAAATATAAAGCTTCATCTTCAGCTTTTAAATCAGCAAGATATGAGACATCTTCAGGGAATAGTAATTCTTCATGAAACTCTTGAACCCAATTCTTGCCACCATCAGCTGTGCGATAAAACAAACCATACGCGCCAACGGCAATACCTTCATTTTCATTAAAAAATAAAATATCCAAAAGCGGTTTTTCAACTTCTGTAGATTGGAATTGCACTTGCCAAGTTAACCCACCATCTTCAGTGTGAATAATGGTTGCATCATGACCTACCGCCCAGCCTTGTTTCTCATTTAAAAAGAACACTTTGGTTAATTGGGAAATAACAGGTGAACTCACTTGTTGCCAATCTTGTTGTTTAACTAACACATGACCGCGTTCACCCACCGCAACAAGGTTTTCACCTGCTTTGGCAATATCTAGGACTAATGAAGACTCAGCGAGTGGCTGTATTTGAACGGTAAGAGGATCGAATTGAGCATGGACTGGCGCAGTAGAAATTAAACAACCTAAGCTGATTGCGACAACATTGCGAAGTGTGCGAAACGACATACAAACTTCCTTAGAAATAATAGGGGCGCAATGCGCCCCATAAAGGTCTTAGCGAATACCTGCGCGACGTAATGCGTCAGGTGTGAAATTAGCTTCAGAAAGCTTAGCATCGAAATCGTACATGCGGCCTTCATTATCTAATCCCATTGCTAAATAACGACGAGATTGTAAATCGTGGAAAATTTCTAACGTGCTCCAATGTGTTGGAACTTCGTAGTAGTTAATCGAATGTGCTGTACCTACACGGTATAACTCATCACGGTTATCGTACATATCCGTTAGCGAAACCTGCCATGAATCTTCATCGATATAGAAAACACGTGTTTTATAAATATGACGCATGCCATCTTTAAGGGTTGCTTTAACTTCCCAAACACGGTGCTTTTCCCAACGAGCAAATTCAGGGTTGATATGACCTGGTTTTAAGATTTGATCATATTCAAGTGAATCTGAATGAAGTTTGTAATCGTTGTAAGGGATATAAAGCTCTTTCTTACCGACCAGTTCCCAGTTATAACGCACAGGCGATCCGTTAAACATATCGAAATCATCAGTTGTTCTTAGACCATCAGACACTGTACCTGGTGTATCAAAGGCAACATTTGGCGCTTTACGAACACGGCGTTGACCCGTGTTATATGTCCAAGCTTGGCGCGGAAGTGCTTCTTGATCCATTGTCTCTTTAACAAGCAAAGCAGTACCTGCAAGACGCGCAGGTTGACGTACAACTTGTTTAAAGAAGAACAAAGTATTTGATTCTTTTAATTGATCCAGAGTAACTTCAGGACGGCTGTAGCTAAAGCGAATCTCTTCAGCCGTTTCAATTAACGTATAAGAACCACCTGCCGTTGGAGCCGCTTGGCTACGAGCAGTTTTGATATCAACACCACGATAACGCAGGATGTGGTTCCAAATCACTTCTAAACCATTATTTGGAATTGGAAATGGCACACTAATAGAAGCGCCACTTACACCGTTACCATTTGCAACCAACTCTGCATTTAAGGCGTTAGCTTTAGTTGCATCATAGACATACTGAGGTAAAGAAGCCGTACGACGACTTTCATACACATTCATTTTGTATGTATCTGGGTATAATTCAAAAAGCTTGTTTTGACCCGGCGTTAAAAATTCAGCGTACTGTGCTTTGTTAGCATTTGTAATGGTGAACAAAATTTTATCAGAAGGAAAAGGATCTGGATGATGCATTCCCTTTTCATAGCCAGCAACTGGAGAAGTAATACCATTATCCCAAGCAGGGATAGAACCGTCAGCATTACCCGCTTTAACAGCACCAATTGGCGTAAGTTCATTACCCAATTTAGCTGCTTCAGCTTCAGATACTTTCGCCATCGCTGCCGGCGCACTAAACGCCATGATCATTGCAGCCGATAATATCGTCAGTTTCTTCATTATTATTATCCTTCTAGATAGAATACTTGACGTTAAACGAGACGTAATCTCGGTCAGTCATTGCATTTGTTGTTCCTACACCACCAAAGAAGTTGTTGTAAGAAATATCTGCTCCCCAGCGGCTGCGATAATCAAAACTAACGCCTAAAGCAACTGATTTACGACCTTCAGTAAATAAGAACATTGGATCAGGAGTGATACCGTCAACATCGTGAGAGAAAATCACACGTGGAGACATGTTCACGCCAGCAAAGATATTATTGTAGTCAGCTTTAGCCACTAAACGATAACCCCAAGCAAAATCAGTTGGGAATGGATTCGTTTCAGGACCATCATGCAAGGCTTCGATAATACCTGGCATATCAGGGTTACCACCTGAACGCGCGGTACCAGGACCATTTAAGCGTAGTTCATCAAAACCAGGCATGTCATGGATCCACACACCACCGACTTCAGCAAGCATGGTTAAATTATCTGTTCCAAAGGTAGGACCAAATAAATGTGTCAATGTAAATTGAGCTTGGGTCGTATCAGATAAAATGAAACCATCAATTGTTTCACCAGCCTCTACACCTTCAATTTGCGACACACCATCTAAATCAGGGCGTATACCAGCATTAGCAAGTTGCTGTGGCATACCTGCAAATAACAATTCAACGTCATCAATTTGTAATGGTTCATCAACACGGTGAGAAACTTCACCCGCAACAGATGTGTCACCGACTAAGGTGTTAAAACTCGCGCCGTATAATTGAATATCTTCAGGGTATACCACTTGAGCCTTAGTAAACGATTCCATACTAAGCATCAACTCACGGTCAATTTCACCGCCACTTGCAGCTAAACGGCCGTAGTCTCTTGCTAAAGCTTCACTGCTAAAGTTAGATGCTGTACCGCTGATAATAGGGCGGCGACTGTGATAATTCATGTAGTACAAGCCAAATTCAGTTTCACCTAGACTCGGCGCGTAATAACCTAACTTGATACCGTATTGACCATCATCACTTGGTTCTGCTTCATCTTGAAGTAAAGCCACTTTAGTAGCATATGGCACCATGTAAGCTGCGAATGCAGGATCAAAATTAGCCGCAGCTGCTGCACCATAAAGCGCGGCATACTCAGACATTAAAAAATCAAGATTGATATCAGGGTTTGAGTTGAAACCTAACTGAGCGTTTTGGTTATAACCACCAAAACCAACAAAGTCATTGGTTGCAAAGTTAGAACCCGCAGATGGAACCCAAACTGGCTCCCAATCATATTGATAATAAGCTTCAACATTTAAATTTTCAGTAACACCTAACGATGCCCATACCATTCCTTGTGGACGGAAAGCTTCTTTAAGTTCAGCACCTGGTGTGTTCAAGATATTTAAATCAACTGGGTTAATGACACCAATACCGTGAGGAATTAATGTGCTTTCCCCCCAAGAAACAACTTGGTTACCGATTCGAACTGATAATGGGTTTTTACCATCATTTAAGTCAAAGTTACCGTAAACAAATGCATCTAATAAACGAATGTCTTTACATTGAACTTCTTCTGCTCGGCTATCCTCACAAGGATCATATTCTTTGCCAGTCAATGGATCGTTATAATCAAAATCGCCATCACTTAATTTGCGATCATAAAAATACATGCCACGTACAAACAAACCGAAGTTCTTATATTCTAAAGACAGCTCGTGCAAACCTTTAAAACGTTCAGAGGTAGTGTCACCCTGAGAATAGAGTAAGTTACTTAAGTCGTTGTTACTTGAGTATGAACCAGGCTGGCCCCAAATTTGAGCTGAAGAGTAGATAGGCGTTTGCCCAAATGGCGCACCGAAACCAGAATAACCAGACCAATCAAACTGTGGCTGGTTAACTTTACCGATTTGGCCTTCCCAATCACGCTCAGAAACACGCCAGCTTGCGCCGACTGTCCATGTTGAGTCAAAGGAGCCTTGTACTTCACCCCAATCAAATGATACAGCATTAGCGCTACTGCTCATCCCTAAAGTCAATGCCGACACCACCCCCAAAGCGAGTGCCGACTTGTTAAAGCGTCTTTTAACAATATTCATTTTTGCTTCTCTCCGTAACCTGCCGGATTCGTTGTTATAGGATTTGAACCAACATTTTGTTAGCCTGCAGGCAACACCATTGTTACAGCAATTAACATCATTGAGCAAGTTCAAAAAACAGAAAATTTGTTAACGAATTGGTGCAGTTAGGAGAAATTAATACAGAATAATCGAACGCTTATTTGAATTGGATCACACGAATTGACTACAAGCAGTAAATATGAAAGAAAAATAGAACTTTTTCAGCAGGTTACATAAGACCAAGTGAAGCTAAATTACCATTTAACAATCAATTGGTCGTTTGAAGTAATTACTCTAAACTTTATTAAGAGAAATAAATTTCCCAGCAGGTTCTAGTTGCAGAATGAATTGTCCTTGTATCCCTGCAGAGGTCACAAATGGTCTAAAATATTTACCATTTATGTGTAAAATTTTGCCATTAATATCCTTTACCTCGACATTTTTAACTGTGCCTTGGTAATAAGGAAGAAAATCTTTAAAACTGATGTACATTGAAAATATAAATTGCATAACTCAATTACTACAAATTATAGAGTGAAATAATGATAGGCAACGATCTAGCATTAAAAATGATAAACCGTCACCCAATTTTAGATTAAGCGTGTTCTAACGCCTTTTCTACTTTCTCAAACAAATCTTTCGATAGGTTAGGTAGCGCTTTTAATCGTAATAAACAGGCTTTCATTTTTTGTTGGCGGCCATCATCAAATTTACTGAACTGAATAAGTGGTGTGATCATTCTGGCAGCAATTTGCGGGTTCAACTCATTCAGTTTGACCAAGATATCCGTTAAGTATTCGTAACCACTGCCGCTCGCATCATGGAACTGGTAAGTATTTGCAGCGACAAAGAAGCCAATTAACGAACGCACTCTATTTGGATTGTTAAAGCTAAAACTTTCATGTTCAGTGAGTGCTTTGATTTCTGTTAAGACTTCTGGCGTGTTTTGTGAAGCTTGTAAACTAAACCATTTATCCATAACCAGTGGCGTTGAAACCCACTTTTGCTCAAAGTCTGCCATCAACGTTTGTTGACAAGTTAACTGACCTGAAACCGCAGCTTTAAGTGCAGCTAGGCTATCGGTCATATTCGTAGCTGCATGATATTGCTCAGTCACTAAGCCTTCATATTCTGATGACACACGCGATAACAATACTAAACAGATATTCTTAAAGGCTCGCGAAGCTGCATTATCTTCCTTAATCAATGAACGATAACGCGTCACTAACTCATCTAAACAGGCTTCAGCAAGTTCATCGATAACAAATTCTCTAGCAGCTTGTAAAGCATCTAAGTCGACAGTATCAACCTGTTCAATTAATGCAGCCGCACTCGGGAATGCCAGTATTTCCGCCACTAACGCTTTGTCTAAGCTTTCATCTAGAATAATGCCTCTTATTGCTTCAATCACTCTAGCATCGAGATGCATTGCCTCTTTAGCAACTAAACTGGCGACATTTTGCCAAACAGCTTGGCTGAATAAACCAACAGAAGCTTCCCAACGTGCTACTTCGCTTGATGCAAAACGTGTTAGATGTACAAGTTGGTCAACATTAAATTCATAATCTAAGCGAACTGGTGCTGAAAAATCTTGCAGTAAAGAAGGCACTGGCATTGCGTCAATATTATCAAATACAAATGTCTGTTCAGCTTCTTTCACATCAAGCACTTGGTTTGTTAAAGGTTGACCAACAGAATTCAATAGCTCAAGGCTGAATGGAATATGCAGAGGGTTTCCTTTCACTCCTTGAGAAGTAACCGATTGACTGACAGTTAACTGGTACTGCTTGTTATCTGCATCATATTGATCAACCACAGTCACCACCGGGGTACCGGCTTGGCTGTACCAATTTCTGAATAAGGTTAAGTCGATACCACTCGCCGTTTCCATTGCATTGACGAAATCATCACAAGTTACCGCTTGGCCATCATGGCGTTCAAAATAACATTTCATCCCTAACTGGAAATTTTGCTCACCTAATATGGTATGCATCATCCGAATAACTTCAGCGCCTTTGTTATAAACAGTCACGGTATAGAAGTTATTCATTTCAATAACAGATTCAGGACGAATTGGATGCGACATAGGGCCTGCATCTTCAGCGAACTGTTGATTTTTCATGACGCGAATGGCTTGAATACGATTGACAGCACGAGAGCCTAAATCTGAACTGAACTCTTGATCTCTAAATACCGTTAAGCCTTCTTTTAAGCTTAACTGAAACCAGTCACGACACGTCACACGGTTACCGGTCCAGTTATGGAAATACTCATGGCCAACAACCGATTCAATACCATGATAATCTTCATCTGTCGCACTGGCGGTATCAGCTAATACGTATTTAGTGTTAAACACGTTTAAGCCTTTATTTTCCATCGCGCCCATATTGAAAAAATCAACGGCAACAATCATATAAATGTCTAGGTCGTATTCTAAATCAAAACGGCTTTCATCCCATTCCATCGATTTTTGTAACGACACCATTGCATGGTCAGCTTTATGCAAGTTTCCTTTATCTACAAATACTTGCAGTTTTACCTCTCGGCCACTACGAGTAATAAACTTATCTTCAAGTAAATCGAAGTCTCCTGCTACAAGGGCAAATAAATAGCTAGGTTTTGGGAATGGATCTTCCCAACGCACAAATTGACGTGATTCACTCACATCGCCCTTTTCAACCAAATTACCATTGCTTAATAAAAACGGGAATGCCGCTTTGTCAGCTTCGATTCTTACCGTATAGATAGCTAAAACATCAGGACGGTCAAGGAAGTAAGTGATCCTTCTGAAGCCTTCAGCTTCACATTGGGTACAGTAAGCGCCATCAGACATATATAAGCCTTCTAGGCTTGAGTTTGCTTCAGGATCTTGCTTAGTAACGAGCATTAACTCAAAATCATTTAAAGAGGTGCTGATAGATAATTGGTTATCTTTTTCTTGGTAATCAGCTGGCTCGCCATTGATATGCACAGACACTAAATTAATTTGCTCGCCTACTAGCACCAATGCTTCGCTGTGCTCGCCTACCCTTTGTATTTTGCTTATCGCAATAACTTCAGTGTCTGAACCCTTTAAATTAAAATCTAACTCGATGTGACTAATAGTGAAAGTCGGTGCTTGATAGTCTTTTAAATGTTTTGCTTGAGCTTGAGTCATAAATAATCCTTGAATAACACTTAGCATTTAACGGGCATAAAATTTACATAATAAAAAACGCGCTAAAAGCGCGTTTTTTGACAATGAAATAGTGTTTATTTCACTGCAGATTTTTTAGCATCAACCATGTCTAAGGTGATTAATGCTGTTTCTTCTAAAAACGCATCCGGTACTTCTAATTCGTCTTCTTCAGACTCTTCAGCATCTGCCGTTTCGTTTTCAGCAACTTCTGTTGATTCTGCATCAGTTTCAGTGGCTTCTTCATCTTCATCATCAAGTGATGCTAAAGGCTCAAGGCCATTTTTAACACGACGCTCATTAGTGCGGTCAAGAATACGCTTTTCATCTTCTTCACGAGAAGCAATGCGCTCACTTTCCACTAATGAAATCGTTTTATCATCATGATGCTTTTTAAATTCAGCAATATCATCAAAGATATAACCAAATTCTACATCGGTTTTGATACGCTGCTGATGCTTGGTATCAAGTTTAGATACCAATTCAGGGTAGATATTACCTAAAGTACCGTATTGCGCTACCGGAACTTTATCCCATGGTAATGCGTTCTTCTCTTCAGATTCACCATATTCACCAGGCTCAAGTGCACTAGGGAAATTGATATCTGGAGTAACCCCTTTTAACTGTGTACTACCGCCATTAATACGGTAAAACTTAGCTATGGTGTATTGTACATGCCCAATAGGTTTTTCGTACATATCATAAATGCGACCTAAGCTTTTATGCTGCTGAACTGTACCTTTACCAAAGCTCGCCTCACCTACAATCAATGCACGATCATAATCCTGAAGCGCTGCAGCAAAAATCTCTGATGCTGAGGCACTGTAGCGATCAACCATAACTGTTAATGGTCCGCTATAGGCACTTTTACCGTCATTATCACGGTTTTGAGTAACGCGGCCATTAGCATCACGGATTTGAACCACTGGTCCCATATCAATGAATAAACCAGTCAGTAATGTCGCTTCGGTTAATGCACCGCCGCCATTACCACGTAAATCAATGATAATACCTTCAACGTTATCTTCTTTTAATTTAACAATTTCTTTTTCTACATCAACGGATAAGTTCATGTAAAAACCCGGAATTTGAATAACACCGACTTTACGGTTAGCGTATTCGCCTTCAGTAGGCTCAACAACTTTAGAGGTTGCAGCGCGATCTTCTAAGCGAATTTTGTCACGAACAATCGTCACTTCAAATGCTTTCGCGTTTGCGCCACCTTTGTTAGGCAAAATTTGAAGATTAACTTCACTGCCTTTAGGGCCTTTAATTAATTCAACAACATCATCTAATCGCCACCCGATGACATCGACTATCTCTTCGTCTTTTTGACCGACACCAATAATTTTGTCTTCTGGAGATAGTTTTTCACTGCTCGCGGCAGGACCACCAGCAACTAAGCTTTTAATTACCGTGTAATCATCATCCATTTGCAACACTGCACCAATACCTTCAAGGCTTAGGTTCATTTCCATTTGGAAACGTTCAGCATTACGTGGAGAGAGATAACTTGTATGAGGTTCAACAGTGCGTGCAAAGGCATTCATAACACCTTGGAACACATCTTCACTATGTGTTTGACTTAAACGTTTGATGGCATTGTTGTAACGCTTGCCAAGAATTTCGACTGTTTCTTCCCAGTCTTTATCAGCAAGTTTTAAATTTAATGCATCGTATTTGACACGTTGGCGCCAAAGTTCATTTAATTCTGCTTCATCTTTTGGCCATGTAGCTTCTTCGCGGTCAAACTCATAGGCATCACCCGCTTCTGTGAAGTCGAATTCTTTGTCTAATAAAGTCAGTGCGTAAGCAAAACGTTCATAGCGACGTTGTTGCAATAAAGAGAACATATTGAAAGCAGGTTCGATATTGCCTGTTTTGACCATATCGTCAAACAAATGTTGATATTGTTTAAAGCTATCAACATCTGCTTGTGTAAGCACATTACGTCTGAAATCTAGCTGTTGTAGATAACGATCGTAAATCAACTCAGAAAAAGCATCATCAAGTTCAAAGCGATGGTAATGAGAGCGTGTGAATAAATTCGTTACCCTCTTACTCGCAACCTTGTGTTGAGGCTCTTGCTCAAGTTTAGGTAACTCGTTGATTTGAATAGTTGGTGAAATTGCCCAAGCCGAAAAACCGACAAATAAAGTGGCAATCGACGCAGCCAAAGTGAGTTTTCGCATCAACAAGTTACTCCTTAAATGATCACGATAATAAAATATGCTCTGCACGTACTTTAACGACTAAACCAGAATCAAGCTGTACATGGACATCTTCTTTCTTGATATCAGTGATAACGCCAGCGACAGGATTTTGTCCTAACTTGACACTAACACGTTGTTTTTGTTTAAGCTCGTCAAATTTTGCAGGGACATAATTAACTTTTGGTGCAGCAGGCTTTTTAGGCTTAGCTGGGCGGTCTTTCTTAACAGGAGCTGCTTTTGAAGAAGGTGCTTTTTTAGCTGGCTTCTTAGGATTTGCTTTAGCAGCTTGTGCTTGACGCTTAGCCTTGGCTTTTTCTTGACCTTCTTTTAAAGTCTGCTGAGCATGATCGATATGCTCTTGCTCAAGTTCGCCACAGTCTTGTCCGTCAAGATCAATACGTTGAACGCCGGTTTTAACACCTTTAAGGTAGCGCCAGCTACTTGTATAACGTCTAAGTGCAACACGCAATTGTGTCTTACTTACTTTAGAATCATCAGCCAACCTTTCAGCTAAATCTTGAAACAACCCAATTTTTAATGGCTTAGTTTCACCTTCTGCAATAAAGCATAAAGGAAATGTTTCATATAAATACGCTAAAACTGCGTTGGTGTCGGTCAACTTGTCTGTTGATTCCATTTTTACTTCCACGTTATATAAGGGGACTGGTTTATAACTATCTTAGCTAGTTACAGTCGTTTATCTTTCGTTAAACAGAGTCTTGCTTAACGTTCAAATTAGCATTTCCTACATGATTGCTAAAGCAATTGAAACATGCCCTAACAAATTAACTTACTTGCCTGCATATTTACAGTAAATAAATTTTAAACATAGTAATGCGTGCAGCTCAGTATTATAAAGCCCATGTCAGCGATTGCGACCTGCAATTTAGCTTATTTGTTCGCAAATTAAGCAAATAAGCAAGATTCGAAGCTTTTAACTAAGATTTCTAAGCCTTTTTGATCATCTTTATCAAAACGATTCAAAGAAGGACTATCAATATCTAACACTGCTATGACATTTTCCCCGTCATGAACTGGCACTACAATTTCCGAATTACTGGCTGCATCGCAAGCAATATGACCTTCAAATTGGTGGACATCTTCAACAAGTTGAGTTTCATCTAAGGCTGCAGCTGTGCCACATACACCTTTGCCAATCACAATGCGTGTACAAGCAACTTTTCCTTGAAATGGTCCTAACACTAATTGGTCGTTGCGCTTAATATAAAAGCCAACCCAATTGATATCATCCAAATTGTCATTTAATAAGGCTGAGAAATTTGCCATACCAGCAATTAAGTCGTCTTCGCCTTCCATTAAGGCCAACACTTGTCTGTTCAAGGTGTCATACATTTCAGCTTTCATTTTACTTCCTAACTATTCTTTTATTCTGCTGCCGCTTTTTTGGGTGCTTTTTTGGCTGCAGGTTTAGCTGCAGGCTTAGCTTTTACGACGCCTTTGAGTAGATTTGCGAGTTCATCTTTATTAGATGCAAGATAAAAAGCAAGTTTCTCTACACTATTTTCGTCAATTTTTAACTCAGCGCTAGTAATAAAAGGAACTAAGTTATCCGCAATATCGAGCATTTTGTCATAGGCATCGGCTTCTTTTTTAGATGTGAACGTCATCTTTTCCACCCCTTCTCTGACCACGACAAACTTTGTAATTACCGCCATGATTAACCTCTTACTGTTTTTATATACAGTGCATAGAGTGTCATAGAACTAACTTCTGATGCAAGTATTCTGATTATTCTGGTATTATCTCATTTCATTGTAACTCGAATCATGATGAATAAACTCAGATAGTGGTCATAATTAGTCGCAATAAGTGGCTATAATATGTCTCAACTTGGATCATTGTTTCGCTGCTCATATTTACTAAATGGATGGTTTTAGCTTTTATATGCCCAAAAATTTAGATCAAGACACTATTATATTGTGCCGCTCTTGTGATTTAGCTGTGCAGCGCCGTGCTTTGCCCTCTAATGTTCGTGCACTATGTCCACGTTGTCATACGGCACTGTATGATGTGCCATATTGCTCTTTAAATGGCATGCTTGCCCTATGTATTGCAGCCATTCTGTTTTATATCCCTGCTAATTTTCTTCCCGTGCTTGAAATACATTTTTTAGGCAGTATTCGAGCAACCACAGTTTATGAAAGTGCATTTGCTGTTTGGGTTCAGGGTTACTGGATTGTTGCTGTCGCCGTTATCGCTGCAGCGGTCGTCGCTCCAGGGTTACTTATATTGTCGATATTGCTGCAAATTATCATTGTAAAGCGCCGACTTCATTCAGCTTTTTGGCAACAGACATATCGTAAATTGCTGAAAAACCATGGCGTACTTTCTCAATTAACAATGTTAGAAATCTATGTCATTTCTTTTTTAGTCGCAGCATTCAATTTATCTGACTTTTCAGATATCTATTTAGGCATGGGCACTTTTTGTTTTGGGATGTTATTTTTGGTTATCCTGTTCTTACAGCGAGAATATAACTTAGAACATATGTGGAGAATGGTTCATGACGAATAATACTTCACACTCAACGACTCAAGCGTCAACGTGTACTGAGTCTACAAGTACTGAGACAAAGATGTTGCAAGAAGATAACGCCACTAATAAATCCAATCTTGGCCAACAAGGTAAAGATATTGGCATGACGCTTTGCGGTACATGTCGCAATATTAACCCTATCGACCAAGGGCGTTGTAGCCGTTGCCATTCTAAAATTCAGCCGCGCAATTATCAAAGCCTACAGCAAAGCTGGGCATTACTAATTACCGCCGCCATATTATTAATACCCGCTAATATTTACCCAATCACAATGCTAACTAACCAAGGTAAAGTGACCTACGACACTATTTTTACAGGCATTGTACATTTGGTTCATTCAGACATGATCCCAATCGCGATTATCGTCTTTACCGCCAGTATTTTAGTGCCATGGTTAAAGATTGTAGGCTTGGCGATATATTTGTCAGCAATCAGTTTTAATCTGCCCGTTTCAAAAAAGAAGCTCATGGTGGGGTTTCATATCATTGAGTGGATTGGTCGATGGTCTATGCTTGATTTATTCGTTATTGCTTTAACAGTGGCAGTAGTGAATATGGGACAACTTCTTGATGCAAAACCTGCACCTGCAGCAACAGCCTTCGCGCTGGTCATTTTATTGACCCAGTTAGCTGCAAAGGTACTTGATACACGTTTACTTTGGGATCGCTTGGAAAAAAACAATGACACGAATTGAATCACCAAAAGTCGTTAAAAAGAAACTCTTCTCTCCAATTTGGTTACTGCCAATTGTGGCTCTCGTACTGGGAGCTTGGCTTGGAGTGAAAAGTATCAAAGAGTCAGGAATTGAAATACAAGTTCATTTCCCCAGTGCCATTGGTATTGATGTTGGTAAAACCTTAGTAAAATACCAAGGATTAACTGTTGGTAAAGTCACTGACATCAGCCTTGATAAGGACTTATCAGGGGTAAATGTCAAAATTGTGATGGATTATCGCTCTGATCCTTTCCTAAATAAGAACACCCTTTTTTGGCTGGTTACGCCAAAAGCCAGTATTACGGGAATTGAAGGGCTAGATACCCTATTTTCAGGAAATTATATTGCGATTGAACCGGGTGATGGTAGTTCAACATCTGAGTTCATTGCATCCACTGAAGCCCCGTCAATGATCCCCAATGAAGAAGAAGGTATCGTTGTTAAGCTAACGACCCCAACTTTAGGTTCATTAGATGTAGGCTCTTTAGTGTTTTACCGCCAAGTACCTGTCGGTAAAGTCGTTAATTATCGTTTGATAGACAGTGACACTATTATCATTAGCACGTTTATTGAGCAGCAGTATGCTCACCTTGTTAATCAGAATTCGCAATTTTGGAATGTGTCAGGACTTAAAATTGATGCCTCACTTTCTGGTATAAAAGTAAATACTGAAAGTTTAGCGTCATTGCTCGCTGGCGGGATTAGTTTTAACTCTGATACTAAAGCGGACAAAGCAATCACCGGCGATAATTACGTTTTATATCCAGATGAAGAAAGCGCTGTAAAAGGGGTTGAGTTTGTATTAACAGCAGATAATGCCGATGAGATTAACCAAGGCTCTGCATTGGTATATCGCGGTATTGAAGTCGGTAAGGTTCATCAAACTCAACTGACTGAAAATGGCGTTAAGTTTTCAGCTAAGTTTGATATTGAATATCAACACCTTTTAAATGCTGATAGTCAGTTTTGGGTAGCGGGTGCTGATATTTCAATGGATGGAGTTAAGCATGTTAGTCGCTTACTGACAGGTAGCGTCGTTAATGTACTTCCTGGTGTATCTGACGAAACATTACCTGAGAAATTTACATTACTTGAGCAATCACCAGACTTATTGAATGACAGTAAACTCAAGATCCAGCTCAGCTCTGATGAGCATAGTGGTCTCACTGCAGGAGCTGAAGTTCGATACAAACAAATGCCAATTGGTGAGATCACTCGAGTGACCTTTACTAAAGATTTTAGTGGCGTTGAGTACCAATTAGAGATCCTGCCAGAATATAAAGGTCTTATCACTACCGATAGTCATTTTGTGTCTGAATCAGCATTAACCATAGATGCTTCACTCGATGGTGTTAGTGTGACCACCCGTGACTTAAACACTGTTATAGCCGGTGCAGTTTCATTAGTCAGAGGCAAAACCAAAGCGTTAGTAAGAGCAAATAGCCAATTTGCACTTTACCGTTCAACAGATCATGCTACTGCGACATTAAGTAAAAATAGTGTCACCACGCTAACCCTAGACAGTATCGATGGCGCAGGCCTTTCAGACGGCTCACCGATTTATTATAAAAAAATGCAAATCGGTAAAGTAACTGAAGTTAATTGGAATAATAAAACAGACCAGTTTTCTATTAGCGTCGCAATTCAAAATAAATTTAGTCAGCTAATACGAGATAATAGTGTCTTCTGGCGTAATGATGCTGCCAGTATTAATGCGAGTTTATCCGGTGTTGAAGTGAATGTGGCGCCACTTGAGGGTGCGCTAAAAGGCAGTTTAAGTTTAGGGCTGTTAAGTGATGAGCTTATCGGAAATCAACAAAGATTATACGATTCAAAAGAACTAGCCTTGAAGCAAGCGAAAACGATTACGTTAGTTTTACCTGCTGAAGCAAAAGTAGCAGCTAAAGCCGCGATTCGATATCAAGGGCATCAGATTGGTGTCGTTCAGCAAGTAAAGCTTAACCAAAATCTTGATACATTAACGGCAAGCGCTTATTTATATGGAGAGTATGCAAGTCACTTCACTAAAGCTGATACAGAATACTTTATTGTCGATGCGCAAATTTCATTAGCAGGCATTAAAGCGCCTGAAACCTTGATAACGGGTCCATATATCGGTGTGATACCCGGTAAAGTCAGCGATGCTATAGATACTTTTGAAGCTCATTTATCAGCTCGTTATGATGCTGACATTGAAGATGATGCTTTAACGCTCATACTTGAAGATAGCCAACTGGGTTCGATAAAAGTGGGCACGCCAATATTCTTTAGAGGTATTTCAATCGGTCAAGTTGATGGTTATACATTGTCGGATAACGGCAACAAAGTCTTAATGTATTCACACATTGAAAAGCAATACACCCACCTAGTAAACCAAAGCAGTCGTTTTTGGGATGCTTCTGGTATTAAATTAGAAGTGGGTATTTTCTCTGGTGCGCAAATTGAAACGGGTTCACTAGAAACATTACTGTCAGGTGGTATATCAGTTGTTACTGAGGATGTGACTTCAGAGCAGAATAAACTATCAGATAATAGCCGTTTTGATCTTTACAACAAGATGAAAGAAGAATGGCGCAGATGGCAGCCTGAACAGGTAAAGCCATAAAATGTTCAATCCAAAAAAAGTCGGCATATGCCGACTTTTTATTGAGCAAATGTAATATGAGTCAGCAGATATGATTACTCTACCCTTATGACTTCTTTAAGTCTTTATCCGTAAAACCAGTAACAAACCCCAATAGCAGCCATGATACCGCCGACATCAGCAGCTAAACCACAGCCAAGCGCATGGCGACTATTTCGAATGCCAACAGAGCCAAAATATACCGCGAGAACATAAAATGTAGTTTCTGTGCTGCCTTGAAAAATAGCTGATAATCGCCCAGCAAATGAATCAACACCATGGTGGTCCATCGTTTCAAGCATCATTGCTCTTGCTCCTGAGCCACTAAAAGGTTTCATTAATGCTGTCGGCATCGCATCAACAAATCGGTTATCAAAGCCGAATAAGGTCACTAAGCTTGATAAACCCTGTAAAGCGAAATCTAACGCGCCTGAAGCCCTTAATAACCCTATTGCCAATAACATCGCCAACAAATAAGGGATCAGCATAATAGCTTGGGAAAAGCCGCCTTTAGCGCCTTCTACAAACTCATCATATATGGCAACCTTTCTATAACCAGCAATCAGTATAAAACTTAAAATTAGCACCAGTAAAATACCGTTACCTAAGGCGGTAGATAAAGTGCCAATAGCCTCAACTGATAAAGTCATTAAATAAAATACACTGGCAATAAGCACACTGATTAAGGTTGCACCGTAAGCAAGCACAACACTATTTAATAAAGAGATACGTTGCACAATAGCCACAACTGACAGCCCCACTAAAGTTGATGCAACTGTGGCAAGTAAAATGGGTAAGAAAACATCTGCGGGGGCAGCAGCGCCTTGTTGAGCACGATATAAAAATACTGTTACAGGCACTAATGTTACAGAAGAAGTATTGAGTACTAAGAACAAAATTTGCGCATTGGTCGCAACGCTTTTTTCGGGGTTTAAACTCTGTAAGTCATGCATAGCCTTAAGGCCAAGTGGAGTTGCAGCATTATCAAGCCCTAGCATATTTGCAGTTAAGTTCATCGACATACTGCCATAAGCTGGGTGTCCTCTTGGCACTTCAGGCATCAACTTGGATAATAACGGCTCGAACAATCGTGCAAACACCGCTACAACACCCGCCTTCTCACCCACTTGCATCAAGCCCATCCAGAGCGCCAACACACCAATGAGTCCAATTGAGATTTCAGCAGCAAGTTTCGCACTACTAAAGATCGCATTGACTGAGTCACTCAGCACTTCAACATGGCCATTAAATAGTTGCACAATGATGGCAATAGCTGCCGTTATAAAGAACAATAACCAAACTCGATTCAGCACTTAATACTCCATCATTATGACCAATGCTAACCCGTTTAGAACTGATGCTTAGTCCACGGGGATAACCTAACTCTTGTTAATGCATGATATAATCTATTTCATTATTACACAGTTGTTTTATCGAAATATTTTACTATGGCTCAAATTAATCCAGATTACCTCACCCACATTGCCGCAGAACTTCCAAAACATCTTGATATGAAAGAGTTTGTTGCAGCTTGTCATCGCCCTTTAAGAAAATCTATACGCATTAATACGCTAAAGATTTCAATAGCCGACTTTAAACAGGTTATGTATTCAAAAGGCTGGGCATTTGAACCTATTCCATGGTGTAAAGAAGGTTTTTGGATAACCCATAACGAAAACCAACAACCTGGCAATTGTGTAGAACATATTCAAGGGCTTTTTTATATTCAAGAAGCCAGTTCAATGTTGCCGCCAGAAGCATTATTTAACGATTTAGGCACCAATGAAACTTATCAAGCGGATATTGTTTTAGATGTTGCTTCCGCTCCAGGCTCTAAAACAACCCAGCTTGCCGCATTAATGAACAACCAAGGCTTACTGATAGCCAATGAATACTCATCTAGCCGCGTTAAAATTTTGCATGCCAATGTACAACGCATGGGGGTCCGTCAAACAGCATTAACCCATTTTGACGGCAAGGTATTCGGTGAATATCTTTACGAAAAGTTTGATGCCATTTTGCTAGATGCCCCCTGTGGTGGTGAAGGCACAGTACGCAAAGATGTAAATGCATTGAAAAATTGGCAACTCGACGATGTCACAGACATTGCAGAAACCCAGAAACAACTTATTGAATCAGCCTTTTTAGCATTAAAGCCCGGTGGCGCTTTAGTTTATTCAACTTGTACACTAAGCCAAATTGAAAACCAGCAAATTTGTCACTATATCCAGCAGCAATACCCCGAAGCAGTTAAATTCGCCTCATTAAATAATTTATTCGCAGGCGCTGAGCAAGCCTGTACAGAAGAAGGTTTTCTACATGTTTGGCCACAAATATTTGACAGCGAAGGCTTCTTTGTCGCTAAAATCATCAAGACCGCATCTGTACCTCGCTTGAAGAAATGCCCCAAACAACAGCGAAACTTCCCGTTTGTTTCAGCTAACCCAACGCAAACCCTAGCCGTTTCAGAGTATTTTAGTCAGAGCTTCAACATCAGCTTACCTAAGCAATATAACGTTATGATCCGCGACGATGAATATTGGTTATTTCCAGAGCAATTCAGCCATTTTATCGGCTTAATGCGTTTTCAACGCATTGGATTTAAACTGGCTGACGTAATGAAAAAAGGGTTTAAAGCTAAACATGAAGCCATTATCGCCTTAAGTGACTTTATTGAAAATCAAGATAGCGTTATTGAGCTTAATCGTCAGCAAGCTATTGAGTTTTTGATGGGACGCGATATTCCAACCAATGAAGTTAACGGCTTAGATATAACCCCTGCAGGTGAAATGATAGTAAGCTTTCATCACAAGCCATTGGGCTTAGTAAAACACTTAGGTCACCGCCTGAAGAATAATTTACCGAGAGAGTTGGTCAAAGATAAAATCGAATCAGTCTAAAATTAGGCGTTAAAGTGAGCATTAAAGTTAAAATCATCCAAAAGTTAAACAGCTTTAATAGGCTAATTTCGCTAGTGATTTAAGCAGTATTAGTTAAATATGGCGATTTATATACGTTAAACATTCATTTATAGCGCATTAATTGTGCAATATAGAAATACACAACTATAATTTACTCAGACGTGTTTAATTAAAGACTTTTGTAGCAAGAATTGAATGTTGGGAATAAGCGGGAATAACGCCTTATTCTCATAACGGTTTACTGAGAGTTTACTGAGAGACAACTCTCAACAGTAGCGCAAGGCTCTTTTCAATAAGAGCCATTCCCCTAGACCCAGAACAATTGGATAGTTTTGGGTCTTTTTTTTGCCTGTAGTTTAATAGAGCAAACCTAATGATTAACGAATGTCGTTAGAATCTTGTCGCTAAAATTAACTCTATCGGCCAATTAATTTGGCAGCATCGGTGAATAGGTTGAAGAAGTTTTCCGAGGTGTAATGAGCTAAATCTTCATATTTTTCACCACGTAGCTCAGCGACAAACTCTGCGACATCGCGAACATAAGCCGGTTGATTTTCTTTGCCGCGATGTGGAACAGGTGCTAGATAAGGCGAATCTGTTTCTACCAATAGTCTATCTTGTGGGACTTGGCGAATAACACTTCGAAGTTCACCTGCGTTTTTAAAAGTGACAATACCTGAAACTGAAATATAAAAACCTAAATCAATCGCCGCTTTTGCCATTTCCCAATTTTCAGTAAAACAGTGTAATACGCCACCCACTTTATCCGCATTGCCTGCTTTTAACATGGCAATGGTATCTTCACGTGCATCTCGGGTATGAACGATCAAGGGTTTATTCACATCAACAGCTAATGCAATTTGTTGTTCAAAACATTGCTGTTGAAGTGTTTTAGTTTCTGGGGCGTAAAAATAGTCAAGACCAGTTTCACCAATTGCTACCACTTTTTTATCAGTGGCAAATTTTTTGATTTCTTCAACATTTAAACCGTCTTGAACATCTAAAGGGTGAACACCAGAAGAAAGGAAGACATTATCAAATTGCGCCATTTTTTCGCGCATAGATTCGAAACCTTGCTGACGCACATTGACGCACAGTAGGTAATCTACGCCACGAGATTTAGCACCATCAATAATGGCTTGTAAACTAGGTTGATCAGGTGCCGCTTTTAAACGGTCTAAGTGGCAATGAGAGTCGATTAACATGGGAATTCTATAAAAGCTAAAATAAGCCAGCAAGAATACCTAGCTACATTGTGCAGGTCAAATCACTTGAAGAAAGTTCGCTCGAAAGTAACTTTTCAATGTGATGTTTATGACTTTCAGGATCGGTTTTAATTTTAACCCCTATCCCTGCAGGTCTGCCACCTGAAGCGCCTAATGGGTTAATCCAAACCACCACACCTTTAAAGTCAGTCATTTGTGATGTTCCAGGTAACTTATACGATATCGACAACTCTTGGCCTAAAAAGTGGCTTTCTGTTGTTGAAATAAATAAACCCGCAGGCTTAATAAAAGGCATATAAGCTCTGTACAACTGGTGCAGAGTATCAAAATTTACAACAAGATCGGTCATAATCTCAGTCTATTATTTAATATGAATAAGTTGTCTAAATTCGAGTATGTAATCTTGGCATAATGCCGGAGCATTCACACTCGCCATCGTTGCTAGCCGTTGGCACATTTGCGCCACTTTTGAAGACAAACCAATAATGTTACTTATAGCTAATGCATCTAGCTCTTTACTTTTTAACACATATTGTCTTAAGTACAAATATAAAACATTAAGTGCATCAACAATTTGATGCTCTGAAACCTTAATTAAACTGCCATTCAAATGGCCAGATTTAATGCTTAACGCCCAATCTGTTCGAAACTGAATCAACTGTTGGTAATGCTGACTACTGAGGCTTTCCGCAAGCTTTAATGGCCCGCCAATCATACTTAAACACCAAGTGACATCATGGGGCTTTTCGCCAGCACGCACTGAAGGTAGCATTTGATGGGCTTTTAACCACTCATATACTTGTTTTCTATCAGGAGCGTGAAATGCCACTTGCTGACAACGACTTTTAATCGTCGCCAATATTCTTGAAGGCACATCTGTTTGTAAAATAATTAATATATTATTACCCGGCTCTTCTAATGTTTTCAGTAAGGCATTGGCTGATGCTAAATTAAACTGCTCACAATTAAGAATAATAGCAACTCTTTGGCCGCCTTGCTGAGCTGTTACAGTTAACTTTTGGCATAAATCACGGATTTGGTCGACTTTTATTATCGTGCCATCCGCTTTGATAACATGACAATCAGGATGTGTGCCGGCCTTAAATAGCAAGCAGCTCTTACATTGGCCACAAGCCCCCACTGGCGTGAGCGCTGTACACATAGCAGCTTCAGCCATTTCGTTTGCCAAAATATGACCACCTAGGCCTTGATCAATACTCACCAGTTGAGCATGAGCGCTATGGCCGCTATGGCGTTCGTTAATAAAACGCTCAAACGGTGCATCCAACCACGGTAATTGCTGTATACCAAATGCTTGCATTATACCCTCGCCTTTACCCAAGAATATGTCATTTTCAAGCTAGCCTTGCTGTTAACTCAGCCGTAATCTGTTGGTGCACTTGTTCAATAGGCTTACTGGCATCAATAACAATAATTGAGTCATCTTCGGCTGCAAACGCTAAAAATGTCGCTCTAGCACGTTCAAAAAACTCAATTTGTTGCACTTCAATTCTGTCTAAAGCGCCGCGACTAGCAGCTCTTGCTAACCCAAGCTTAGGCTCTATATCAAGATATAAGGTTAAATCGGGTTTAAAGCCTTTTAAAGTGATATCACTGATAGATTTTACTAAAGGCATTAATCCCCTACCGCCGCCTTGATAGGCAAGCGATGATAAATTATGACGGTCACCTAATACCCAAGTACCATTAGCCAAAGCGGGCTTAATAACATTAGCAATTAGTTGCGCTCTCGCAGCGTAAAACAATAAACACTCAGACTCATCGCAAAGAGGGTCTGTTTCATCTGCAACCTTAACTAAATCACGCATTTTTTCGGCAAGTGGCGTTCCACCAGGCTCACGCGTGCATACTGGGGGTTGTTGAGTGTGTTGTGTGATAATCTGTTTAACCAGTTCAATGGCACTGGATTTACCAGCGCCTTCTAGGCCTTCAATTACAACAAATTTGGCTTGTTCTTGGGTCATTTTCTATTTCTCTGGTATTCATTCACAGCGCGGTTATGTTGCGCTAGCGTCTCGGAAAAAACATGGCTTCCATCATTTCTTGAGACAAAATATAAGTAATTAACATCTGCAGGCTTAGCCGCTGCAAAAATGGCGGCTTTACTAGGTGCGGCGATAGGCGTTGGCGGTAAACCATTAATGCGATAAGTATTAAACGCGGTATGCTCTCGTAAATCACTGCGGGTTATATTACCGTTATAGCGTTCTCCCATGCCATAAATCACTGTAGGATCAGTTTGTAAACGCATACCTAACTTCAAGCGGTTGTTGAATACTGCTGCGACCCAGTCACGCTCAGATGGCTTGCCGGTTTCTTTTTCAATAATGGACGCAATCGTCAATAACTCATAAGGTGTGGTTAATTTAAGATCTTTATCTCGCTCACCCCAAGCCGTAGCAAGGGTTTTCTGCATCATTTGATAACTGCGGTCTAATATCGCCTCTAATGAATCATTGGCTTGATATTGATAAGTTTCGGGGAAAAACTTACCTTCAGGTAAACCCGATTCATCACCATTTTTTATCAACACGCGATTAAAGACTTGCTCATCAAATGTTAAATGCGGCAAATCCACTAATGACTCATGCCACTCTTTAATCGTTTTACCTTCAATTAAGGTAACAGAGAAGGTCATTTCGTCACCACGATTAAGTTTGGTTAGCAAGCTATCAATGCTATCACCTGGGTTAATTTGGTATAAACCAGTACGAATATGGGCATATTCAGGCTTAATCTTTAACAGGTATTTGAGCTTCCAGCTGTCGGTAATAAACTGCTTATTTTCTAGATCAGCCCCAAGTTTTGTGACATTCATTCCTTGTGCGATAGTCAGTTCAACTGGCTTTTCAATTGATAGAAGTTGGCTAGGATAAGCGATAATTTGCTGGTATCCCCAAAAGCCTACAACACACGCAACCGTAGTCAGTGTCATTAGCGATGTCAGTATAATGATGGTTTTTTTCATATTATTTTAATCAGTACTTATTAGAATGATAGTTTGAGCTGGGTGAGTAAAGTATGGGTCATATTCCAGGTTTTATAATGATAGCTAGAGCTTAATTGGGTATTAATCGAGTCTATATTAATGCTGTTTACATTCACCACACCTAATAAGCTGTTGGTGATAAATACATGTTCCGCATCGAGCAATTCATCCAAAGTGACCTTTGTCGCCATTACTGCAATATCATTTGTCAAAAGCGCATCAATAACATGTTCACGCATGACGCCAGACACCCCGTTTTGACTCATCGCAGGTGTTTTAACCTGATTGTCCTTAACAATAAAAATATTCGCCATTGAAGATTCAACTAAACAATTATCTGCGTCAAGTACAAGCCAGTCATCGGTATTTTTGGGTAATGTCTGTTGTTTGATTAACACTTGCTCTAAACGATTTAAGTGTTTCATCCCTGCCAGTAAAGGCTGATTGCCTAACGTTACTGGCGACAAGGACAATGTGATTCCTTTAGATTGCCACTGCGCATAAATATCCGGGAGCGGATGTAATGAAATAATCTCAGTGATATCAGGGGATGTAGGCGCAGCATAACCTCTGCCGCCAACCCCGCGGCTAAGCAGTAACTTAATACAGCCTTCCTTTAACGTTTTCGCGTGTGATTCAAGGCGTAAAACTAATAACTCGATGTGCGAAATAGTAAAACCTAAACGGAAACAGGTTTGTTCTATGCGTTGCAGGTGTGTATTAAGGAATAAGATTTCGCCTGCAGCAACTCGCATGGTAGCAAATGCGCCATCGCCATAAGCAAGCCCTCGATCAAGAGCATCAATAGTATTATCAGATTTTCCATTCACAAATACCGACTGCATAACGTCCTTAACTCAAGGTTGTATTAATCTCATCTTGAAAATGCGATTTAGTTCACTAAGTGGATTGACTATCATATTTGCATCTAATGCCATGTAATTCAAATCGTCACTAAAGACTGTAATGGCTAAAAATAACTAAAGCGAATTCGAAACGAGAAACTGATACCAGAAATGGCCTCAGCATATGATGAGGCTCCAATTCTCATGGAGCCGTCAACTTGTACATCTGAGATCACATCCTTGTTATCTATAGCTTAACTCTATCTTATCTGGCTAACAGATGTTGGATCCTTGCTTTCAATATATCTGTCGCAATACGGTTTTTACCGCCGCGAGGAACGATAATATCAGCGTGCTGCTTTGATGGCTCAATGAACTGCAAGAACATTGGGCGAACAGTGGCTTTGTACTGAGAAATAACCGACTCCATCGTACGTCCGCGCTCTGCTACATCACGCGTCAAACGACGTAAGAAACATATATCCAGCGGAGTATCCATGAATACACTCGCATCCATGAGCTCACGTAACTTAGGGTCTGTTAATAGTAAAATCCCTTCTAAGATAATCACCTTTTTAGGTTGCATATCAAGGGTTTTAGTCATACGAGTATGTTCTTTATAGCTATAACAAGGAATGTTTACCTGCTCACCTTTCTTTAATTGCTTAAGGTGTTCAGCTAATAGCTGATGATCCAGTGCTTTAGGATGATCATAATTCGTTTTAACACGGTCTTCCATTGTCATATGACTTTGGTCACGGTAATAAGCGTCTTCATTAATCACACCGATTTGGTCGGTGCCTAGGTCACGCTTAAGTTCTTCAAAAATCGTTTGGGCAATTAAACTTTTGCCTGATGCTGAAGCACCTGCGATACCAATAATGACACATTGCTGAGAATTCATTACTTAACCTTACTCGTCGTCTGAAATACTAATTGAAACTGTGTTTTTGTTTTGCTGCTTCGCAAGTTGAGCACCCACTTTACGGGCGATTTCACGATAAATAGCAGCAACTTCTGAATCTGGCTTACTGACAACTGTTGGGTTGCCTTCATCCATTGACTCACGAATGTTAATATTAAGCGGTAATGCGCCCAATAACGGCACTTCATATCGCTCAGCAATCTTGCTTCCGCCATGGGTGCCAAATGGGTGTTCTTTATGACCGCATTCAGGACATAAATGAAAACTCATGTTTTCAATAATGCCTAACACTGGGATATCCACTTTTTGGAACATGGTGATACCTTTTTTGGCATCTTCAAGTGCGATATCTTGCGGTGTTGTCACCACAACTGTGCCACTTACTGGAAACTTCTGTGACAATGTTAATTGTATGTCACCGGTTCCAGGAGGCAAATCAATCACTAAGTAATCCAGTTCTGGCCACTGAGTTTCAGTTAACAACTGATTTAATGCGCCTGCAGCCATAGGACCGCGCCAAACCGCAGCTTCACCATCGCCTAGCATAAAGCCTATAGATTGGGCTGAAATACCATGAGCAGACGCAGCAGTCATCATTTTGCCGTCTGGAGATGTCGGTTTAAAACCTTGTAAACCCAGCATCATTGGAATTGAAGGGCCATAAATATCAGCATCTAATATGCCGACTTCAGCGCCTTCAGCTTTTAACGCTAATGCAAGATTTACCGCAGTGGTAGATTTACCCACACCGCCTTTACCTGATGCAACTGCAATAACTTGTTTAATATTAGGGATTGGTTCTACTGAGGCAATAGCTGAAAAAACACGTGGCTGAAAGTCAATTTCACATTCTACTTCGTCAATAGCATCAAGTACGGCTAACTTTTTAGTCACATCCATGACGGTATCACGATATTGCGTCATACAAGGGTAAGGATAAACCAATCCAAGTAGAAGGCGTTTACCTTCAATTGCAAGTTTGTTAACACAACCCGCAGATACTAGCCCTTCAGCTAAATATGGATCTTGGTATGCATCTAAAATACTCAATACTGGACCAAGAAGGTCATCACTTAATTGATAATCTGTATGCGAAGTAGACAAAAGCAGAACTCCCAGCGAAAAATTTGCCCAAGTGTACCAGAATTAGAAAAAAATGAGCGCTAATTTAGCCGATTTTGTTGTTGTTTGATGAAATAATCACTTTGATCGGTTAGTATCTTGACCATATATTTAGTGTAATCGATTGTTGAGACAAAATGACAAATTCACAACGTAAAATTCTGGTGACAAGTGCCCTCCCGTATGCAAATGGTCCAATCCATTTAGGTCATATGCTTGAGTATATTCAAACTGATATTTGGTCTCGCTACCAAAAACTTCGTGGACATGAATGTCACTATATTTGTGCAGACGATGCCCATGGCACGCCAATCATGCTCAAAGCTCAACAAATGGGTATTACCCCAGAAGAAATGATTGCTCAAGTTCAAAAAGAACACGAACAAGATTTCGCTGATTTTAATATTCAATTTGATAATTTCCATAGCACACACAGCGAAGAAAACCGCGAATTAGCTAGCGACATTTATATCAAGTTAAGAGATAACGGTTATATTAAAACCAAAACTATCTCGCAGTTATTTGACCCTGAAAAAGAAATGTTTTTACCAGACCGCTTCGTTAAAGGCACATGCCCTAAATGTAAAAGCGAAGACCAATATGGTGACAACTGTGATAACTGTGGCGCGACATATAGCACCACTGATTTAATTAAGCCTTATTCGGTTGTTTCTGGTGCTACACCTGTCATGAAGGATAGTGAGCATTTCTTTTTTGATTTACCAGCATTTGAATCAATGCTTGGAGAATGGTTATCTTCTGGCTCATTACAGCCTGAAATTGCTAATAAATTACGTGAGTGGTTCGATCAAGGTCTACAACAATGGGACATCTCTCGTGATGCGCCTTATTTTGGTTTTGAAATACCCGATCAACCAGGTAAATTTTTCTATGTATGGCTAGATGCACCAATAGGCTACATGGGTTCATTCAAAAACTTATGTGATAGACGTGATGATTTAAACTTCGACGACTTTTGGAGCATTGACTCAAAAGCCGAAATTTATCATTTCATTGGTAAAGATATCGTTAACTTCCACGGTTTATTCTGGCCAGCAATGTTACATGGCGCAGGGATCAGAAAACCAAACAGTGTTTATGCCCACGGTTATGTCACTGTGAACGGCGCTAAAATGTCTAAATCTAAAGGCACATTTATTAAAGCCCGTACTTACCTAGATAACTTAAACCCTGAGTATCTACGTTATTACTACGCTGCGAAATTAAATAGCCGTGTTGATGATTTAGATTTAAATCTTGAAGATTTTGCTCAGCGTGTAAATTCAGATCTAGTCGGTAAATTAGTTAACTTAGCTTCTCGTACAGCTGGTTTTATCAGTAAACGTTTTGATGGCAAGTTAGCAAAAATTAACGACACATCGTTAACCGAAGCCTTCCTTGCTAAACAAGACACCATTGCTGAACTATACGAAACTCGAGAGTTCGGTAAAGCAATGCGCGAAATCATGGCACTTGCCGATATGGCTAATGCTTATGTCGCTGATGCAGCGCCTTGGCAGTTAATCAAGCAAGAAGATAAACAAGAAGAAGCACATCAAGTATGTAGTAATGCACTTAACTTGTTCCGTATTCTGGTCACTTACTTAAAACCAGTACTGCCAAAACTTGCTGAAAATGTTGAAGGTTTCTTACAAGTGACGCTGACTTGGGATAATTTAGACCAAGACCTAACTGGCCATGAAATCGCAAAATTCAAAGCATTAATGCAACGCATTGAAATGAAGAGCATTGAAGCCATTATTGATGCATCGACTGAAAACCTGCAAGTGACTCAAACTGAAGTGCCAAAAGTTGAACAAGTGCAAACTGAACTTGAAAAAGAGCCGTTAGCACCAGAAATCAGTTTCGATGATTTTGCTAAGATTGATTTACGCATTGCGTTAATTGCTAAAGCTGAACATATTGAAAAAGCCAATAAACTACTTCGATTAGAACTGGATTTAGGCGGCGAAACTAAGCAAGTCTTTGCAGGAATTAAATCAGCTTATGCACCAGAAGACTTGATTGGTAAACACACTGTAATGGTTGCCAACCTTGCACCACGTAAAATGAAGTTCGGTGAATCTGAAGGCATGGTATTAGCCGCAGGTCCTGGTGGAAAAGATATCTGGATTTTAGAGCCACATGCAGGTGCAAAACCTGGTATGCGTGTGATGTAATAAGTTTACTGACTTATTAACAACAAAAAAGCCGTCATTTGACGGCTTTTTTAATAGGTTATGAATAATAAAATTTAAGACATCAACTTAGTTTCTGAGTCTTTGTCAGTGTCATTACTATTTATTTTACCGCAGTTTTCTTTGTCTGGGTCGCAAGGATGTTCTTGGGCGAATCGTTGACTTTTATACGCTTCTGTATCAGCTACGATAGCCTCTTTTAAACGTTCCTCGTATTCAATAAACAAGTTGATAAAATCGCCACCAAATTTTTCACCATCTGAACGATTAGCCCACTCGTTATAAAGCACTTCAGAAGCTTCACTCTCAACTCGCATGTAAGTCTTCTTTTGTCTTTGCACAAGCTCATCAGAAAAGCCCATCGCTTTCATTGATTCAGCTCCGACTTTTAACGCTGAGCGAAACGTCTCTGACTCAACGTAATCAGCCCCCGCCTGACGTAATAAATGGCCATGTCCACGGTCAAATGCTCGGCTAATCACTTTCAGTTTAGGGTATTTATGTTTTAGGTGCTTAACCAGCTCTACACTGGCTTGTGGATTATCTATCGCTACAACAAATGCTGATGCCGTGGTAACACCTGCGGTCTCAAGTAAATCTGGTCTCGTAGCGTCGCCATAAAAGGCTTTAGTATTGACTTTACGTAGATTATCGACTTGGGTCGCTTGATGATCTAACACCACCGTCTTAACCCCATTAGACAGTAACAGTCGATTGACTATCTGACCAAAACGGCCTATCCCAGCAATGATAACGGTGCCTTGTTCATCAACTTGATCTTGCTCGCGATCGTTCGATGTTTGTTGATATTTAGGTAAAATTACTTTTTCATAAAAAATAAACAATCCAGGGGTTAGGAACATCGATAAAGCCACTACAATCGATAAAGGCTGTGCGACTTCTGCTGAAATCACATGGTTTTGCTGGCTAAAGCTGAGTAACACAAACCCAAACTCACCTGCTTGGGCTAAACTTAAGGTGTATAGCCATCTATCACTGCCTTTAATCCTAAATATAAAACTCAATAACAATAAGACTAAGCCTTTTACTATCATCACAGCGGCTGTAGCACCAAGAATAACACCTAAGTACTGCCACAAAATTTCAAAATCTATTCCCGCACCTACGGTGATAAAAAACAAACCGAGTAATAAACCTTTGAATGGGCCGATATGAGTTTCTAATTCATGTTTGAACTCACTATTAGCCAGTACTACACCCGCAAGAAAAGTGCCTAACGCAGGTGACACGCCAACTAAACTCATTAAAGTTGCAATACCAATGACTAACAATAAAGCCGCTGCAGTGGATATTTCACGCACACCAGAATCGGCAATAAACCTAAAAACAGGTCGGCTTAAATAGTGCCCGCCAAACACGACTAGCCCTATTGAAAGCACTAACACCAAGGCGTATAAGCCACCGGGTAAGTTAGCGACTAAAGATAGTTCATCATGGTGTTCCGCTGCCGCTGCAACAGAGGATTGAGCAGCTTCCACCAGCTCAGGTAATGCTAGAAGAGGAATCAGTGCCAGCATTGGAATGACGGCTATGTCTTGAAATAACAACACTGAGAAAGCGTTCTTACCTGCCGTTGTCTTGGTTAGACCTTTTTCATTTAAGGTTTGCAGCACAATAGCCGTTGAGGATAGCGAGAAAATTAAGCCGATTGTTAATGCGACAGTCCATTGAAACTCAAACATTAGCGCAATGGCCATCACAATACCGGTTGATAAACCAACCTGTAAGCCCCCCATTCCTAATAGTCGGTTCCTCATCGACCAGAGCATTTTAGGCTCAAGTTCTAAACCAACTAAAAATAGCATCATCACAACACCAAATTCGGCAAAATGCTGAATGGTGTTTGTTTCACTGCCGACCAGCCCCACAATGGGACCAATAATCACACCAGCAATTAAATACCCCAGCACAGAGCCTAAGCCCATTCTCTGCGCTATAGGCACAGCTATAACAGCGGCAGACAAATAAATAAATGCTTGGATAAAATATTCTGTCATGATGCTATTCCTTAAGCGATATCAGAAAGTTAAACTGGATTAACAATATCAATAAAATGATGGGTCAAACCAAATTGTTCAGCTAAATGCTCACCCAAAGCTTGTACGCCGAACTGCTCAGTCGCATGATGACCTGCCGCAAAATAATGTATACCTTGCTCCATTGCACAGTGAAAAGTTCGCTCTGACACCTCACCGCTGATGAAAGCATCCACGCCAAGTGATGCCGCATGATCGATATAGTCTTGAGCACCACCGGTACACCAAGCTAATGAGCTAATAAATTGTTCTTTATCACCAATGTGTAATGGTATTTTGTTGAGTTTTTCTGTAAGTAACTCACTCATTTGTGAAACACTTAACGGTTTCGGTAACTTGCCCTGCCACAATAAATCTTGTGAAATATCGGCACAAATTTCTACATCAACCAAGCCTAATTTATTCGCAAGCTCGGCATTATTACCTAATGTTGGATGGGCATCTAAAGGTAAATGATAGCCGAATAAATTAATATCGTGGGTCATTAACGCCTTAATTCGATTGTATTTCATCCCGGTGATCACTTCAGGTTCGTTTTTCCAAAAAAAACCATGATGTACGATAATGGCATCAGCATTGAGTGCTGCAGCTTGCTCAATGAGTGCTTGGCAGGCTGTTACTCCAGTCACGATAGTCTTAATGTTGTCACTGCCCTGCACCTGTAGACCATTTGGCGCATAGTCTTTGAATTGTTTTACATTAAGAAAATCATTTAGATATTTGGATAATTGTTGGCGAGATACAGACGTTAATGACATAAAACTAACCCTAAAATTTTTGATAATAATAGTGTAACTCAGTCCAATACTTATTGAAAAACCCTTGTTAAGATTGATTATTTGCTAAGCTATTTTGGCTTAAATTGGACTTTTGGGTGCATTAAACACTAAAATTAGACTTAAGGGATGTTGAAAACATTAAATAAACTATTCATTACAAAAAAATAGGTCTCAAAATGTCTAACTTGACTAAAGAAGCGCTTATCGCCGAATTAAAAGCTGCTCTTGAAAAGCAAACTTCAAAAACTGTTGAAATTGAACAGAAAGGCAGTTGGTATAAAATTGATGGCGGCAAGTCTTTACGCTTTAGCGATCTTGAGCAAATGCACCTTGAAGCGACACAAGGTCAATCAGTAGAAGCGCCTGCAGCTAAGCAGGATGTAGCTAAAAAACCAGCGGCTAAGCCTGCTGCAAAAAAAGCAGTGGCCAAAAAGCCAGCAGCAAAAACAGCAAATAAATCTGGTGGCAAAACGCCAAAAGAATTATGGCGCGAAAAATTAGCGAACGCCGGTAAAAATACTCTGCCACGCGGCTTCTAATCTTTGCTTATATGATAAAAACTAAAAAGGAGCCAATGGCTCCTTTTTTATTCATTGCATTAATCATTGCTAGATTGCTACATGGCTACATGGCGATATCGACGCGAACATAACCTTTAAGATAAACAACGCGAACTTCATCTCCTGCGACAAATGACATGCCAGGGTCTAAGTCCTGTATCACCATCACTTGTGTGCCATCATCTAAATTTATCATCATTTCAATGAGCTTATATTCAAGTGTGCGAGTAGAGTTACCGTACTGATTTGCAGCTGCGCCGCCTAGTAATGCACCTAAAACGGTCGCAACATCTTGGCCAGAACCGCCGCCAAATTGATGACCAACGACGCCCCCTATTAATGCGCCTCCGAAAGTTTTCCAACCTAGATTACGATCTTCAACTAATTGAGTTTGAGTGACATGTTTTATCGACTCAACCTGACCATAAACCACTTTTTCAACCGCTACAGCTTGGTTTCTATCGTAAGCTGCACTCGCTGACGTGCTAACAGTAGCCATTAATAACATTAAAAGCGCACTAAATCGTATCACTAAGCTGTTTGTGAGTTTCAACATAGGCAAAATTCCGCTAACGTATATATAAGGTTTAGTAAATAATATACTTAATTGTGAACTCACTGTCTTATTTAAATCATCTTCCGCACTTTCCTGATCCACAACAAGCACTTGATGAACCCAATGGTTTACTTGCTATCGGAGGTGACTTATCACCTCAACGTTTAGTTGAAGCTTATTATCAAGGCATTTTCCCTTGGTTTAATGATGATGACCCTATTCTATGGTGGTCACCTGAGCCTAGAGCTATTTTCAAACCAAAAGTTCAGCCGCTTAATAAAAGCATGAAAAAATATCTACGTAAAACACAGTGGCGTTACACCATCAATCATGCCTTTGCTGATGTCATCAAAGCCTGTTCAGAGCCACGACTCACACAACAAGGCACATGGATATCATCTGACATTCAGGAGGCTTATATCCAGCTACATAGGCTTGGAAAAGCCCATTCAATTGAGGTTTGGGACGGTAACGAACTTATAGGCGGCCTGTATGGCATTGCTGTAGGCAGTGTATTTTGTGGTGAATCCATGTTTCACCGCCAAACGAATGCATCCAAAGCGGCCTTTGCCATGTTAAACCAGCATATTTCTCGATACGGTTTTAAGTTAATTGACGCTCAAATAATGAACCCACATTTAGAAAATCTTGGCGCACAAGCCTGCCCTCGTGAGGACTTTCTGTTATCGCTTCGGCAACTACGAAATAGTGTCATCGACAATAATGCATGGATAGCACAAGAGGTCTGTTTTGAGTTCTAGAAGCGTCAGCGTTGGCATTAGCCACCCATTTGATTGCAGTTATATCGAAGGATTAACTGAGCAGTTACTTATCATTCAAGAGTCTCAACTTGATAGTCAATTATTTGAGCAGCTTTTAGGTATGGGATTTAGGCGCAACGGAAATTCAATTTACAAACCGCGCTGTCCGAGTTGCTCTGCATGCCAGTCCATTCGAGTCGTAGTACCTGAATTTAAGTTATCAAAAAGACAGAAAAGGACCTTAAAAAATAACCAAGACCTGCACTGGAAAGTCACTCATCAAGTCACAGAAGCCCATTACGAGTTATACGAGCGATATATTATTGGTCGCCATTCTGATGGCCCTATGTATCCGCCAAGTGAAGACCAGTTCAATGATTTTTTAAAGTGTACTTGGTTAGAAGCGACTTATATCGAGGTTTATCTGCAAGATAAGTTGATTGGTGTAGCAGTAACAGACGCGATGAATAATAGTCTCTCTGCGATTTACAGTTATTTTGACCCTGATTACGCCAAACGTTCGTTAGGGGTTTATATGATCTTAATACAGTGTGAATTAGCCCAACAGTTAGCTAAGCAATTTTTGTATCTGGGCTATCAAATTGATGAAAATAGAAAAATGAATTACAAACGTTTATATCGTCCATATCAAATATTAACAGCAAATGGATGGCAACATATTGAAAAAGAACCCACGCTATAGTGTTTCAATCCTTTACAGCAAGCGCTTTTTGGGGCATGATACGGCGAATTTTTTTATATTTGAAGGCATAAAGGTAACCAATTAATGGCGAAAGAAGACAACATTGAAATGCAGGGCACAATCCTTGAGACCTTGCCAAATACAATGTTCCGCGTTGAACTTGAAAATGGTCATGTTGTGATTGCACACATTTCTGGCAAAATGCGCAAAAACTACATCCGTATTTTAACGGGTGATAAAGTTACGGTTCAGTTGACTCCTTACGATTTAAGTAAAGGTCGTATCGTCTTCCGCGCACGTTAATACTGCCTCATCTATTTAAAAACCCGGCTTAATTGTCGGGTTTTTTATTGGCTAAAGATTAACGTTGATGCGAAAAAAATGGCTATCTGATTTCAGATAGCCATTTTTATTAACCCGATAAATTAATTAGCGAATTACGATACTTTCTCTAAACATTCACAATGAATAACAATCTCGTTGTCCTTAACATCCACTTTAGCTGTACCGCCAGCTTCAAGCTTACCGAAAAGTACTTCATCAGCTAATGGACGTTTAATGAGTTCAGTCACCACACGCGCCATTGGTCTAGCGCCCATGTTTTTATCGTAACCTTTCTCAGCAAGCAGCGTCCGCGCTTCATCAGTCACTTCCAGTGTTACTCGTTTCTCGTCTAACTGCGCTTGTAATTCAATTAAGAACTTATCAACCACTTTCGCGATAATGGTCATGTCTAAATGGTTAAACCATATAATTGAATCTAAACGGTTACGAAACTCTGGGGTAAACACTTTATTGATTTCTGACATTGCATTAAGACTATTATCTTGCTGCTTAAAGCCAATCGATGTACGAATTGTTTCTTGCACACCCGCATTGGTTGTCATCACTAATGTTACGTTTCTAAAATCAGCTTTACGACCATTGTTATCTGTCAGTGTGCCGTGATCCATCACTTGCAACAACAAGTTATAGACATCTGGATGGGCTTTTTCAATTTCATCCAATAACACTACACAATGAGGATTTTTAATCACAGCATCTGTTAATAAACCGCCTTGCTCATAACCCACATAACCTGGAGGCGAACCAATAAGGCGTGAAACAGCATGACGTTCCATGTACTCAGACATATCGAAACGAATTAACTTCATGTTTAAGCATGAGGCCAATTGATTGGTGACTTCCGTTTTACCGACACCTGTTGGGCCAGCAAATAAGAAACTACCCACAGGTTTCTTTTCTGCGCCTAAACCGCTACGAGATAACCTAATCGCTGAGCTGAGCCCCTCAATCGCCTTATCTTGGCCAAACACCAACATTTTAAGGTTACGCTCAAGGTTTTTAAGTAAATCCTTATCAGTCGAAGATACCGACTTCTCAGGTATACGAGCAATTTTAGCAATTATCGCTTCAATTTCTGGTTGACCGATGGTTTTCTTGCGTTTACTTTGTGGCAGCATCACCATTCGAGCACCAGCTTCATCAATCACGTCGATGGCCTTATCAGGCAAGTGACGATCATTGATATGTTTAGCAGATAAGCTCGCTGCTGAACTAATTGCTGCTTGGGTGTAACGCACACCATGATGCTCTTCGTATTTGGACTTAAGACCTAACAGAATTTTTGTCGTCTCAGCCACTGATGGCTCATTAATATCAATTTTTTGGAAACGTCTTGCCAATGCACGATCTTTCTCAAAAATGCTTTGATATTCCTGGAACGTAGTTGAGCCCATGCAGCGTAGTGAGCCGTTAGACAGTAAAGGCTTTAACAGGTTTGACGCATCCATTACTCCACCGGATGCCGCACCTGCGCCAATAATGGTATGGATTTCATCAATGAACAAAATAGCATGTTCATTTTTACCTAACTCCTTGAGTAAACCTTTAAAGCGTTTCTCAAAATCACCACGGTATTTAGTACCAGCAAGCAACGAGCCTAAATCTAATGAATACACAGTTGCATCTTTGATGACGTCTGGCACTTGTTCGTTAACAATACGGTACGCGAGGCCTTCAGCAATGGCAGTCTTACCCACACCGGCTTCACCGACGAGTAATGGATTATTCTTGCGGCGACGACATAAGGTTTGAATCGCACGTTCGACTTCATCATCACGACCAATTAATGGATCAATCACACCGTCTTTAGAAAGTTGATTTAAATCGGTAGCAAATTGCGATAACAAGCTTCTGTCTTCAGCAGCTTCACCGCCCTCCTCTGAAGCTTCCGGGTTATTAATTTCAGAGTCGTCATCATCTTTCGGTAAACCATGAGAAATAAAGTTAACCACATCTAAACGGGTTATTTCACAACGGCGGAGTAAATATACTGCTTGTGACTCTTGCTCACTGAATATCGCCACTAACACATTTGCGCCAGTGACTTCATTACGACCGGACGATTGCACATGAAATACTGCACGTTGAAGTACACGTTGAAAACCTAAGGTTGGTTGGGTTTCACGTTCTTCTGTGGTTTCAGCGATCAATGGGGTTGTTTGTTGAATGAAGTTAGATACTTCCTCGTGGAGACGAGTAATATCCGCGCCACAAGCCAATAATGCTTCTTTGGCCGATGGGTTATTAATTAATGCTAATAATAAATGTTCTACCGTCATATATTCATGACGTGAATCTCTAGCTTGTTGAAACGCTAGGTTCAAGGTGACTTCGAGATCTTTGTTTAGCATAAGCACCCCCTAAAAATACTCATAAACTGCAGAGTTACCGACGGAGAATCAACTAATTCATTATGCGGTTTCTAATGAACACAGTAATGGATGTTGGTTTTCTTTGGCAAATTGATTTACTTGTAACACTTTCGTTTCGGCAATGCCAAACGAGTAAACACCACATATTCCCTTACCTTGGTGATGGATAGCCAACATAATATCGGTGGCTTGTTGTTCATCCTTATTAAAAAAGCGTTGTAACACTTCTATCACGAAATCCATCGGAGTGTAATCATCGTTATTTAACACGACTTTGTACATTGAAGGTGGTTGTAGCTCCGATTCAACACGTTCTTCTGTGTGCTCTACGCTGCCTAATCTACCCATGAGTTAATACTAGCCTCTAGTTTGGTACAAGACCAATTGATATTATTAAATTAATTAAATGTTGTCATTTTGTTAATTTTTACTTGACATCTTTTCGTACAAATTTCATTCTGTTCTGAGGCGGCAATAGAGACCGCTGATAAAAATAAGTTTTACTATCTTACTGGTAAGTAGACAACAGAAGGAAGTGGAAGTATGGCAAGCGGAACTGTTAAATGGTTCAACAACGCCAAAGGATTCGGGTTTATTTGCCCAGATCAGGGTGGCGAAGATGTATTTGCGCATTATTCAACAATCGAAATGGAAGGTTACAGAACGCTAAAAGCGGGCCAACCGGTAGATTTCGAAACTGAGCAGGGCCCTAAAGGGATGCATGCTTCAGCCATTTCACCAACTAAATAGTCGGTGAAACTATAATACAAAAAGGCAGAGATTTTAATCTCTGCCTTTTTTATTTAGCCAATTAATTATCAATAACGATTTGTTTGCCTGAAAAACACTCAACATTTATTTTAATATTGACAAACTTAGTTACAAAAACCTTTGTATCATCACGTTAATGTCACTCATTTTTAAACCCAAATAAAAAAACAGAGACACAAGGCCTCTGTTTTTATCTTAAGCGATACCGCTAAATATTAAATTACGCAGTAATAAACGAATTCAATAATGCACTTGGACGCATTGCTGTTTCAGCTTTTGCTGCATCTAAACGGAAATAACCGCCTAAATCGACAGCTGGGCCTTGTGAACCATTCAGTTCAGCAACAATCTCCGCTTCGTTAGTGGTTAATGACTCAGCTAATGCAGAAAATTCAGCTGCAAATGAGGTGTCAGCCGTTTGAACTGATAAAGCTTGTGCCCAGTACATAGCGAGATAGAAGTGACTACCACGGTTATCCAATTCACCTACACGACGTGAAGGAGACTTATTGCTATCTAAGAACTGTCCAATCGCAGTATCAAGCGTATCAGCTAATACCTGTGCTTTAGGATTATTCTGAGTTTGACTTAAGTGCTCTAATGAAGCCGCTAATGCCAAGAACTCACCTAAAGAATCCCAACGTAAATGCCCTTCTTTCTCAACCTGTTGAACATGCTTAGGTGCACTACCACCGGCGCCAGTTTCAAATAAGCCACCGCCATTCATTAGTGGTACGATTGATAGCATTTTAGCACTGGTACCCAGTTCTAAAATTGGGAATAAATCAGTTAAGTAATCACGTAAAACGTTACCAGTGACTGAAATCGTATCTAGACCTTCATGAACACGGGCAAGTGTCGCTCGTGTTGCTTCAACTGGTGCTAAGATTTGTAAATCAAGACCTGCTGTATCGTGATCTTTTAAGTACGATTCTACTTTAGTGATGAGCTGCGCATCATGTGCACGCTTGCTGTCTAACCAGAAGATTGCTGGTGTGTTGCTTAAACGAGAACGATTAACCGCTAGTTTAACCCAGTCACGGATAGGCGCATCTTTCACCTGACACATTCTGAAGATATCACCCGCTTCAACATTGTGGCTCATTAGCACATCACCCGCGCTATTGATCACTTTAACAACACCTGCTGATGCTATTTCAAATGTTTTATCGTGGCTGCCGTATTCTTCTGCTTTTTGCGCCATTAGGCCAACGTTAGGCACGCTGCCCATTGTCGTTGGGTTAAAGGCACCATTTTCTTTACAGAAAGAAATAGTTTCTTGGTAAACACCCGCGTAACAACGATCAGGGATCATTGCTTTAGTGTCTTTTAATTGGCCGTCTGGGCCCCACATTTTACCTGATGAGCGGATAGCCGCAGGCATCGATGCATCAATAATGATGTCACTCGGTACATGAAGGTTAGTAATGCCTTTATCTGAATCTACCATCGCAAGTGCTGGACGCTTTGCGTATACCGCTGCGATGTCAGCTTCAACTTCAGCACGCTGAGCTTCAGGTAAACCTGCGATTTTAGCGTAAACATCACCAAAACCATTGTTTACATCTACACCTAGCTCATCAAATAATGCTTGATGCTTAGTAAATACATCTTTAAAGAAGACCTTAACAGCATGACCAAATAAAATTGGATCAGAGACTTTCATCATTGTCGCTTTTAAGTGAAGAGATAATAAAACGTCTTCAGATTTAGCAGCTTCAATTTCACGCTCGTAAAATGCTTGCAACGCTTTATTGCTCATAACTGCAGTATCAATGATTTCACCGGCAAGTAATGGAAGCCCCTGCTTAAGTGTCACTTCTTGACCATCAGTTTGAGTCAATACGATATTAACAGTATCAGCAGCAGTTAATGTGACTGACTGTTCACTACCGTAAAAGTCGCCTTCGCTCATGTGTGCAACATGAGACTTTGAATCACTCGCCCACTTACCCATTGAATGTGGGTTTTTCTTAGCATAGTTTTTAACTGACGTCGGCGCACGGCGGTCAGAGTTACCTTCACGTAATACAGGGTTTACTGCACTGCCTTTAATTTTGTCGTAACGGCTTTGAACATCACGTTCAGCATCTGTTGCTGGCTCGTCCGGGTAATTCGGAATGTCATAACCTTTAGCTTGAAGTTCTGCAATACACGCTTTTAACTGCGGAATTGAGGCACTGATATTAGGTAATTTAATGATATTGGCTTCAGGAGTGCCAGCCATAACACCTAATTCAGTTAATGCGTCAGAAATTTTCTGCTCAGCAGTTAACTTTTCAGGAAAGTTTGCGATTACACGGCCTGATAAAGATATATCTCGGGTCTCAACTTTAACACCTGCAGCATTAGTAAATGTACGGATGATAGGGAGTAATGAAAGCGTCGCTAATGCGGGTGCTTCATCAGTTTCAGTATAAATGATCGTTGGAGAGTTATCTTTCATGCTTTTTCCTACATTATTGAAATAAAAAGTTTTTTATAAATTATTATTGTAATAAGTATCTACCTAAAACAGCTTCAATCTAATTGTCGAAGTCTATTTATCTGCGGCACAAATCCATATGAAATAGAAAAATTAACTGTGACTGCGGGTACAAAAGTGGGCACAGATCACATTTTTTAGGCCAACATCATAGATCATTATCTCGCAGATTCAAATTCCACTAAGGCCCAATGCCAAGTAAACTATGCAAAATAACTTAATTTCGCTCTTAAATAGGCTTATTTATGCCAGCAAATGACAAAACAAAACGATTTAATAGCAAACCGGCATTTGCCAGAACAGCCAAAAAGTCTAGCAACAATACCAGAAAAACCATTAAACGCCCTGTAAAAAAAGCAGTTGAGAACCCAATAATAGTGTTATTTAACAAACCTTTTGATGTGCTATGTCAATTTACTGATGAGTCAGGAAGACAAACATTAAAAGATTTTATCCCAGTAAAAGATGTTTATGCTGCTGGCAGATTAGATAGAGACAGTGAAGGTTTATTATTGCTGACTAATGACGGTAAATTACAAGCTCAAATTACTCAACCTAACAAAAAAACATTTAAAACTTATTGGGCGCAAGTTGAAGGTGAACCAAGTGAGCAAGCCATTAATGCGTTATGCCAAGGTGTTGAATTAAAAGATGGTATGACTTTACCGGCCAAAGTTACTGTGATGAATGAACCAGCGGTGTGGGACAGAGTTCCCCCAGTTAGAGAGCGTAAATCCATTCCAACAACTTGGTTAGAAATCCAAATATGTGAAGGCCGGAACAGACAGGTTAGAAGAATGACAGCACATATTGGTCACCCTACATTAAGATTAATTCGCTATAAAATAGGCCAATGGAGTTTAGATGACATTGCCAATGGTCAATATAAAACACTTGCACAGTAACAGTTGATAACCATCATAAGCTTAACTTTCAAGCCATGCTTAAGCTTTAAAAATAAACCCAAGCCCAAAGAATAGCCTAAGCCCAAAAAATAGTTCAATGACAAAAGAATAGCTCAACGACAAAAGGATAGTTCAATGACAAAAGAACGTTATAAACCTAATACTACGGTCGCTTGTGTTATCCATTGCCAAAATAAATTTTTATTTGTCGAAGAAATCATTGATGGTGAAACTCGCTTTAATCAACCTGCAGGTCATATTGAAGCGCGAGAATCGATACCAGAAGCTTGTAAAAGAGAAGTTAAGGAAGAGACGGGGCTAGATATCGAGCTTCTCGGTATTATCGGCGTCTACCAGTTTAGCCCGAATGAACAATTATCCTTCGTGCGTTTTACCTTTGCCGCTGAGACTAAAAACCTGATAATTTGTCAGCCTTTAGATAAAGATATCCTTGCCTGCCATTGGTTCACTCTGGATGAAATTAAAAAGCGGAAACATCAGCTTAGAAGCCCGTTAGTGATTAAATCCATAGAAGACTTTTTACATAAAGCTCACAGCCCATTATCACTGATTAATAGTGACTTGCAGATCATAGCCGACAACAACAATGCATGATAGAATATGCGCCGCACATTTTTGAGATTTTCGTGATGTTTTTCATCGGTTTTTATGACCGGTTTTGATAACAGAACTTGGCGATATATATACAGCGACTTGAAAAGCGCTAACGTCGACCACATGATCATCTCTTGTATCCGTAAATTCACTGGTTTTTAGGTTTTATGACATCAATCAATCCCAATTCAAATGGTAAAAAAGTCATCGTAGGTATGTCCGGCGGTGTAGATTCTTCAGTTTCAGCTTATCTGCTTATGCAGCAAGGCTATCAGGTTGAAGGATTATTTATGAAGAACTGGGAAGAAGATGACACGGATGAATACTGTCTTGCAGCCGAAGATTTAAAAGATGCACAGGCTGTTTGTGACAAACTCGGTATTAAGTTGCATACAGTTAACTTCGCTTCAGAGTATTGGGACAATGTATTTGAACATTTCCTTGAAGAATACAAAGCGGGTCGCACGCCAAATCCCGATATCATGTGTAACAAAGAAATCAAATTCAAAGCATTTTTAGAATTCGCAGACGAAATTCTTGATGCTGACTTTATTGCTATGGGCCATTATGTGCGTCGTCGAGATAACGAAGACGGCACCACCCAAATGCTACGTGGCGTTGACGGCAATAAAGACCAAAGTTACTTCCTCTACACCTTAAGTGACAAGCAAGTTGCTAAAAGCTTATTTCCAGTTGGCGAATTAGAAAAATTTCAAGTACGCGATATCGCTAAAGAAATGGGGCTCATCACCCACGACAAGAAAGATAGCACTGGTATTTGCTTTATTGGTGAACGCAAATTCACCGATTTCTTAGGCACTTACCTACCCGCTCAACCAGGTGATATTGAAACAGCTGAAGGTGAAGTGATTGGTACTCACCAAGGTTTGATGTATCACACCCTAGGTCAGCGTAAAGGTTTAGGGATTGGCGGCTTAAAAAATAGTAATGACAACCCTTGGTATGTGGTTGAGAAAGATTTGTTACGTAATGTTCTCATAGTTGCTCAAGGCGGTAACCACCCTCGCCTAATGTCACATGGCATGCTTGTGAGCCAATTGCACTGGGTTGATCGTAAGGGCCCTAGTTCGCCAGCAAGCATTACTGTTAAAACTCGCTACCGCCAACAAGATGTTAAATGTACTGTCACAACAGAAGGTGAAGACAACATCAAAGTCATGTTTGATGAGCCAGTTGCCGCTGTAACACCAGGTCAATCGGCGGTTTTCTATGATGGCGAAGTCTGTTTAGGCGGCGGCATTATCGATACCTTAATTAGAGGATAGAGCGTGAGCCAAGTATTATTTGAACGCACAATGGCGTTCGCAGGTATTTTACAAGCTATTGCTCAAGTTCAACACCTCGCCCGTCATGGGGAGTCAGACGAAGCAGCCATGGCGGCAAGTTTAAACACTATTATGGTGACAGAGCCAGATTCAATTTCTGATATCTATCAAGATAAACAAGCGCTCAATAAGGGCTACCAGCTAATTGAAAATCAATTAGGTGATGGTAATAGCAAAGACGTTGAAACAACACGTTATTTAGTTGGCATGCTAGCACTAGAACGTAAACTAGCACGTTCGGCCAATGGTCTAGGCATGTTAGCCGAACGTATTAACCAAGTTCACCGACAACTGCATCACTTTGCCATTACTGATGAGCAAATCGTGGCGAGTTTAGCGAGCATCTACAGCGATGTGATCAGTGAACTTGGGCCTAAACTACAAATTTCTGGTAATCCAGCTTGCTTGCAACAACCGCAAGTACAACAAAAAATCCGTGCTTTACTTTTATCAGCTATGCGTAGTGCTGTTTTATGGCGTCAATTAGGTGGCAAACGTCGTCATCTGGTTTTTGCTCGTAAAGCCATTGTGGATACTGCTATTAGCAGCCGTAAAAATAATTAATCGTATCACCCTACAACAAAAGTTCATCAAGGAGCTTCAAATGGATCTTTCTGCACTGACTGCTATCTCTCCGATAGACGGTCGTTATGGTAGCAAAACCACCTCTTTACGAGGCATTTTCAGCGAATTCGGTTTAACTAAATACCGTGTTCAGGTTGAAATTAACTGGTTAAAACTACTTTCAAGCTGCCCAGAGATTGAAGAAGTTCCGCCATTCAGTGAAGAAGCATTAATTTTACTGGATAGCATCAAGGATAACTTCAGCGAAGAAGACGCATTACGCGTTAAAACAATTGAAAGAACCACCAACCACGACGTTAAAGCGGTTGAATATTTCATTAAAGAACAAATTGCTGATAACGCTGAATTAGTGGCTATTGACGAATTTGTTCACTTTGCTTGTACTTCAGAAGACATTAACAACTTGTCTCACGCACTAATGCTTAAAGAAGCGCGTGAATTAGTGTTAGCACCACAGTGCTTAGAAATTGTTGATGCTATTAAAAAATTAGCAGCTGATAACAAGTCAGTACCGCTAATGTCTCGTACTCACGGTCAACCAGCTTCACCAACGACCTTAGGTAAAGAGATGGCTAACGTTGCTGTGCGTTTAGAGCGTCAACTAAACCAAATCAACGCAGTTGAAATCATGGGTAAAATCAATGGTGCAGTAGGTAACTATAATGCACACATCTCAGCTTACCCTGAAGTTAACTGGCATGAGTTGTCACAACGTTTTGTGACAAGTCTTGGCATTAACTGGAACCCTTACACGACTCAAATTGAACCGCATGATTACATTGCCGAACTTTTTGATGCTGTTGCACGTTTTAACACCATCCTAATCGATTTCGATCGTGATATTTGGGGTTACATTGCAATGGGTCACTTCAAGCAACGTACTATTGCTGGCGAAATTGGTTCTTCTACCATGCCGCATAAAGTAAACCCAATTGATTTCGAAAACTCTGAAGGTAACTTGGGCATTGCAAATGCACTTATGCAGCATTTAGCCGCTAAGTTACCAGTTTCAAGATGGCAACGTGATCTAACGGATTCTACGGTTTTACGTAACCTAGGTGTTGGTATGGCCCACTCGTTGATTGCTTATCAAGCAACGATGAAAGGCATCAGCAAGTTAGAAGTTAACGAAGCTAACCTGTTAGCAGAGCTCGACAAAAACTGGGAAGTATTGGCTGAGCCGGTACAAACAGTAATGCGTCGTTATGGTATTGAAAAGCCATATGAAAAATTAAAAGAGCTAACACGTGGTAAGCGTATTGATGGCGAGCAACTTGCTTTATTCATCGATGGTTTAGAACTGCCTGACAGTGTCAAAGCAGAGCTTAAAACAATGACACCAGCTAACTACATCGGCCGTGCAGAAGCATTTGTTGACGAGTTAAAATAATCTTCCAAACAAATGCTTATATAAAATTATTTATAAAAGTCACTTGTTTGTAGAATAAGGAATGGCGACACCTCTTATGAGCTGTCGCCTTTTTTACAATTATGTATACATTAAATTTTGATACTGCTGAATTCATACGTGAAAACTGGCAAAAAAAACCTATTGTGATTAAAAATGCCTTCAATGCATTCGAAGATCCTATTTCTGCAGATGAACTAGCGGGTTTAGCCATGGAAGAAGATATTTCTTCACGTATTGTGCAAACGCAATCTCAGGGTTGGAATGTGGTTCAAGGACCATTCGAAGATTTTGATGAATACGGTGAAGATGGCTGGCAACTGTTAGTTCAAGCCGTTAACCATTGGTACCCGGAGTCACAGCCATTAGTTGAAGCATTTCGTTTCTTACCAGATTGGCGTTTTGACGATTTAATGGTGTCATTTGCAACCCCTAAAGGTGGTGTTGGGCCTCATATTGATAATTACGATGTGTTTATCATTCAGGGTGAAGGTGAGCGTCGCTGGCAAGTGGGTGATATTGGCAACCATCAACAACGAGGTGGCGATAAAAACAGCCCATTAGTCGATGACTTTGAACCCATTATTGATGTGGTATTAACCAAAGGCGATGTGCTTTATATCCCGCCAGGCTTCCCACATTGCGGCGAAACGTTAACACTGGCGTTAAGTTACTCCATTGGTTTTAGGGCCCCTAGTCAGCAAGAGCTATTAACTGAACTTGCTGACTCTTTAATTGACAATAACGCGGGTAAACAGCGATTTATTTCAACTGAAGAAAAAGCCAATAAAGGCATTGTTAGCCAACAGCAGCAACAAGGTATGATGAACTTGTTAGCTGAGCTAGCAAATAACCCGAATCAGTATCAAACAATGTTAGGTAAGTTGCTTAGTCAAAATCGCTTTGAACTTGACCTTAATCCATTCGAGCAACCTATTTCGGTTGAAGATATGATTGAAGCCATTGAAGACGGTGCAAGTATGCAACGTATTGGTGGTTTAAAAGTATTAACACTTGAGGCGGATACACAAGCCCATCTCTATGTGAATGGTGAAGTAGTTAGTGTTGAAGGCATCGATGCAGATATTATCAAGGTCATCGCTAATGAGCATTCAATCAGTCAACCAATGTTATCGACTTGGAGTCACCACCCCGCTTTACTATTAATACTCACAGAGTTTATCAATCAAGGTTGGTTTTACTTCTCTGAATAACCCATTATTTATCATTGATGGGCTATAAGATACATATTAAAAAGGCACAAAAGATTCATCTTTTGTGCCTTTTCAATTTAATTTTAATATTGGTTAAAGTGATTGAAATACAGCTATCACTTACAACAGCACAAATCACTGACTGTAGGATTTAATACAGTTTACTCTCGCCATCTGGTCTTGTTTTCAAAAACTTTAAAAACCACATGTATTGCTCAGGATATGCATTGATAACTTGTTCAACCATTTTGTTAAGGGCAATGGCTTCATTATCCTTACCTTGCATATCTTCTGGGTCTACTGCCTGCATTACGGTTAAATTAAACTGTCGCGCCTGTTTGTCATAACCAATTTTAACTGGCAGTACTTGCGCTTTTCCTGCTTGAGCTAAACGGCCAACCACTGGCAGTGTTGCTTTAACAGTCCCCAGTAATGGCGCAAAAACGCTTTGTTCTGGGCCTAAATCCTCATCTGGCAGGTAAAAGAAACTATTATCTTGTCTTAATTCGCTGATTAGAGCACGTATACCCGCCTCTCGCATGTAAACACGACCGTTTTGACTACTACGTAGACGGTTGCTAAACCAGTTAAACAAGCCATTCCTGTGAGCTTTTGCCATTGTCACCATCGGCAGTTCGATATTAAGCCTGATCCCAGCATAATCGATTGGCCAAACATGAGGCATGATAAAAATCATCGGCTGCCCTGCTTGTCTTGCAGCTTCGACATGTTCAAAACCTTCAATCGTGACACGACTTTTAATATGTTCATTAGAGCGCAGTAACAACTCAGCTTGCGACATTAATGTTAGAACAAACATATCGACATTGTCTTTAATCAAGGCATCAATTTCTGCTTCTGGCTTATCTGGAAAACAAGTACGCATATTAATTCGTGCAATATTAATTGGTTTTTTAGCAATCGACATTACAAGCTTGGCGAGGAGTCGCGAAATGGGATCGCGTAGCCAAGCCGGCATAATGCCAAAAATGAATAAAATCAGAATGACAAACCAAGTACCCCAATATCGAGGGTGTAACAAAGAAAGAGTAAATCGACGATCGAAATGTTTTGCTTGTCTAGCCAAAAGAAACCTCAAAATTACATCAGCGCAGTGAAATGAATAGCGGAGCCAAAGACATATAATAACAATTTTCTACTACTCACAGCACGATATTTTTACCTCTCCAACATCAGGAGTAGTGATTAATTAATTTTAGAAAACAAAAAAGCCACTCAATTGAGTGGCTTTTTGAATAAAGCGAAACTATTTCTTAGCCGAGTTCGATTCTTCAACTCGAGTTTTCAACTTTTGTCCTGGACGGAACGTCACAACACGTCGAGCTGAAATTGGAATATCTTCACCAGTTTTTGGGTTCCTTCCCGGTCTTTGATTCTTGTCGCGCAGATCAAAGTTTCCAAAGCCAGATAACTTGACCTGCTCACCACTTTCGAGTGCTTCTCTAATTTCTTCAAAGAAAGACTCAACCATCTCTTTGGCAACACGTTTGTTCATGCCCAGCGTTTCAAAAAGATGTTCTGCCATTTCGGCTTTGGTAAGTGCCATACTTTTAGTCCCTCAACGATGCGTTGAACTCGGTCTTAAGTGCAGATACAACTGAATCAACAGTTTCGGTTATATCTTTTTCTTCAAGCGTACGAGTAATGTCTTGTAATGTAAGTGCTATTGCTAGGCTCTTTTTGCCTGCTTCAACACCTTTACCTCGGTATACGTCGAACAAGTTTAAGCCAACCAACTGATTTTCGCCAACTTTTCTTATCAAATTCATAACATTAGTTGCAGAAACTTCTTCTTCAACAACAACAGCAATATCACGTCGATTTGCAGGAAACTTAGATACAGTCTGGGCTAGCGGCAAACTGGCATGCAGTAAAGCGTCCAGTTCTAACTCAAAAATAATTGTTTTGCCATTCAGTCCAAAAGGCTTTTCCAAACTAGGATGGACAGCACCAATGATACCAATGACCTGATTATTTCTTAGTATTTCAGCACATTGCCCCGGATGAAGAGCAGAATGTGTTGCACTTCTAAAAGTAAATTCAGAAGTCGAAACTGTCAAGCCGATAATTGATTCTAAATCACCTTTTAAATCAAAGAAGTCGACAGTTTTTGAATCCATTGACCAATGTTCGTCATTTTGAACACCTGAAATCACCGCACCAATCATTGCTTCTTGTCTAACACCAGAATCTGCTTCTGCATCAGGGACAAAGCGTAAACCAGTCTCAAATAAACGCACTCGACCTTGTTGACGGCTTTGGTTATAACCAACTGACGTCAATAATCCAGTGAACATAGAGAGGCGCATCGCTGACATTTCAACCGAAATAGGATTCGGTAAAATCATCGCTGGCGCATCAGGGTGAACCAGATTTTGTTGCTTAGGATCAACAAAGCTGTAAGTCACCGCTTCTTGGAAGCCACGTGCGACTAAAACATTACGTACTTTACGTAGTGAAATATCAGCTTCTTTGTGATCAGACATGGTTAATGAAGCTACAGGCGCGATATTAGGGATATTGTTATATCCGTAGATGCGAGCCACTTCTTCAATCAAATCTTCTTCAATCGCCATATCAAAACGATAAGTTGCAGTGACAACATCCCACGTTTCAGCATTAGCGGTGACATTGAAACCTAAACGCTCAAGAATTTCAGTCACGTCAGTATCAGGAATATGATGGCCGAGAATTTTGTCTAGCTTGCTGCGACGTAATGTCAATTCAACAGGCTTAGGCAAGTGAGCTTCAGTCACAGCTTCTTCAACAGGGCCAGCTTCGCCGCCACAAATGTCTAATACTAGACGAGTAGCACGATCCATAACCTTATGTTGTAGTTCAGGGTCTACTCCACGCTCAAAACGGTGTGAAGCGTCTGTATGAAGACCTAAGCGGCGTGACTTACCCATAATCGCAAGAGGCGCAAAGAATGCACACTCTAAAAGAATATCTTGAGTTTTAGTGGTAACACCGGTTTTTTCACCGCCAAATACGCCGGCTAACGCGATTGAACCGCTGTCGTCTGCAATCACTAATGTATCACTAGGCACAGTAACTTCATTACCGTCTAGAAGCGTTAATTTCTCTACGCCGTCGCTTAAGCGAACTTGAATAGCACCCGCTAAGGTAGCTAAGTCAAATGCATGCATTGGCTGACCGTATTCAATTAATACGTAATTAGTAATATCTACAATTGGATCAATTGAGCGAATACCACTACGACGCAGTTTCTCTTGCATCCACAATGGAGTTGCTGCGGCAAGGTTAACGTTTTTAACTACACGGCCTAAGTAACGAGGACATGCTTGTGCATCGATAACATTAATCGCAACTTTATCGTCGATAGTCGAAGCTACTGCTTCCCAAGTTGGCTCTGTTACTGCTTCACGGTTTAATACGCCAACTTCACGCGCAAGACCAGCCATGCCTAAACAATCTGCACGGTTTGCCGTTAAATCAACGTCAATCACCGCATCGTTAAGGTCAAGGTATTCACGAACATCCTTACCAATTGGAGCATCTGTCGGTAATTCGATAATGCCATCGCTTTCGATGTCGATACCTAATTCACCGTACGAACACAACATACCAAATGATGGTTGACCACGTAATTTAGCTTTCTTAATTTTAAAGTCACCAGGTAAAACAGCACCTACCATAGCAACAGCAACTTTAAGACCTAAACGACAATTTGGTGCACCACAAACGATATCGATTAACTCTTCTTCACCGACACTAATTTTGGTTACACGCAATTTGTCAGCATCGGGATGCTGACCACACTCAACCACTTCACCGACAACAACACCGCTAAATTCGGCGGCTACAGGGTCAACGCCGTCTACTTCAAGACCAGCCATTGTAATTTGGTGTGATAACGCGTCACGACTTACTGATGGGTTAACCCACTCACGAAGCCAAGATTCACTGAATTTCATCTTTATATTGCTCCGTTATTTGAATTGCTTAAGAAAACGTAAATCGTTCTCGAAGAAGGCACGTAGATCATTTACGCCGTAACGCAGCATTGTTAAACGCTCAACCCCCATACCAAAAGCAAAACCAGAGTATTTTTCAGGGTCAATACCGACACTGCGAAGGACATTAGGGTGCACCATGCCGCAACCTAACACTTCTAGCCACTTACCGTTTTTGCCCATAACATCCACTTCTGCAGAAGGTTCAGTAAATGGGAAGTAAGATGGACGGAAACGGACTTCTAAGTCTTCTTCAAAGAAGTTACGCAAAAAGTCATGCAAAATGCCTTTTAGCTCAGCAAAGTTAACTTTCTCATCAACTAACAGCCCTTCCACCTGGTGGAACATTGGCGTATGAGTTTGATCATAGTCATTACGGTAAACACGGCCAGGAGAAATAATACGTAAAGGCGGTTTTTCGTGTTCCATAGTACGAATTTGAACACCTGAAGTTTGCGTACGAAGCATTACTTTAGGGTTAAAATAGAAAGTATCATGATCTGCACGAGCCGGATGGTGCTCTGAAATGTTCAATGCATCAAAGTTATGGAAATCATCTTCAATTTCAGGACCGTTCTTAACCGAAAATCCTAACTCGCCAAAGAAAGTTTCAATACGTTCGATAGTACGGGTCACTGGGTGCAAGCCACCCAATTCAATTGTACGACCTGGTAAGGTAACATCGATTTGTTCAGCGATAAGTTGCGCTTCTAATTCTGCAGACTTTAAGCCTTCAATACGCTCAGAAAGTTCTTTCTGTACCGCTTGTTTAGCTTTGTTGACTGCTTGTCCAAAGGCAGGTTTTTCTGCTGGACTTAAGCTACCCATCAATTTCATCATGTCAGTGATCTTACCTTTTTTACCAAGGTAATCGACACGGATATCATCCAATGCCTTTAGATCACTGGCCTTACCTATTATTTCTAAGGCTTGTTCTACGATCTCAGTTAACTGCTGCATTATTTCTTCCACTGCATTCTTGCATATCAAATGCGTTTGGGCGTCTAAGGATAGACGACATATTTAGTCTAGGCATAAATGTAAAATTAAACCTAAAGCATGGGGTTAAAACAAAAGATGGGATTTTACGTGACCTAGGCTTATTTTACTAGCATTTATTGCAATTTAAACCAGTAAACTCCTGCGTTATCATGAGTTAGCCTCATGTAAATTGAAATTTATCAAACGCTAAAAAATCTTATACCCCTAAAAGTATAATTTTATGAATAATTCAATATATACAAGCCAGTAGCAATTAATCCGTCAGCCATTATTGCCTTTAACAAAACTCCATCTAAAGTTTAATCAGTATTATCCGATATAACGACATAGCGCGTATAAAACAAGAGGCCAAAATGAAAGAAGTAAAGTTTAGATGGATTGATCAATTTTTAATTAAATTATCCATTAAATCCAAATTCACAATATTGGCGATTGTTCCGATTGCATTGATTTTATTGCTGACTTTTACATTGACAAGCAGTTTTAAAACGACCTTAGCTGAAGCTGAAATTGAAGAAGCTATATCTCTTAACAATACTTATAATCATGCAGTTGAAGCTGCCTTAGATTTTCTTGAACAAGATAAACAACAAGCTTTCCTATCTGACTTAAATGGCTCAAGCCGAGCGGTTAATATTGATACGCTTTCTCGCCAAGAACAACAAATCGCACGTCAAGGTGGCGGTTCCCTCGAAACAGGCCAAGGCTTTAATGTCTTTAGTAATGTTAATTCTCACGATATTGTTATCACCACTCAAATAGCGCACAAAACTATCGATGATAAAACCAGCGGCGATAATAATTTGGCCTATTTATTAATGGTGTTGATTATTGCAATTATTTTGTTCTTTTCTTATTACATCTCAACGTTTATCGGCGGCGCGTTATATACCACTGTGATGGCGCTACGTAGAGCAACTGAAGGCGATTTAACTAGTCGATTAAACTTTTTCGAAGTCCCCGATGAATTTAGTTTGCTGGCTATTAGTGTTGATGAATTGGTTGACAGGCAACACAAACTTGTCGTTCAAATGACTCATGCTACTGAGCAAATTAGGCATGTAGTACATTCATTTAGAAACACGGCTGAAGAGGGTCAAACTGTCGCTGTTAATCAACGTCAACATTTGGACTCACTGGCTACAGCCATGGAGGAAATGACTGCAGCCGTTAAAGAAGTGGCCCGTAATGCAGAACAATCTTCAGCAGAGACTCAAGAGGCGAATAATCAGGTTACAGCAGGGTCTAACGACATTGAAACCACAGTGCAAGCCATTGATTTACTTTCAACTGAAATTGCTGGCGCTTCAGACGCTGTGAATGAATTAAATGACAATGCCAGTAAAATTGATGCAGTTGTAACCACAATTAATGCCATTTCTGAACAAACCAACTTACTTGCCTTAAATGCTGCTATTGAAGCTGCACGTGCGGGTGAGCAAGGTCGTGGGTTTGCTGTCGTTGCCGATGAGGTTCGTACTCTTGCAGGTAGAACACAATCTGCCACGGTAGAAATTAAAACCATGATTGAAGCTTTACAATCTGGTACTCAGAACCTAACACAAGTTATGTCTCGGACCGTTGAACAAGCAGAAGAAGGTAAAAAGCATGTCCTTCAAACTGGTGACGATTTAGAAAGCATTGCCCATCATAGTGGTAAAGTGTTTGAGATGAGCGTATTAATCGCTACATCAGCAGAGGAGCAATCAGCTGTCGCAAATGAAATAGCCTCTAATTTAATGGAAATTAGAAATCAATCCCATAATGTTGAGGAAGCGGCCAATTTATCAGTATCTGGTTGTAATGAGCTAAACACGACGGCTGAAGAACTCGATAAACTAATGATTGGTTTGAAGATTTAAAATCAAATCGGCATATAAATGCAAAAAAGCTCGTCCCTAGATGGTGACGAGCTTTTATTTACCAATTTTAACTGGCTGTTTTATCTGACAATATTATCTAGCTATAAGTAATTTAAACGCATTAATCTAGCAGTGCTAATACAGCTTAATTAACACTAGTGAAGCATTAACGGTTTTTCTCTAATCGAGCCAATAAACTTGAAGTGTCCCAGCGATTACCTTTCATTGACTGCACTTCTGAATAAAACTGATCGACCAATGCAGTGACGGGAAGATGGCTGCCATTACGTCTACCTTCTTCAAGGGCGATACCTAAATCTTTACGCATCCAATCAATCGCAAACCCAAAGTCATACTCGCCCTGCCACATGGTTTGGTAACGGTTTTCCATTTGCCAACTTTGTGCTGCTCCCTTACTGATAACTTCAACCACTTTTAAACCATCTAAACCAGCACTTTTAGCAAAATGGAGCCCTTCAGCGAGCCCCTGCACCACACCTGCAATACAGATTTGATTAACCATTTTAGTTAATTGACCAGCGCCAACATCACCTAATAATTCAGCACAGCGGCTATAAGATTCAATCACGGGTTTGACTTGATTGAAAACCGACTCTTTCCCGCCCATCATCACGGTCAGCACACCATTTTCAGCCCCAGCTTGGCCACCAGAAACAGGTGCGTCTAAAAACTCGACATTTTGGCCAGCTAACAAAGCAGCAACTTCACGTGCCACATCCGCTGATGCTGTTGTGTGATCGACGAGTACAGCACCTTGATTAATACCGTGAATAACACCGTTGTCGCCTAAAATAACTTGTCTTAAGTCATCATCATTACCAACGCAGGTAAATACAATATCTTTATCTTTTGCAGCTAAAGCTGGCGTTAACGCGAACTCACCTTGATAATCTTGAGTCCACCTTTCCGCTTTCGCCGTTGTACGATTGTACACAGTGACTTGATGGCCTTGTTTGACAAGATGACCCGCCATTGGGTATCCCATAACACCAAGTCCGATAAATGCTACCTTTGCCATATTATCCTTCTTATTATTTTAATGGTTTTATAATTACAGTGCAGGTTTAACGTGCGCTTCCATTTCTGCGCCAATACGCTTACGCATATCCATTAATCTTAATGCAGAGTCTCTTAAACGAACATCGTCTTCATTTTGTGGGATCCACTCAGGTACAGAAGTTGGTTTACCATCATCATCAACCGCAACCATGATCACAATACAATGGGTGGTTAAATGGCGTTCAGGTTCTTTAGGATCGCCCGCTTTTACATCAATACCTAAGTGCATTGATGATGTACCGGTATAAATTACTTTAGCGCTCACTTCGACAATATTGCCAACATGAATAGGTTTCACAAAACGAATACCGCCAGCATAAACCGTAATACAGTATTTCCCGCTCCAACCTGCCGCGCCAGCATAAGCCGCCAAATCAATCCATTTCATTACCGCACCGCCGTGCACTTTGCCGCCAAAGTTAACATCTGCGGGTTCGGCCAAAAATCGTAAGGTTATTTCTCTATCAATACCGGCCATACAGCCTCCTAAATGAATCATCTAGACTCAGTTTACGATATTTTTAAACCTAAAACGTTAAAAAAATCAGCTTTGTAATAATTTAGTCATTATATTATTGAATTGTTATTTATCCTCGAAAATATCCACGTTTCGATAATAAAGGAACGAATCTATTAAACAGCAAATACAAAAAAGCAGTAACCGAAGTTACTGCTTTTATTATGTATTCATTTTGAATGTTAATTATAATTCAAAACTGATTTATGGCATATTTTAAGATGTGCTTTACGCTACGAATCCGCTTTTTTGAATAAAAGCGAGCCGTTAGTGCCACCAAAACCAAATGAATTACATAATGCGTAGTCAAATGTATGCTCTTTTGCTTTATGGGCAACAAAGTCCAAATCACAACCTTCATCTGGGTTATCTAAATTAATGGTTGGCGGTACGATTTGATCACGTAATGCCAAAATAGTAACAATAGCTTCAACTGAGCCCGCAGCACCTAATAAATGCCCCGTCATAGACTTAGTCGAACTGACTAATAAATCATAAGCATGAGGGCCAAATACTGATTTAACCGCTGCAGCTTCTGCTTTGTCACCTGCTGGTGTTGATGTGCCATGAGCATTAATGTAGCCCACTTTTTCATTTTCAATTTGCGCATCATTGATAGCATTAACCATTGCAGCAGCAGCACCTGCACCATCTGCTGGAGGTGAAGTCATATGGAAAGCATCGCCACTCATGCCAAACCCAACAAGTTCAGCATAAATTTTGGCACCACGTGCTTTTGCATGTTCATACTCTTCCATGACCATCACTCCAGCACCATCACCAATAACAAAGCCATCACGGTCTTTATCCCATGGACGGCTTGCAGCAAGTGGATCGTCATTACGAGTCGATAACGCTTTAGCCGAGCCAAAACCTGCGACTGCAAGTGGTGAGGTCACATCTTCTGCACCGCCTGCAACCATCACATCGGCATCACCATATGCAATGGTGCGCGCTGCAAAACCAATGTTATGCACACCAGTAGTACAAGCGGTTGTTACAGCAAAATTCGGGCCTGTCATGCCATATTTGATTGATAAGTGCCCTGCTATCATATTGATAATAGTACTTGGGACAAAAAATGGAGAAACCTTACGCGGACCACCTTTTAAAAGTGCGGCGTGGTTTTGCTCAATTAATGGCATCCCCCCCATTCCCGCACCAATTGCAGTTCCCACTCGTGAAGGTTTTTCTTTTTCCATATCCAAACCAGCATCGTTCATGGCTTGAATACCAGCAGCCATGCCGTATTGGATAAATAAGTCCATTTTGCGCGCATCTTTACGCGATAAGTACTGCTCGACGTCAAAATCTTTTACAGAGCCACTGAAACGCGTACTGAATTCAGTTGCATCAAATTTGGTAATGGGCGCAATACCACTTTTACCCGCTAATAAAGACTGCCAAGAAGAATCGACATCGTTACCCACTGGAGTAACTAGTCCTAGGCCTGTAATGACAACACGACGTTTAGACACAGTATTCACCTTTGAAATAAATAGGCATAAGCCAATAATAAACAATATTGGTTAATCCATCATCAATGACTTTGTACGGGTACATTTAGCATTGAGTAGATAAGGATGGAGCTGAAGGATTAACGCTTGGAAATTAAGTCTAGTCGAAAAGTATCGACTTCAGAAACAAAAACAGGCGGCATAAATGCCACCTGTTTTTGTGAATCTGGGATTACTGATTTTTTGAAACGTAATCGATCGCTGCTTGAACAGTAGTGATCTTTTCAGCTTCTTCATCAGGGATCTCGGTATCAAACTCTTCTTCTAGAGCCATAACCAATTCAACAGTGTCCAGAGAATCTGCACCTAAATCGTCTACGAATGATGCAGCTGATTTAACGTCTTCTTCTTTAACGCCAAGTTGCTCAATGATGATTTTCTTTACACGTTCTTCGATGTTGCTCATTAGTTTTCTTTCCTATTCAAATTACACACTTGCGTAAGATTGCGAGTAGTTTATTCGATCCAGCTGACAATGCAAGCTTAGTTTTCGTGGTCTAACCACGAAAATTATCATACTTTGATATCAAACCAGATTCAATAAAAGTCGATGCCTTTGAAGGCGATTAAACCATGTACATTCCACCATTTACATGCAGGGTCTCACCCGTTATGTAAGCAGCAGAGTCAGATGCTAAGAACAATACTGCGTTAGCAATCTCTTGTGCCTGCCCTAAACGCTCCATTGGAACTTGTGACATGATAGCTTGCTGTTGTTCTTCAGTTAGCTCATCTGTCATGTCAGTTTGTATGAAACCTGGTGCAATAGCATTCACTGTTATTTGACGAGATGCAACCTCTCTTGCAAGAGATTTTGTAAATCCGATCAAACCAGCTTTAGCTGCAGAGTAGTTTACTTGGCCTGCATTGCCCATGGTACCAACAACTGAACCGATGTTAATGATGCGTCCATTACGTTTTTTCATCATTGAGCGCATTACAGGTTTTGATAATCTAAATAGCGACGTTAAGTTAGTATCAAGGATATCTTGCCACTCATCATCTTTCATTCGCATTAATAAATTATCACGAGTGATACCCGCGCTGTTTACAAGAATATCAACATCACCGGCTTTTTCTTTGATCTGGGCGAATAATTGTGCAACTGATTCTTTATCAGTAACGTTTAATACTAGACCGTGACCTTTGTCGCCAAGGTACTCTTGAATCGCCGCAGCACCTTTTTCACTGGTAGCAGTACCAATAACAACTGCGCCGGCTTCGACCAAGGTTTCAGTGATTGCACGTCCAATACCACGACTTGCGCCGGTGACTAATGCAACTTTACCGGTTAAATTAAAGCTAATGCTCATGAAAATTCCTTATTGGATTAAAGCAGATAAAGACGCTGCATTGTTTACCGCATGCCCCTTTAATGATTTATTAATTCTTTTTGTTAAACCCGTTAAGACTTTACCTGGGCCCATTTCTACTAAATCTGTGATGCCTTTACTTGCCATTAGCTCGACCGATTCGCTCCAACGCACAGGGCAATATAACTGGCGAACTAAAGCATCTTTAATGTCACTTGCCGCAGTTGGCGTGGCAACATCAACATTATTTATCACGCTAATTTTAGGCTCATTAAAAGTCAGTTCGGTTAATGCTATCGCTAACTTCTCAGCTGCAGGCTTCATCAGTTCACAATGAGACGGCACACTCACTGGTAATGCTACTGCCATTTTGGCCCCTGCCGCTTTACACGCAGCCGCAGCTCTTTCTGCCGCTTCTTTTTCACCAGCGATAACGACTTGGCCAGGACTATTAAAGTTAACCGGGCTAACCACTGCGCCATTGGCTGATTCTTCACAAGCTTTAGCGATTGCATCATTATCTAAACCGATAATAGCAAACATCGCACCTGTGCCTGCTGGAACAGCCTGTTGCATGAGTTGACCACGAAGCTCGACTAATTTTATAGCATCTGCAAAATCAATCACACCAGCACATACCAGCGCGGAGTACTCACCTAAGCTATGGCCTGCTAATAAAGCAGGTTGAGCCGCACCGCTTGCTTGATAAGCGCGGAAAATAGCCACACTTGCGGTTAATAATGCAGGTTGAGTTTTATCTGTTTCATTTAACTTTTCAGCGGGTCCATCTTGAGTTAGCGCCCAAAGGTCATAACCCAATACTTCGCTTGCTTGTGCAAATGTCTCAGTGACAACCGGAAAATCCGCAGCAAGATCAGCTAACATGCCAACGGCTTGCGAACCTTGACCAGGAAAAACAAAAGCCATATTTTCCATTATTTTTATTACCTTTATTCGTTCATGAAAAATGAAATTATTCGTCTGTCGTCTATATAAAGCGCTAACTTTACTGACAAGTAATATTAGAACAGTTAATGAATGAGTCTCTATTCAAAATATTAATTATCTTACTGACGTTTTAACGATAAATCTAGAATCTAACCAGCAGGTTAAATCAAAACCTAACTAACGCACTGCCCCATGCAAAACCGCCGCCAAACGCTTCTAGCAAGATTAATTGACCACGTTGAATGCGGCCATCTCTGACGGCTTCATCCAGAGCAATCGGAACCGATGCAGCTGAAGTATTACCATGCTTAGCTAACGTCAATACCACTTTATCTAAGCTCATATCCAGTTTCTTAGCTGTAGCTTTAATAATTCTAAAGTTTGCTTGATGAGGCACTAACCAATCAATTTCTGATTTATCAATATTATTAATACGTAATGTTTCAGTCACAACATGCGAAAGCTGAGTGACTGCAAACTTGAAAACATCATTACCTTTCATAGTCATAAAACTAACGGCTTCTGATGATTCTGCAGCTCTTGGCGGGAAAGAACATTTTAATAAATCACCTTGACGGCCATCAGCATAAATATGAGTCGAAATAATACCTGGTTGCTCACTTGCACCAATCACGGCTGCACCAGCACCATCGCCAAATAATATGACAGTAGTACGATCTTCAGGATCGCACAAACGTGATAATACATCTGCGCCGATAACCAATACTTTTTTAGCGGCACCTGTTTTTACAAACTGGTCTGCAATAGATAATGCATAAACAAAACCTGAGCACGCTGCAGCAATATCAAACGCAGGAATAGTATGAATGCCGAGTAACTTTTGAATTTCACAGGCTGCAGCAGGAAAAGCATTGCTAGCACTTGTGGTACCACAGACAATCATGTCTAGTTCACTGGCTTCAATCCCTGCCATTTCTAGCGCTTTTAATGCGGCTTGATAACCTAATGTAGTAACAGTTTCGTCTTTTGCTGCAATACGTCGTTCAGAAATACCTGTACGCTCCACAATCCATTGATCTGAAGTGTCGACCATTTTTTCTAAATCGTGATTACTACGAACTTGCACCGGCAGATAACTACCAGTTCCGAGAATTTTTGTTTGCATATAATGAGATCAGCTATTGATGTCTAAAAGAATCGTCTCCAAACGATCTTTAATCATTTCCGGAAGACGACGTTTTGCTTCTGTAGCAGCTAAATTGATTGCTTGTAAGTAAGCCGCTTCATCAGCGTTTCCATGACTCTTTACTACTATTCCGCGCAATCCTATCAGACTTGCGCCATTGTAGTGGTCGGGGTTCATCTTACTGAGCACTGATTGTATACGTGGAGCGAGGAGTTTAGACAACATCCGAACGAATAAACCTTGCGTTAAGCCACGTTTTAATTGGTGGACTAACAGCTTAGCAATGCCTTCTGATGTTTTTAACGTGATATTGCCAACAAAGCCATCACAAACAATGACATCAACCGTTCCGGTGAATATTTCATCACCTTCAATAAAACCGGTGTAATTGACTTGTTCTGTATCCAATAAATACTGAGCAGCTTGCTGGACTTGATCGTTGCCCTTCACGTCTTCGATGCCGACGTTCAGTAATGCAACTTTTGGTCTTGCGCGTTTATGGACTGCTTCACATAACACTGATCCCATGACTGCAAACTGAAATAACGTTTCAGAGTCACATGATACATTTGCGCCAAGATCTAATAAATAAACAGGTTTACCTGTTACTGCAGGTAAGCAACTCACTAAAGCGGGCCTATCAACCCCAGGAAGCGTTTTAAGTAAAATTTTGGCCAATGCCATTAATGCACCAGTATTACCGGCACTAACGCACGCTTGGGCTTTACCATCTTTAACTAATTCTAACGCCAAACGCATTGAACTTTGTTTGCGCGAACGAATAGCTTGAATAGGTCTATCACACATGGTGATAACTTCAGTGGTATGAATAATTTGAATACGTGCACGAATAGCACTATCAATATCAACTAGGAAAGGATCTATTTCGGTTTGATTACCGACAAGAATAATGGATAGTTGAGAATTGAATTTCAGTGCCTGCAAGGCTGCAGGCACTGTGACGAGGGGGCCATTATCGCCCCCCATCACATCTAACGCGAGCGTCAGATCCGTCATAAGATTAGCAACAAATTACTTGTTGATAACCTTTTTACCGCGGTAAAAACCATCAGCAGTCACGTTGTGACGTAGATGTAATTCACCGCTAGTAGCGTCTACAGATAATTGAGCTGTGCTCAATGCATCGTGTGAACGGCGCATGCCGCGCTTTGAACGTGATTTTTTATTCTGTTGTACAGCCATTTGACTTGTCTCCTAGATTACTTGCTCTTCAGTTTTTCTAACACTGCAAACGGATTTGGACGCTCCTCTTGAGAGGGCTCGATTTCGCCTACAACTATGTCTTTTGTTCCTAAGTTGCAATCAACATTCTGATGCATAGGAATAATTGGCATAGCGATTATCAATTCATCTTCGATCAACTGATGCAGACGAACTTCACCAATTTCATTGCACTCAATCGGCTCATACGCATCCGGGAGCTCATCGATTTCTTCTTGAGTCTTACAAGGACTAAAGGAGAAGTCGACCGTAACCTCTGTGGTATATGGTGTCATACAACGTTGACATAGCAGAGTGAGCTCCGTCACAGCCTTCCCGCTAAGGTAGACTATCCCCTGAATATCGACGCCACATTCTAACGACACTGTCACATCGGAACAATCGCCAGCACATAACTCGTTTAATCGCTTATTCTGTTTGCCGGGCACAACACCTTCATAACGAAGACCGCTGGCTGCAGTTCGAATAGGATCAATTGATACTGGTATCTTTACTGTTTGCATAAGGCGCGCATATTATAGTTTGAAAACGCTAGAGTCAAAGGAAATTTATCCAAATTGCGGTTAATTGCTTAACTAAACAAATTGAACAATTTACTAAAACGCCAACATTAAAATTGATCGAAGCGAAATATTACCTGTCACAGCCTGCGATCACAAGCGCGATCCGGCTAAATTTACTGCATTTGAACGCAATTTTGACTTATTATAGTCGTAATTATCTAAATACATGAAAGACGTAACATGAATACCAAAATAATCTTGGCTTCTACATCAGTGTATCGCAAAGAAATTCTCGAAAAATTACAGCTCCCTTTCGACAGTTTATCTCCCAATATCGACGAAACCCCCATTAAAGGTGAAACAGCACAAGCATTAGTATTACGCCTAGCAAAAGCAAAGGCTGTAGCAGGTGCCAAGCTCTACAATACAATTAATAATAATCTCGATACGCATAATAAAGATGTGAACAATAATCCAGAGCCTAAACTCGATAAAATTTGCTATATAAAGAGTGGATCAAACGAAATACAACCTGCGGTGATAATTGGCTCGGATCAAGTGGCAGTAATAGATGGCAAAATTGTCGGTAAACCCCACTCCAGTGACAAAGCCATCAAACAACTTCAACAAGCCTCCGGCAAAGCTATCACTTTTTATACTGGACTCAGTGTTATCCATAGCCAAACACAGCAAGCATTCAGTTTAATCGAACCATTCACCGTGCACTTCAGAGAGTTAACCCTCGCAGAAATTACCCGTTATGTTGAACTAGAACAACCTTTATACTGTGCTGGCAGCTTTAAAGCTGAAGGACTAGGAATCGCTCTGTTTGAAAAGCTTGAAGGCGATGACCCTAACACCTTGATTGGCTTACCACTGATTAAGCTTATTCAGTTACTTAAAAAACATGATATTCAAGTATTGTAAAAGTCACGTTTTTTTTAAAAATATATGAACCTTTGTTAAGGATAATCAAAGGTTCAATTTAAAATCGGTAATTTATGAATGACTATTATCGGGCGCAATATAATTTTACGTCTACATTATTGAATAACTCACTTGCGACTCATTTAATCAGCAAAAATAAAAGAATCATTACAAAAAATAGAAGCAAGGATTACAAAGAATAGAATAAAACAAAAATCAATTAATGCTAATGAAAATGACAATGACAATCAGCAATATAAATACACAAACCCACTTGCAAACAATTAAAATTAGTTACCCGACAAGTATTCCAGACTGATGGAATTGCTCTAAAATGAAATACCAAGTACACTCAACCTTTCAATTTAATATTCATCATTAATATAACCTCTTTCATTTCGTATAAATAAGCCCTCTAACCTGACAATATATTTACATTGTTACAGATTAAAAAAAAGACTAAAAAGTTAATAAAACGATATGGTAATGTTTCCCCCCTTAATTAGCGATTTAGCACCACTTTGCAACAAAAAATTAAACAGCCAATGCAAACCCAGCCAACAAGCCATTAATAACAGCAACTTAAACAAAAACACCGCAATAATCCCAAACAACTTAAGGTTGAGCTAAACTAATGTTCAGTTCTCAAAATAACTTAAATAGACATTTAGATCACATTGCAACTAATATCATTTACCATGTAAGAATAAAATTGACATTCATCACATACTATTTCTTTGCAAACATTTACATTCCTCACCGAAGCAATCACGACATTACTAATACTAGATGATAAAATTAATAATGAATTAAAGTTAAAGCTGCAATATCAGAGGTGTTAACTAAAGCATCGATATTGCACAAATGATTTTTTGCACTGCTTTATTTACATCTAAATTAAATTTTGACGTTCAAACATTTTAAAGTCGAGCGTAGTTAAACGTTTTATTAACGTATGAATAAAGGATTGTTCGTCTCACCTAGTGTTTTACAAGACATTCATTTAAATGGACGTCATAAAACTATTAAGGTAAAGACTGCTCATTCTATCCATCGCTTTAAATTGTAGGTTGAAATAAAAATAATATTAAATGCTAGTCACAAACTAGTAGGGGAACAATGATGAAAAAAACTTTTAAATTAAGCCTTGTCTGTATTTCAGTTTTGGCTTTAACTGCTTGTAACGATGATGATACTGTTACAATCGATCCTAATCCTGAACTAGAAGTACAAATTGCTGAATTAACTCAACAAAACCAGCAATTAGATGAGGCTAATAAAGGTTTAACAGAAGATAACAAAAATCTATCTGATACCAACAAAGAGTTAGATGAGAAAGCCACTAGCTTTGTTAGCACATTCCAACAACAGTGTGCCAACATTGGTGTCAATTTCGAATATGAAAACCCGAATCCTGATACGCCGTATGTCAATAATGGTAAATCACCAGAAGCGAGTTTAGTGGGCGTATTTGGTATGCCTGAAATTCCTTTTGAGCATAATGAAGGGTCTACATGTACTTCATGCCACAACGATGGCCACGATAACGGTATGACTTGTGATACTTGTCATAGCTTTGCAGCAGAACCTGTTGAGCCAACAGATCCAGTTGATCCAGTTGAACCAACAGACCCAGGTGCGCCAGGGGTTCCTACTCATCCAGCTGATGGAAATTGGGATAGTTATACTGGAGCATCAAATGTAGGTACTTTCTATTACAATGCAGACGGTGCTTCATTTGTTAATGCTGCATTCTTAGAAACTCGTATGGGTAAACAAAATACTTTCTATGAATGGAAAGAAGCTGCTGAAGGCGAAGGTGTTAAAACACTTAAAACGGCTTGTGGCCAAGAAAATCGTGAATTTATCACCCATGAATTCCCAGACGATGGCAAATCTTATACGCTGAATAGTTATTCTAACTTCAAAGGTGCTTCTACTTTCACTACTCATCGTATGGAAAATGGCACGCCAATAGCGAGTTCAGCTACATTTGGTCCTGGTATGAGCTTAGAAGATGACGGTGAATACTACATCGACTTATTTATTACCAAGAATAATACTTGTAAAAACTTAATCACCAACGGCAGTGGTGAAGTGCATTACTATGAGTATGATACTCGTTCTAATGTTAAGAAAGGCTCACCAGATATGGGGCCACGTAATGCTGGTGCACGTATACAAGTAACCGCTGATTTACATAAGTCAGTACTGAAAAGCTTTGACTGGTTCACACCTGTTTATGGTGCTGATGGCCAATCATTCGATCCACTAGCTGTAGACTGGAATACTGTAGGTTCTTGTGATCTAAAACTGAAAGTGCAAGTTATCTACCCACTAGGTTAATTAACACTTAGATACAAAAAAGCCGGTGAATGATTCATCGGCTTTTTTATGATTAATTCTTAAGGCAATAACTAGTTATGATTCAAGACTATTTTTTATAAACTGAAACAAGTAGCCAAATAGTACAAGATAACTCTACGAGCTAAAGATGCAATAATATATCAGTCGGCTTATTGACTGTTGCTGTTGGATTCTGACTTAATAAATCTTCTAAGCTATGTGCACCATAAGTGACCGCAATGCTACTCACACCCGCATTATTTGCCATTGCAATATCAAGCTTTGAATCACCAATCATCACTGTCTGTTCAGCATTGATATCTAACTCATCAAGTAAAGATGTGATCATCGAAGGGTGCGGTTTTGACTCAGCTTCATCAGCAGAACGAGTAGCCACAAAATATTTACCTAAACCCGTTTCAGACAACATTCTATCAAGACCTGCTCTGCGTTTACCGGTAGCAATGGCTAACGTGTGCCCTGCTGCTTGAATTTGAGATAACACATTCTCAATACCGTCAAACAAAGGCGAAGGCGTCACATTAATGTTTAAGTAGTAGTTTTTGTAAGCTTCCAAAAGTTCGTCGTACATATCAGCATTGTGAGGAAACAACTTTTCCATCGCAGGTAAAATAGACAAACCGATAATATCGCGGACTTGTTGCTCTGAAGGAACAACTAAACTTAATTCTTTCGCCACACATTGCATGCAATCAACTATTTTACCGATTGAATCCATTAATGTGCCATCCCAATCAAAGATGACTAACTGATACTGTTTTGTCTGATTTGGGTTCATGCGCGCTTTAACTTCTCTAAGGTTGCTAATAAAACATCATCTAATGGCGCTTTTACTGTTGTCACTTCATCATTTTCAGGATGTATAAACTTAAGTTCAGCCGCATGCAAAAATAAACGATTTAAACCTTTGTCACGCATAGCATCATCAAACTTCTTCTCACTGTACTTATCATCACAGGCAATTGCATGACCTGCATATTGACAATGTACTCGAATTTGGTGAGTTCGGCCTGTTACTGGACTCGCTTTAACTAATGTGCAGCCTTGGTAACGCTGCATAATCTTATAACGGGTTTCAGATGCTTTACCTTCAGGGTTTACTCTGACTATTCGCTCACCGGATTTAAGAGTGATTTTAAGTAACGACGCTTTAATGACTTTATCTTTAGCTTGCCAATCACCGCGAACCAAAGCCATATAATCTTTCTGCATCGTTTTCTTACGCAGTTGATCGTGTAAATGTTTTAATGCGCTGCGTTTCTTAGCAATCAGTAACACACCTGATGTGTCTTTATCTAATCGATGAACCAACTCTAAAAACTTTTGTTGTGGTCGTAATGAACGAAGGCCTTCAATCACACCAAAATCAACACCACTGCCACCGTGAACAGCAATTCCCGCAGGTTTATTCAATACGATAAGATGATTATCTTCATGAATAATACGTGCTTCTAACTGAGTCACTTTCGATAATTTAGCTGAAGGGGCTGTACGATGATCTTTTTCAGCCATTCTCACTGGCGGAATACGCACCACATCATCAATTTGTAATTTATACTCAGGTTTTATCCTTTTCTTATTTACACGCACCTCTCCTTTTCGCACGATTCTATAAATCATGCTTTTAGGAACACCTTTTAATTTGGTGAGAAGAAAATTATCAATGCGTTGCTCAAAATGATCTTCATCAATGGTGACCAACTGAACTTTTGTGGGAGTTTCTGTATTCATGATGCGCCTATAGTAATTACGGCGCACATTGTACCCTAAGTTTTACCTTGATGGGATAATAAGAATTCGTTGTTTTGATTGCTGTCTAAATTGTTTATTGCTATATTTGCGCAGTGATTGAGGATAAACAGTGAATAAATTGTTCACAACCTCAATTTATTATGGTGTTTTTTCAGTAGAATTCATGAGCACGGCAGGTCGCAAATCATTGATTTGCAGACTGTAAACATCACAAAGCAATAAGAATTGCTTTTACAGTTAAACCGTCTGTTTCATCATTATTTAAAAAGTTTTCCTGAAACATTGCACCCCCAAATTCGAACAAATTTTAGCTTGTTATCAAACAGACCGATTCGACTTGGGCATTACCGGATAAGAAATTTTAAAATTTATGGGGTTGGTTGCGTATTAACAACGAATTCCTTGTTTTTGTAATCATTAAAAAATAAGCCATAAATAGGATGCGACACGCAGCGAATGCGTCTTACAGCAATGCGCACCTAACTTGCCTAAAAACCAGCCGTGAGGCTTTGTGAATAATAATTTTAGGCCCGTAATGCAACGATAAGTCTTTGTTTGATGACCTTATTAGAAGAATTAAGTCATCATGAAACGTATGTTAATAAATGCAACTCAATCGGAAGAGTTGCGCGTTGCCCTAGTAGATGGGCAACAATTGTATGATCTGGATATCGAAAGCCCAGGCCATGAACAAAAAAAATCAAATATCTATAAAGGCACCATCACTCGCGTAGAACCTTCTTTAGAAGCTGCGTTTGTTGATTACGGCGCTGATCGTCACGGTTTCCTTCCGCTTAAAGAAATCGCACGCGAATACTTCCCTAAAGGATACTCTTTCCAAGGTCGCCCAAATATCAAAGAAGTGGTATCTGAAGGCCAAGAAGTTATCGTACAAATCGACAAAGAAGAACGTGGTAATAAAGGCGCCGCCTTAACAACGTTTATCTCTCTTGCTGGTTCTTACTTAGTGTTAATGCCTAATAACCCACGTGCTGGCGGTATTTCTCGTCGCATCGAAGGTGATGAACGTACTGAGCTTAAAGCAGCAATGTCTGAGTTATCTGTACCTAACGGTATGGGTCTTATTGTACGTACAGCTGGAGTTGGTAAAGACGCTGCTGAACTAAAATGGGACCTTAAAGTTCTTCAACATCATTGGGATGCCATTCAGGAAGCTGCTCAAAGCAAGCCTGCACCATTTCTTATTCACCAAGAAAGTAACGTAATTGTTCGCGCAATCCGTGATTACTTACGCCGTGATGTTGGTGAAATCTTAATTGATCACCCACGCATTTTTGAAGAAGCGAAACAGCATATTGGCCTTGTTCGCCCTGATTTCGTTGAACGTGTTAAGCGTTACGAATCTGAAGTACCGCTATTCACTCACTTCCAAATTGAGTCTCAAATTGAGTCTGCTTTCCAACGTGAAGTACGTTTGCCTTCTGGCGGTTCAATTGTTATTGACCCGACTGAAGCATTAACGTCTATCGATATTAACTCTGCACGTGCTACTAAAGGCGGAGATATTGAAGAAACAGCATTAAACACTAACCTTGAAGCCGCAGACGAAATTGCACGTCAATTACGTTTACGTGACCTAGGTGGTTTAGTGGTTATCGATTTCATCGATATGACACCAGTTAGACATCAACGTGAAGTTGAAAACAGAATGCGTGATGCGGTTCATTTAGACCGTGCTCGTGTGCAATTAGGTCGTATTTCTCGTTTTGGTTTGATGGAAATGTCACGCCAACGTCTACGCCCTTCTCTTGGTGAGTCTGCAGGTCATTTATGTCCTCGCTGTCATGGCCAAGGTACGATTCGTAGTACTGAATCTTTAGCTCTTTCTATCCTTCGCTTAATGGAAGAAGAAGCGATTAAAGAAAACACCTCGCAAATCGAAGCTGTTGTACCTGTTGATGTTGCTGCATTCTTATTGAACGAAAAGCGTAAAGCGATTCGCATCACTGAAGAACGTCACAATGTTGAAGTGTACGTAATCCCAGATTCGCACATGACAACACCTGACTACCGCGTATCACGTTTAAGAAGCGATGATGAAGTCGTTGAGTCAAGTTATAAGCGTGTAGAAAAACCTGAAGCTAAGTTGTACGAACCACGTAAACTAGAACGTGCAGAAGCGCAACAGCCAGCTATTAAAGGTTTTGGTACGCCAAAAAATGTAGCGCCAAAACCGACTGTTGAACAGCCTGCTAAAGTTGAAGCTACTGCATCAGAGCCTGGTTTCTTCGCTAAAATGGTTTCAGCGATTAGCAAACTATTCTCATCAGATGAGCCTGCGAAAACTGAATCTAAGCCATCAGACAAAAATCGTAAAGATGGTCAAAACAACCGTCGTAACCGTCGCAATGATTCACGTCGCACTGACAATCGTCGCAATCGTAATGACAACCGCAGCGATAACCGTAACGATGCTGATAACAAAGGCAGAGACAACAAAGGTCGTAACAAGAAGTCTGACAGAGATGTTGCTAACAAAGAGCAAGCTGATAAACGTCCGACTAAGAATGACCCTAAAGTTAATACAAATAAACCTGTTGCAGATAAGCCACGTGCTGAAGGCGAGAAATCACCTAAGCAGGAAGCTGCCAGAGAACGTCGTCAACGTCGTAACATGCGCCGTAAAGTTCGAATTGAAAACGAACAAAATGAAGCTAAGTTAAATGACGTTGCCACAACTGAAACTACTGCTTCAGTTGAAACAGCTAAGCCTGTTGCGACAGAACAAGCAGCTAAACCGGCTCGTACTCGTCGCCCAAGAAAAGATAACACAGCAAAAACTGAGCAAGTTAAGTCTGAATCAGTTGAAGCGGTAACATCTGAATCAGCAAAAGATGCTCAAGTTATCAAAACTGAAAAAACTGATTCTGAAGTGAAAGTTGACTCTGCAGTTGTCGAAACCACGGTTGAAGCAACAAGTTCAGCGCCTGTAGCTGCCCCAGCTGAAGCATCAGCAGAAGCGCCTGTTGTTACATCTGAAGATAATGCTGAAGACAGTGATGAGAAACAAGGTCAGCGTCGTAGCCGTCGTAGCCCTCGTCATTTGCGTGCAGCGGGTCAACGTCGTCGTCGTGATGAAGATGAAACTGCGCCAGCAACAGCTGTATTTACTCCAGTTGATGAACTTGAAAAACAACTCGATGCAGAACAAGCTGAAGCAGCAGTTGAAGTTAAAACTGAGGCTCCTGCTGTTGAAACAACACCTGTTGTTGAAGAAGTTAAAGTTGAAGCACCTGTTGCTCAAGAGCCTGCAGTTGAAGAAGTTAAAACTGAAGCGCCTGTTGCTCAAGAGCCTGTAGCTGAAGAAGTTAAAACTGAAGCGCCTATTGCTCAAAAGCCTGTAGCTGAAGAAGTTAAAGCTGAAGCGCCTATAGCTCAAGAGCTTGTAGTTGAAGAAGTTAAAACTAAAGCGCCTATTGCTCAAGAGCCTGTAGTTGAAGAAGTTAAAACTGAAGCGCCTATTGCTCAAGAGCCTGTAACTGAAGAAGCTAAAGTTGAACCGCTAAAAGCACCAGCTAAAGATAATTCAATCGCTTCAGCACCTATGGCTAAGCCTGCGGCTATTCAACGCAAAGTTGTTGCTACACCAACAGCATCTGCCGCGAAAGTTGAAGCGCCAGCTAAAAAACCTGCTGCCGCTAGTCGCTTTGGTTCTATGGTGATGTCAGATACAACTAAACCTGTTTCTGAAGCTCGTACTCAGCAAGCTGTCCCTAAAGGTCGTGAATATGAAAAATCACAACCTGATGCTGAAGCATCTAAGTCTAGAATGGCAAATAGTGCTTCGTCTGATACGACAAAAGCTTAATGATTTAAGTTCAGTCTAAAAGACTCATTTAAAAACCACGCTAATTAGCGTGGTTTTTTTATATTTACAATTTAATGAATTATTCTATTTATAATCAATTAAGATTAATTTCAGGTTTAGCGCAGCATTAAATTTTGTTAACATACGCACACTTTTATTATCAAACACATCAATTGTTTTCAGGGGCTAAATGTTCGATCTACTTCGTCACAAAACAAGCAGTAGCAAAGCAGATATTTTATCTGGATTGACTGTTGCACTAGCACTTATACCAGAAGCTGTTGCTTTTGCATTTGTCGCTCAAGTTGAACCTATGGTCGGTTTATACGCAGCCTTTATCATGGGTATTATTACTGCTGTTATTGGCGGGCGCCCAGGCATGATTTCTGGCGCAACCGGCGCTATGGCAGTTGTCATGGTATCGCTTGTTGTTGAGCATGGAGTACAGTACTTATTTGCAGCGGTGGTGCTGGCGGGGATAATTCAGATATCCGCAGGTATATTCAAGCTCGGTAAATTTATACGCATTGTTCCTTACCCTGTGATGATTGGCTTTGTAAACGGTCTCGCTATTGTTATTTTCCTTGCCCAGCTTGGACAATTTAAAGTCAAAGATGCCGCAGGAAACATGATCTGGTTGGCGCAAGAGCCATTAATGATTATGCTCGGCTTAGTCGCTTTAACGATGGCGATCATCCACTTTTTACCAAAATTAACTACTGCGATTCCGTCTTCATTAGTCGCGATTTTAACGGTTACCGCAATCGTAGTTGGTTTAGATTTGGATACGCGTAATGTACTCGATTTCTTAAAAACCATGAGTGGTGATGAGCATGCAACTATTGCAGGCACCTTGCCTAGTTTTGCAATTCCAAGTGTGCCATTTACTCTAGATACCCTATTTATTATCCTTCCGTATGCATTTATTCTTGCTGCAATTGGTTTAATTGAATCACTGTTAACCCTTACCGTTATTGATGAAATGACCAATAGTCGTGGTAAAAGTAACAAAGAATGTGTTGGTCAAGGCGTGGGCAATATTACCAGTGGCTTCTTCGGCGCTATGGGTGGGTGTGCAATGATTGGTCAATCAATCATTAATATCAACTCAGGTGGTCGTGGTCGTTTATCTGGCATAACTGCAGCTTTAGCACTACTTGCCTTTATTTTATTTGGCTCAGCATTTATTGAAATTATCCCTCTAGCCGCGCTAGTCGGTGTAATGTTCATTGTGGTACTCGGGACATTTGAATGGGCTAGTTTTAAAGTCATGGGCAAAGTACCAAAGCATGATGCATTCGTTATCGTCTTAGTCACTGCTGTGACCGTATTTACCGATTTGGCATTTGCTGTTTTTGTTGGTGTTATTGTTTCAGCACTCGTGTTTGCATGGGAACACGCAAAACACATCAACGTTGAAACTAATACAGATGCCAATGGCTGGAAAGTTTACAAGTTAAATGGCCCATTGTTCTTTGGCTCTGTATCTAACTTCTTAGACCTTTTCGATGCAACTAATGATCCTGAAGATATCATTGTCGATTTCCAAAATTCGCGCGTTGCTGATCATTCAGCACTTGATGCTATTGATACGTTAGCTGAACGATATGTTGCGGCGGGTAAAAAATTACACTTGCGACACTTAAGTCCAGACTGTAAAGATTTACTCCATAAGGCACGTGATTTAGTTGAAGTTAATGTGATTGAAGATCCACATTACAAAGTGGCAGATGATGCTCTGGATTCTTAATCCGAATCAATAAGTGAGTTATTCCATCAACAAAAAAGCGAACTAGATAGTTCGCTTTTTTATTGGGTTACCGCTTTGTCAGCGTAGGTATTTCTTACATCAACTAGACTAATCTTTCTTTAGTAATGCCTCAAATTGTCTCATCGCCTGTTCAAACTTGGGCTTGATAAGTAGTTGGCAATAAGGTTGTTCTGCATTTTTAGCAAAATAGTCATCATGAAAGTTTTCTGCATGATAAAAAGTTTCGTACATAGAAACTTCAGTCACAATAGGTTTTGGCCAAATCCCCTGCTGTATCAATTTACTAATTGCAATTGTCGCTTGATCGACTTGCTCAGCATTATGAGTAAATATCACCGAACGGTATTGTGGACCTTTATCATTACCTTGTTGATTCAAAGTGGTAGGATCATGAATTGCAAAAAATACCGATAGTAAGGTGTTATAACTAATAATCTCCGGATTAAAAGCCACTTGTATCACTTCAGCGTGACCAGTTACACCACTACAAACTGCATCATAGTGCGCGTCTTCCGTTGTACCGCCACTGTAGCCAGAATAAACACTCTCAACACCATCAAGCCTTTGGAAAACGGCTTCAATACACCAAAAGCAACCTGCACCGAATGTCGCCAGTTGCAACGCCTTAGTGGCATGCGATTTTTCAGCTTCAATGTCTTCATAGCTTTTGAACACCATCGACACTGAGTTTACGCAATGTCGCATATTCTTACCGGTAAGCATTTCACCTTTAAAAACATGCCCTAGATGACCACCACATTCATGACAGGTAATCTCAGTACGATGACCATCGGCATCTACAGTACGCTTGATTGCCCCATGTATTTCATCATCAAAAGCCGGCCAGCCACAAAAAGCATTAAATTTATGTTCGCTTTTATATAAAGGCGCTAAGCATTTTTTACACAAATATAAACCTTCAGCTTCATGATTGACGTATTCTCCACTAAATGGACGTTCAGTTCCTTTCTGCTCAATGACATACTTTTCAAACTCAGTTAATTCATTCATTTGCATCGTCCTAACTTCAATCTTAGCCTTCTCACTTTAAAGCAATAGTTAAACAGATGGCAGTATGCCGAATAAAGATCACTATTTCGACTTATAAGACCGCTTTTTAGATCAAAAAATTGCGACAAAGTGTGACGGAGGTTAAAATCACATTGGGTCAAATAAAACAATAAGTAGAAAACATGAAATTAGAAACAATTGATTACCGCTCAGAGGGCTGTGCAAAGCAGTTTGTTGAGTCATTAAGAGAAACAGGGTTTGGGGTATTATCTAATCACCCAATCAGTAAAGAACTCGTCGAAACCATCTATAAAGAATGGTATGAGTTTTTCCAGTCTGAACAAAAAAATGATTTTTTATTCAAACCAGAAACACAGGATGGGTTTTTCCCAGCCTCAATTTCTGAAACGGCAAAAGGCCATAGCGTAAAAGATATCAAAGAATATTTTCACGTTTATCCTTGGGGCCGCATTCCTGAATCATTAAAAGCCAACATTCTGGCTTACTATAAACATGCTAATGAATTAGCTGCGGAATTATTAGGTTGGATTGAAGAGTATGCACCAGCTGAGGTAGCTGCAAAATTTTCAATTCCGCTGCCAGCCATGATAGCTGAAAGCGAAAAAACATTATTACGTGTTCTGCACTACCCACCAATGGCTGGCGATGAAGAACTAGGCGCAATTCGCGCAGCAGCACATGAAGATATTAACTTAATAACTGTACTACCCGCAGCTAACGAGCCAGGCCTTCAAGTACAAACCAAAGATGATAATTGGATAGATGTACCCAGTGATTTTGGTAATATCATTATTAATATCGGTGATATGCTTCAAGAAGCATCTGGTGGTTATTATCCATCAACGTCACATCGAGTCATTAATCCTGAAGGAACAGATAAGACCAAATCGCGTATTTCGTTACCACTGTTTTTACATCCCAACCCAGAAGTGGTGTTATCTGAGCGCTACACAGCAGATAGCTACTTAATGGAAAGACTACGAGAGCTTGGCGTTATTTAAGTTCTTGAGTATTTCCAATAAGTTTAAAGCGCCAAATGGCGCTTTTTTTTTATCATTTAACGGCATAACAAGGTAGAATATGCCCCCTTTGTTAGTAGTGGTTTTAAAAAAGGCAAACACATGGCAATTCAATGGTACCCAGGACACATGCACAAAGCTCGAAAAGAGATTGAAGAGGCAATGCCTCAAGTCGATCTTGTCATCGAAGTATTAGATGCGCGTATTCCATATAGTAGTGAAAACCCTATGGTTTCAACCTTAAGGGGCGATAAGCCATGTATTAAACTACTCAACAAATCAGACCTAGCCGATCCTAAAGTGACCGCACGCTGGATTGAATACCTAGAGCGTGAACAAGGTGTAAAAGCAACTGCGATAACCACACTTCAACCAGGTCAAGTTAAAAGCATTCCTGATATTTGTCGTAAGTTAGTTCCTTCTCGCGACAAACTTGAAAAAGATATTCGTACCATGATTATGGGGATCCCGAATGTCGGTAAGTCCACTATTATTAATACCCTTGCGGGTCGCACTCTCGCAAAAACAGGTAACGAACCCGCTGTCACCAAGCGTCAACAACGTATCAATTTAAAAAATGGTATCGTACTGTCTGACACTCCTGGTATTTTATGGCCAAAGGTTGATAACGAATCAAGTAGTTATCGTTTAGCTGTCACAGGTGCGATTAAAGATACTGCAATGGAATATGAAGATGTCGCCATGTTCGCTGCAGAGTATTTTCTTCACGCCTATCCTGAAGAGATTTGTGAGCGATATAAACTCAAGTCACTGCCTGAAACCGATATTGAATTACTCGAAGAAATTGGCCGTAAACGCGGTGCATTAAGACCTGGCGGTCGTATTGATTTACACAAAGCATCTGAATTACTACTCCATGAATTCCGCTCAGGTAAAACAGGCTTATTGACCTTAGAAACCCCTGAAATGGCTGAGATTGAAAAAGCTGAAGTGGCGCGAGTGATGGCAGAAAAAGAAGCTATTAAACAGCAAAAAATTGAACAAGAAAAATTAAAACGTTCAGGTAAACGTCATCAAAATGGTTAACCCTAATTAGTTATTACGTTACGATAGAACAAATAAAGGCTTATCAAATGATAAGCCTTTATACGTTAAATTAGAGAGATTATGCCGATTTAATCCGCTTTGCCAACGCAACTAAACTTGCATCCAACAAATCTAAAACCACTTCAAAACCATTCTCGCCGCCGTAATAGGGATCGGGCACTTCCATTACACCGTTAACGTCATCTGCTGCAAAGGATAAAATCAACCTCAATTTATGTTGGTATTGAGAAGGACAGCGAATGATTAAATCATCCATATTAGTGTTATCAGCTGCCAATATTAAGTCAAACTGCTCAAAATCTTGGTCTATTACTTTACGTGCTTTCATACCACTGAACTCTAATCCACGGGCCTCACCTGCTTTGATTGAACGAGGATCCGGTGGGTTTCCTTGATGATAGGCCGCTGTTCCTGCTGAATCTATATGAATTTCAAGACCTAACTCAGCAACTTTATGGCGAAAAACAGCTTCAGCGCTAGGCGAACGGCAAATATTACCGAGACAAACAAAAAGTACAGACTTAACCTGACTCAAGTTTAGCGTTTGTATCGCATCAGCTTTAGAATGGGATTGGGATTCCAATACTTACTCCTTTATTTCGCTTGGAAAAATCGTAGATTTAGCGAACCTAATATTAACTAGGTTTAGGTCAAAAAGCCTATATTTATTCATTCCTTAACCTTAAAAAATGCGCGAATCGTGGAATGCCGTTTTTCGTCAGCCCTAAATATTGGTAAGTGATGATTGAGCCAATTGCAGGTGGGTTAGCTCTTTGATGATCACTAAAACCACTGCCAATTTTAAACTGTTTTCCATCAGGCATTTCAACAGTGAGAGAGCCTAGTAAACCTGAATATTTACCCTTACCTTCGTTATAAGCGATGACAGTGGCTTCAGCATCGTAGCGAGGTTTGAGTTTAACAATATCTTGGCTGCGGCCCACTTTATATAAGGCCGATTTTTTATGTAGCATCAGGCCTTCAGCTTTTAGTGCTATAACACGATTAAGTTCTTGATATAGCGCTTCGTGCGTTGAGAATGATTGTTGGGGGATCATGTTTATGTACTTAGAGTGAGACGCTATTTGCGCCATGTCTTGCACACGCTGGCTAAATTCGCCCTTATGTTCTGGCATATCAAAAATCATAAACTTAACCTGCCGCCACAAGGGGTTATCGACCCTCTGACTTCGCGATAGCGCGGACACTGATTCAAAATCATTACGTTTAATCCATAACTCGCCATCCAGTTTAGACGCTGGAAAGTCTGCAACAAACCAATCAGGCACGGATATCTTTCTACCAGAGCGAGACAACAGATGTTCACCATTCCAATAGCCTCTTACACCATCAAGCTTTTCACTGACAAAGTATTGTTCAACCTTGATGTCATCTTGAAACCGGCTAGCAAGTTGAATGGGAGACTTTTCAGCTGCAAACAATGAAACAGAAAGTAATAAATAGATGGGAAGAAATATAATAGACAGTAAATATCTTTGCATAGTAGCATCCTTGCTAGTAATAATTTGAAAATGAAACCTATTGGACTTGATCAATACACTGCTGCTACAACAACGACCATAATGAATAGCAACAGTAGTCGGCTCCTACCCTAGTTAACAGCTAGCATAGTTAACCCCAGCTATAGACAACAACTATGACACTAAACAGCATTCAAGATAATTGATTTTAGTAAAGATTTTATATTTTGCTATGTTAAGGGCTGATATAACAATCTACCTACGTTACAAACAAAATGAGATATAGACATAAAATGAAACCGGTAAATAATAATGGCTTTAAACGGATCATCCGAGCGACTGGCTTTTCATTACAGGGGTTAACAAGCGCCTGGAAAAATGAAGCTGCATTTAGACAAGAACTTATCTTAGCAATGGTATTACTCCCTATTTCACTTTTCACCAATGTCAGCTTTATCGAATCAATATTAATGATAATGACTTTGTTCATCGTACTTATCACAGAGTTACTTAACTCAGCCATCGAAGCGGTCGTCGATAGAATAAGTGATGAAATCCATCCTTTAAGTGGTCAAGCCAAAGACGTGGCTTCTGCAGCGGTATTTTTAAGTTTGGCATTGTGCGCTATAACGTGGGGCGCAATATTAATCAATGCTTACTTATTATAGCTATTCGTCCGAATCACTCTCTTGTAGTAAAGACAGCTAAAAACATTAAATTATCCAGCTAAAATCAACGATAAATTTTATGTGTAAGTACTAGCAGAGCTTGTTCAATTTCATCAATTCGCTCACTGTTAATCCAATGCGCGGCGTAAATATGTCTGCGCATTGGCTCAACGCCTTCAACTAAAAACAGTTCAGATTGTAAAAGCTTTTCCTCAACCATCGTTTCAGGCAAAAAAGCACTACCGCCATTGCTCATTAGATAATCAAATGCTATTTGCGCAGAACTGGTATGTAGAGATGCCATGGGAAAGTATGCTAACTCTTGCGCATGCATGATATTAAAAGCGGTACCCCAATCCACTTTCACATACTGGTATTGGCTTATATCATTCACCGATAAATCAGGCTTGTCAGCCACCAATATTAAATTCACACGGTGTAGTTTAGTGATTTCGATATCATCGATACGCAGAGGATCAAAACTTAGCGCGATATCTAGCGTTCTTTCAGACAACTGTTTTGACATCACAGCCGTGGTTATCACATCAGTTCTTAAAGACACGTCTTGTAAGCCAGAACATAATGGTTGCATCAATTTATTTAAGTAGCTATCCCAAACATTGTGTCCAATACCAAGGCTAAGTTGTACTAGCTGACTGCCTGACAATGATACATCTTGCTTTGCCCTTTCAACTGCGGTTAACACGGCATTGGCATGCTCTAGTAATCGCTCACCCGCTGGTGTGGGCTGAATATTATTTCGCTCTCTATTAAACAGCGAAACACCTAACATATTCTCAAGCTGTTTAACTCTGAAGCTCACCGCGCTACGAGTTAAAAATAGATTATCTGCAGCTTTTCCAAAATGACGGGTGCGATAAACTTCTAAATACGTTTTTAATAAATCAGTATCCATAATGGATTAATACTCAAACAGGAATGTACGAGGTTATTTTAATATCGCTTTATAGCAAAATTATGGCAAAGAGTAATTAGCTTTAACACTTGTAGACGTAATATCAAATCAGCAAAAAATTGACAAACCCTCTCAATTACAAATTTTTAACACTTAGTCAAAATACTGACTGTAAATTCCATAAAATAATCAGTAAATATTCCATTAATGTTCCCTTAAACACACTGAACACTTCATTTTAAAGATTCATTAAACCAAGCCAAGCCTCACCATAAAACTCAACTTAAAGCTTTTAAAACAGGTATTTAAATTTATCATACAAATATTTAGCTTTAGCCCGATGTTTGTCGATACTTCTAAACTTTGATCTAGGATCACTTTTCAGCACATTTTAACCAACAAAGCCTTCACATTTAGTTACATAGTGCTAGTATTAGTACGCAAAAAGATATAACCCTGATTATAAAATAAAAATAAAAAGCACGTCTAACTCACAATGAGTTCATATTAAGTGCGGAGATAAAATGTTTAAGCGAGCCTCTTTAGGACTTTTAGCTGTGGTTTGTACTACTGGCCATGTTAAAGCTGACGAATACAAATTTACCCTTGGTGCATTTTACGCTAGCTCAGATTCAACGATGCTAGTGAAAAGTGCTAAAGATACGGGTAATTATTATTTGCTCGATTTTGAGGATGACTTGCTGTTAACCGAAGATCAATTCCTGCCTTTTTTTGAATTCCAATATAGCTTCAAAGAACGCCACCACATTTATGTCGATTGGAAGTCATTACACCGTAATGCCGATACCCCACAGTTAGGTTTTGATATCGAAATCCCTGAGTTCGGTGATAATGATCAAAGCTATATCATTGACGGCAGTGCTAAATTATCGACCACATTAAATATCGATATTTTAAGAATTGGTTACGGATATGATATTTGGGAAGGCAATGATTATACTGTAGGCGGCTCAATTGGTTTGCATACTATGTTTGTAGAAACCATATTTGAAGGCGACATTAGCCTCTGTGGCGAAACGAGCGAGCCAAATAGCTTATGTGATACCGTCTCATTTACGCCTAAAGTTGTTGATAACGCGTTAACAGCACCTTTACCAAATATTGGTTTATTCGGCATGTACGAATTTTACCCAGGTTGGCAGTTTAGTGCTCATGCACAATACTTTGCTATTAAGTATGATAACTTTAAAGGTTCATTAGTCGATATTCGAGCAGGTGTTAGTGCCATGATCTGTGAAAACTTCCACTTATCTTTGGCGTATAATTATTACGATGTTGACGTTGATATTGAACGTTCTCGTAGTATCTTGGATAAAGAATTTAGAACTTTAGATTACAATATAAATTATAGTTTTACTGGCCCCATGTTTGCCGTATCCTATTCATTCTAATGTTCAAAAGCACCTTAATAAAGGTGCTTCAAAAACGTTGAAGATTAATAATTAAGTCACTTTCAAGCATCAACATTCATTAAAATTATGCCTCTTTTCTTTTGATAGTTTGCAAAGTGACCTCAACTGATATTGAGGGGTTGCATGTCAACTGATCTACTAAAATCTGCCGCTTTAAATTTAAAAAAAGCCGTTCCTTTAATGTTGAAACACAGCATTCCAACCACGCCGACCAATTATGCACTTTGGTACACATATGTGGCTGAATCCAATCCCAAGCTTAACCTTGCCCTCGATTCAGCTATTGCACAAAACCAGCAATACTCTCCTGTTTCCAGCGAATTACTTTACCGAGAACACATTTCAGATCCCGTTGAGCTAGATGTGCGTGATATGAGACAAAACCTTGATGCAATGGTTTGCGAGCTTTCTCAATCCTTAAAAGACACTAATCATGACACCAACAATTTTCAATCAAAAATTGAAAAAGAATTTAGTAAGTTAAGCGAACTTGAAAGCAAAGGCTTTTCACTTGAGCAAGTTATCAAGGTCGTTCGCAATATCGTCAGTGAGTCAGCAAATATACATTCAAGTACCGTTAGTTTTACCCAGCAATTGGACAAAGCACAATCAGAGATAAATACCCTCAAACAACGCCTAGCTGAATCTGAAAAAGATGTTTTATTTGATGCATTAAGTGAAGCATTAAACCGCCGTGCATTTAACGAAGATATTAATGCCCTTATCAGTCAATCTCCGTCAGGGGCTTGTTTGATCATCGCCGATATTGACCATTTCAAACAATTCAATGACACCTTCGGCCACCAGCTGGGGGATTTAGTCCTCAAAGTAGTATCTAAACGGTTACAGGAATCTTGTCGTGATGGGGTTAAACTTTACCGATTTGGTGGCGAAGAGTTTGCAATTTTATTGCCTAACAGCAAACAACGCATTGCAAGACAACTGGCTGAAGCCATGCGCCGCTCTATAGAAAAACTGAGCGTCAAAGACCGACGCAGCGAAACACGTATTGATAATATTACTGCTTCATTCGGCGTCAGTGAATGGAAAGAAAAACAAACAACCAGTCAGCTGATTGAAAGTGCTGACAAGTTGTTATACGAAGCAAAACGATTAGGTCGTAATAGAGTGATGCCCATTTCAAATTAAACGATGACCACTGTTTACTTTCTTGGCCGTCACCACATAGCGATAATCGCTGTTAGCAGATAAATCTTCAAACGGATAACACGTTATTAAAGTTAACTGGTTATCCGTTGTCATATTAAGTACCTCAGTTTGTGTTTCGTGAACGATATCAATATGCGTGATTAAGTAGTTCTGTTGCATTCCGTATGATGTTTCAAGCTCAACAATGTCCCCTTTCTTCACTTGTTGCAGTGGTAAAAAATGAGTATCTCTATGCCCTGCAATAATGGTATTACCTTGCTCACCCACTCCAGCGCCACTTAATACTAAGCTTGGGCCAAATGCTAAGTTTCGCCCTGAAGCCCCCGCGAGAACAAACATTGGCTGGCCTATTGGATATAAGTCAGTTTCTTTATCTGCGTATAATTTTAACTTAGCCACAGGGTGTGTATCTGCCCAGCTCCAAGGTTTATGCGGTAATTGATCTTCTAAGGTTTTACTCCATGCCTGCTCAATCAAATATTGAGCAAAATTAGCTTTAATTTGCATATACGCTCCTTGCGATAAAAAACTCACTCCTATCAATGCCACACAACTCGGAATAATCCATTTAAATGACATCATAAGACCCGCCTTGCTCGTTATTTTTGGGCAAAATGAGTCGCTGTGCGGGTAACAAACCTTTTAGCCAAAGGCCATGTAGCAAAGCAATGATAAGTAGACTTAGCCCGATTAAGATGTTTAGCCGACTAGAGGTGGCTGTTTGAGGCAAAACACCTTGAGGTCTTTTCCAGCCACCAGGCATATGTCTTTTCACCTGTTGATTACGATTAAATTCGGCCATAGGGTTCACAGGCGTTTTATCAACCGCAACTAGGCTTGTTTGCGAAGTAACTAAATGATATTTCATTCCCAATGCTTCCACTTGCTTTTTCACTCGCTGTAAGTTGCTGCGACTTTGGGTGGCTTCAATTGCATCAATTTGTGCATTTGCCCAGATTAAATCCAGACCCGCTGCTTGTTTGGGTGCATTACGGTTTATCTGATGTTGCCAATATTGCCCTTGGCTATAACCTGAAACAATTAAATTTTGTTGGTTATATGAAGGCGATTTATAACTCACTAATAATGGTTCATCTTGATATAAATCGGGGATCTGAGCAGGCCAATAATCAGGTACTGTGCCATCTTGATAAGTTAACTTAATATCTGTACTCACTGGTTTCTCGATTTTAGCGAGTAACTGCGAAATTTTGCTTTTTACTTCAGACGTTTTACCAATGTATGTATAAGTACCGCGCCCAAACATAGCTGCACGTTCCATAAAGTATGAATTAGGCGCCGAACCGATCCCTACAGTGAATAACCTGCTGTCGCCTAATTCAGCTTCAATTTGCTGAAACAAGCCATGCTCATTACTCACCGCACCATCAGTGATAAAAATAACTTGCCTTAACAACGTTGAATGCTCTTGTGCGCGATTAAATTCATTCTCGTTATTTCCAGCTTGATTTGCAGCGTGAGTCAAAGACACTGATAAGGCTTTACTGATTTCAGTCCCACCATTGGCTTCAAGTTGACGGACAAACTGATTAGCTTTGCCGATATTGCTACTTGAGCCTACTAATGATTGTTCAGATAACTGACTCGTCGCGTGATTAAACTCAATCACATTGAATTTATCTTGGCTGGTTAATCCTGCAAGCGCATAAAGCATCGCTTGTTTGGCCTGTTCTAAAGAGCCGCCTGACATTGAGCCTGAAGTATCAATCACTAAAATTAACTCTCGTGGCACGTGATATTTTCTGATGTTATCGTTTGTATTTGGGTCCCTTTGAACAAATTGGTTTTGATTTGACGCTGCTGGAGGTGTCAGCATGACTAAACCATATTCCACTTGATTAAGCTTTGCCTTGTTATCAATATGCTCATTACTCTTTTTATTACTATGTTCTTTACTCTGTTGATTAACGACTTCATGAGTCTGACCTTGCTGAGTAAACACTGCTGTCAGCGGCGATAAGCTTTCATTAGCCTGGGCTCGCCAGGTCAGCACAAAATCTTTATTGGCTTTTTGTTGCCCCACAAGCGCTATTTGCCATTTATCCCCTGCACCAACCTTTTTAATCTCTTGATATGGACTGTTGATATCTGCAACATTAAAGCCTGCTTCTAATTCCACTAGTAAGTTGACCGTTACCCCGTCTGAGTTTTTATCATCCAGCTCGTAATCAATCTCACTTCGATCGTCTGCCGCTGGGTACAATAAAAATTCAGGTGAAAAACTTAACAGTGATGACGGCAATGTTGGCGATAAAGATTCATACGATTGTTGCGATAATTCAGACGTTACAGTCACCCCATTTAATGGCTTATGATTAACAGTCTCGCCATCAACCGCCGAAGATCCTGGCTTATACCTAGGGTTAATCGTCATCGGAAATCGTAAGCTAAACTCACCGTCTCTATAGCGCAGTTTTTCTTGATAACTAATTTCAACCGTTAATGTTTCCTTCGGCCCAAGATTAGCGACTTCTGTGGTGAATATATTAGCGCGTTGCTGTGACACGAGACTGGCTCTTTTCCCCTGAGCCTTTGCTTTTTCAAATGTGGCTTTAGCTTGCTTTTTTGGTTGAATATCGCCTTCAATAACCCGCTCGCCGATAATGAGGCGCATTTGATCAACCGCACTATTAGACGATAACGGGAAAATATAACTACCATTAATCCAATCACTAGATTGGTTTGTGAAGGTTTGCTTAACACTCACCCTATTTGTCCAGCCAGAGACTTTCATCCTGACATCCGTTTTTAAGGGTAAACTTTCAAATTGCTGACCATTAACCTGATAACGCAATATTCCTTGGGTCACTTCGGATAAGTCATTTCCTTTATGCTCAGAGCCTGTATTTCTGCGATCTGATGATCCCATAGCATGCACTGGAAACAACACATTCAAAACCATCAATGCCAACAGAATTAGGCCTGAACAGCCATAGGCTGCTAGATCAAGCTTGTTGGTGGTATTGCTAATTTTAGGTATTTTCCTGTTTCGGTAACGGGTTAACCTTTTCATCGTTTCTCTCCTTGAACTCGGTACTCCCTTCGATGAAACGCTGCCAAGTCAGCAAGGTTTCACGAAGGTTGAATCTTTAATAAAGGTTAATTAGTTAGCAGCGAGAGCTTCACCGACAGGCATAATTTTCAATGTGACACGACGGTCAAAAAAGTCATTTTCAAAACTTTGCTGGGCATGTAGTGGCGCTGACGCCCCAAATGCTTTGGCATGTAAACGCTCAGCTGATACGCCTTGGCTTTGTAGATAACTTGTCACTTCAATCAGTCTTTGCTCAGAAAGCGCCTGGTTAAATGTGCTATCTCCGCGACGATCTGCGTAGCCCGTCAAATCCAACATTAATTCAGGAGATAAAGCCATTAAGTAAGCCACGTCATCAAGTTGTTGCTCAAAGTGTGGCTCGATAGTGGACGACCCTGTTTTGAACTGCACATTCAAGCCAATAGCTAATTCTTGTAACTGTTGTTGCTGCGCTTCACGCAAGTCAGTTAATTGCGATTGCACGAGTAAATACTCATCCGTCACCTCTGCAAGTGATTGCTGTTTTTCATGTAAGGCAGTTAACTCAGACGTTTGGATTTCAATAGATTGCTGTTGCTGCACTAACATTTCTTTCTGAGTTTGAATTTCAGAATCATCACCTACTGTTTTACCAATTAAGGTACCGGCAAACGCTCCGATAATTGCACCAACAGGCCCGCCTACCACTGCGCCTAATACTGCACCTGACGTCAGTCCGACTAACTCTTCAGTGTGTTCACGCTCAGTGACTTGTTCGGTCATTGGCTCAGTATTAGCGACTGAGATAGTAGAAATAAATAAACTGCTGATTACGGCTACTGCGATTAATTGCTTTTTCATGGTGATTCCTTTTGTGTTCTAGTTAAGTCATAAAATGAAGGAGACAATGAGTGATTCAATAAACAAACTTGAATGTCGCTGCGTCTCATTCGATGTCACTATTAAACACAATAGAAATGGCAACCAAGGGGCATAAAAATGGCAATGTAGAGATGAAATGTGGCAACAATATGGCAATTACTTTGTGACGATTTTTTTGGATTAAAAATCATGTATAGTCAGCCATATAAGTCACAAGAAAAACCAATACATGAAAAGAATTGCCATCGTTGAAGATGAAGTTGCTATTAGAGAAAACTACAAAGAATTGCTACAACAGCAAGGCTATAATGTGCAGGGCTATGCCAACCGCCCCGCAGCAATGCTGGCCTTCAATGCTCGTCTTCCGGACTTAGCTATTATTGATATCGGTTTGGAAAATGAAATCGATGGGGGTTTTACCTTATGTCAGTCACTTCGTTCAATGTCGAGCAGCTTGCCGATTATTTTTCTCACCGCAAGAGACAGTGATTTTGATACCGTTTGCGGCCTTCGCTTAGGCGCAGATGATTACTTATCAAAAGATGTCAGCTTTCCGCATTTAATTGCCCGTATTGCCGCGCTTTTTAGACGTTCAGAACTCATTGGCGCTGCCACCGTAGAAGATAATCTCATAGAACATGGTGCATTAACCATTGATGGCAATCGAATTCAAGTGTATTGGAACCAACAACCCATTGAGTTAACCGTGACTGAGTTTTGGATGGTACATGCGATGGCAAAACATCCCGGGCACGTCCGCAGTCGCCAAGACCTAATGCAAGAAGCTAAAATTTTTGTCGATGACAGTACTATTACTTCTCATGTGAAACGGATTCGTAAAAAGTTCATCAGCGCAGATAAAGACTTTAATTGTATAGATACCGTTTACGGCATGGGTTATCGCTGGGATAGTGTTAGCTAATGTTTAACATTCCCATAGGTCTGCGTGCCAAAGTCGTTATCTTGTCTTTATTCTTACTTTGCTTGCCTTGGCTGGGTTATGAGTATGTGTGGGAGATGGAAAAGTATTTACGACATGGGCAAGAAAAAACCTTAGAAGGCACAACCCAAGCTTTAGCAACTGCGTTGCATGAACGGCCGAAACTGTTTAATCATCAAGCGAGTTTTTTAAGCCAAGTTGAAAAAGGCCGCGACCTTTATGCTTACCCATTATCAGGCCCAATTCAATTAGATGGTAAGCTGATTGATTGGCAGCAATACCAGCACCGTATGATCAATTACGCTAGTGATCATGTGATTTTTAATCGAAATGAAAATCAACCGGTTGATATTCACTTTACCCACATGGTGGGTAAATATGCCGGCTACTTATATGGTTTTTTTAAAGTACACGATAAACAGTTGGTTTATCGCAGTAAAAATAGCTTACGTGTCGATAAGAACGACCACTTAGTGATTGCCACTCAATCACCAGATGGCCAGTTTAGACGTTATATCGTTGCTAACACACAAGATGGCTGGTTAAGCGCATTCGAATTGCCTCAAGATCCAGCTCAGTCCATGCCAGTAACACCAGAAATTCGCATTCAAGGACAATGGCTAGCGACGAAAGATGGCTACAATATCGAGTTTAGAATGCCGCTGTCTATGGTGGGCAGTAAGCTTGGTTTTGCTATTTATAATGTCGACGATGTTAAAACTCGCACTGTGAATACCATTATTGGCACTTCCGCTATCGACTCTGTGGCTCAATTAGGGACGGTATTGGTGCCCTCACCTGAAATTGAAAACATCATTAAAGGCATGAGCCATAACAGCTCGCGTATTTGGGTGGTTGATAACCACGGCCGTGTGTTAGCAAAATCAGGGGATATTCGCGCGACTAACAATGTCTGGTCTTCAAGTTTAAATGAAACAGAAACCGCCAGTGCTTGGCGCCAATTTAAAAGTGATCACTTATTGCCTTTGTATTATAAAATTCTCACTAAACCACCACAGGATTTTGTTGACTCATTGCAAGATTCAACCGAACTCAATGGCAGTCACATTCAACAGGCTTTAAATGGCAAACGGGCCTCAACTTGGCGTCTAACACCAGATAACAAAGCCGTTGTTTTAGCTGCTGCTAGCCCTATTTGGATTGATGATAAAGTCATGGGCGCTGTCATTGCAGAAGAAACCACCCATGGGATCCGCACGTTACGTAACCGCGCTTTAGAAAAGTTATTTAATGTCATCTTAACGATTATGAGCATGGGCACATTGGCGCTATTCATATTTGCCTCAAGTATCTCAAGCCGCATTCGAAAACTGCGCGACCAATCTGAGCAAGCCATTGATAGCCAAGGCCGAGTGAGACAACAAATTGTGCCGTCTAAAACCCGTGATGAAATAGGCGATTTGTCACGTAGCTTTGCCAATATTGTTGGCAGACTAGGACAATATACCCATTACCTTGAAAACATGTCATCACGCTTATCCCATGAACTTAGAACCCCTGTGGCAGTGGTGCGTTCTTCTCTTGAACACTTAAGTCTACAACCTCTTGAACCTGCAAGTGAAAAGTATGTCGCCCGCGCCCAAGAAGGTGTGAGTCGTTTACATCTTATTTTAAATAATTTAAGTGAAGCAACTCGTCTTGAAGCCAGTTTATCCCATGTTGAACAAAGTGATTTTTCACTGCAACAAGTTGTCAGCGGTTGTATGCAAGGGTATCAATATACCTATCCTGATAACGAGTTTGCTGTCGCCATAGATGAGCACACTATGTCTATGAGCGGTGTGCCAGAATACATTGCCCAATTAATGGATAAACTGATTAATAATGCGATTGAATTTAGTACTGAAGCTCCGATTGAAGTTTCGTTGAAACAATCAGGAAAAATGGCCAAGTTAACGGTTAGCAACCACGGTCCTTTATTACCTCAAGATATGAGTGAGCAAATTTTTGAATCCATGGTGTCGATCAGACCACAAGGCATGCAAACAAAGCCTCATTTAGGCTTAGGGCTATATATCGTGAGATTAATCACCGAGTTTCATCAAGGGGAAATACATGCACAAAACCTCGCTGATGGTTCTGGTGTGCAATTTAGTTTGGCGTTTCCAATTACAGACTCTAAGTAAGATAAGCACACGATAAATCGTCATTTATATTCGACTAGCGCTTTATTATGGCCGTATAGATGGTAGGATGGCTAAATTAATAGATAACATCACCTTGTATCAATTGGGAATGAGTTTATGAGTAATCAGCAAGACAAACTAGCCACTCAAATTGTCAGTGTCGGTAGAGAAAAGAAATACTCAAAAGGGATTATTAACCCGCCAGTATATCGTGCATCGACAGTCGTATTCGATACCATGGATGACATGCGTTTTGCGATTAAAAACAAAACCAATGGCGAAATGTTTTACGGCCGCCGTGGCACCCCTACTCATTTCTCTTTTCAACAAGCAATCAGTGAATTAGAAGGTGGCGCAGGTACTGCGCTTTACCCATCTGGTGCTGGTGCTATTAGTGCTGCTCTGTTGTCCTTCTTAAAAAGTGGCGATCATTTATTAATGGTCGATAGCGCCTATGAACCAACGCGTGATTTATGTAATAAATTGCTGGCAGGCTTTGGCATTGAAACCACTTACTACGATCCGCTTATTGGCGAAGGAATTAAAGACTTAATCCAGCCGAATACAAAAGTCTTGTTCCTAGAATCCCCTGGGTCTATCACCATGGAGATTCAAGATGTGCCAACATTAAGCCGAATCGCACATGAACATGATGTTGTGGTAATGCTCGATAATACTTGGGCATCGCCAATTAATTCCCGCCCTTTTGAAATGGGCGTGGATATCTCCATCCAAGCTGCAACCAAGTACATCGTCGGCCATTCAGATGTGATGATGGGCACAGCAACAGCCAATGAAGCACATTGGGAACAACTGCGTGAAAATAGTTATATCATGGGCCAGACTACGTCACCTGACGATGTGTACCTCGCCGCGCGTGGTTTACGCACATTAGGTGTAAGAATGGCCCAGCATGATAAGAATGCGCTTAAAGTCGCCAATTGGTTAGCTAGCCGACCTGAAGTGGATCATCTGCGTCATCCTGCCTTTGAAACCTGCCCTGGTCATGAATTTTATCAACGTGATTTTAGTGGTGGTAATGGTCTATTCTCATTTGTATTAAAACAAGGCAACTTAGCCTCTGTCACTGCATTTGTTGAAAACATGCGTCATTTTAAAATGGGTTTTTCATGGGGCGGATATGAGAGCCTTATTTTAGGTGTATTCGGTATTGATAGACTGCGCACTGCAACAACATGGGATACCAGTAAACCACTGATTAGACTTCATATTGGCTTAGAAGATCCTGATGATTTAATTGCGGATTTAACTGAAGCATTTGAGCGCTTTAATGCTGTTATTGAAAAGTAACACCACAGCTTAACAGCCAATAAAAACTAAGGGCCTTCTCAGTGAGAAAGCCCTTTTTTATTTTTTTCAAATACAATTAAACGCGCTACAGCAATTTAGTTAGCATTAACAATAGACTGTAAAACTCTACGTAATTCATCACTGTTAGCTTTAGATAATCCAATAATCACACTGGGTTTCTGACCACGCGTTTCAATTTCAACCTTGTCCCAAATAATACCGCTACGGTAATTAAACCCTGCAATTTTATTCCATGGTACTTCATCGGTGTTATTCCACAGTCTAAACACACCGGGGGTATTAATCGTGATTTTATCTTCATCGGTTATGATTTCTTGGGGAAGAAGTCGAAACCTAAACAGCAAAGAGGCCAACACTTCCGTGTTGAATGCCATGGACAACTGACCCACATCAACACTTATCTGACTAAAGCGATAACGACAGTGCATGCACACCTTAGCACCAGCAGGTAATGTCCCATAACAGTCGGGGCAGACATGCTCTGATAAATACTCATGACAATGAGCGCATTTAATAGCGCCTTCATTCAGTTCACTTTGGCAAAAAGGACAATCCATGTAATCACCATTTATTTTATAAGTTAACCATTAACTTAAGCTATGCCCATGATACTTCAAGATGCAAAGTCAGTAAGGCAAATAGTGCCAAGATGCTAGGCATAAAATTGAAGTATAGTTATTCTACAT
>NZ_JAJGZS010000018.1:0-109846 GCF_020806285.1 Shewanella sp. 10N.7
GCCGGAGCTGCGGGGTGTTCTAAGAGGGAGTCGCAGTTCACTCCCTTTTAGTCGGGGTGGGCGAAGCGCCACGACTTTGATCTAATCCAAACGAAGTTTGGAAATACGGGAAGGACCCCCCAATGCCAGAAAATCCAAATGCAGTTTGGCAATGAATAACATCATTTAAGTATGTTTACTTAAGCTGATACCTGCAGGCTAAATCATCCAATTGCTTTTGCTCTTGTTTATCCAAATGAGCCTGTCGTTGTTTCAAGCGATCTTGATAGAACCAATTAATCCCTTGTTGACGGCCTAATTGGCTACGCCAGATCTTATCCACTCTTTGGTGTTCTTGTTCCAATAAAATCTTTTGGCGGGTGAGCTTTTTCTGCAGTGGCTTAATAGCGTTAATCATTTGCACGCTGTTTTGCATTAATAAGGGATTGGCACATTGTTGGGGATATGCATGGTATTGGCTGACCATGCTAGAAAGTTGTTGTTGCTGATGACCTATTTCAATCAATCGTTGTTGGCTAGCATTTTTTTGCTGACTAAGCTGATGCAGTTTCTTTTCTTCTTGTTGGCATAACTGTAAAAGCTGTTTCATTTAATTTGGCCCATTTTGTAATAGATAAGCGTTAATTCAACATGATTCATTCAGCAATTGGCGCTTGATAGCCTAAGCCTTCGATTAAGGATTGCAGCTGAGTGATGCTGTGATGATGATCCGCTTGGCTATGGGTTGTTTGCTGTAAAAATGCTGCCATTTGCGGGTAAGCCTGAACAGCAATATCCAGTTCTTTATCTTGGCCTGGTTGATAACCACCTAACGGCAGTAACTCTTTGACCTGCTGATATTTACTGTTTAAGTGCCTGAATACCTGTCCATGAGACAAGCTATCTGAACTGGCTACTTGTGCAGCGAGTCGGCTCACTGATGCGCCAATATCAATAGCAGGGTAGTGCCCTTGTTCAGCTAATTTTCTGTCTAATACAATATGGCCGTCCAGAATCGCTCTGGCTGCATCTGCAATAGGATCTTGCTGATCATCGCCTTCGGTTAATACAGTATAAAAAGCGGTTAAGGTGCCTGTAGGATGTTGGCCGTTACCTGCCATTTCGACCAAACTTGGCAGTTGGGCAAACGCTGAAGGTGGATAACCTTTGGTAGCTGGTGGCTCACCTAAACTTAAGGCAATTTCACGTTGTGCTTGGGCATAACGAGTGAGGGAGTCAACCAGTAATAGCACTCGCTTGCCTTGATCGCGATAAGCACATGCGATGTGATGACATAAACGCATGGCACGCATACGCATCAATGGTGTTGTGTCAGCTGGTGCGGCGATTACCACTGAACGCTCTCGACCTTCCTCACCTAAAGATTGTTCGATAAATTCACGCACTTCACGGCCACGTTCACCGATTAAGCCAACGATGACAATGTCAGCTTCAGTAAATCGAGTCATCATGCCTAGCAAGACACTTTTACCGACACCAGAGCCTGCAAATAAACCCAAGCGTTGACCACGGCCAACTGGCAGCAGAGCGTTGATCGCTCTAATACCCACATCTAGCGGTTCAGTAATCGGTTTACGTTTGAGTGGATTGGTGCTCATTGGCACCATAGGAATTTGTTGAACTTGAGTCAGTGGGCCTAAGTCATCTAATGGCTGACCTAAGCCGTTTAACACTCGACCCAATAAGCCTTTGCCTACTGGAATTTGGCTGCGCTCAGCGATGGGCATGACGCGCGCCCCAGGCATTAACCCTGAGGTTTGCTCAATGGGCATTAAGCAAACGGTATCTTTATAAAAGCCGACGACTTCAGCTTCGACTAACCGGCCGTCACGACATTCAATATTACAACGATCGCCTGTGCCAAGTTGGCAACCCACCGCTTCAAGTAGCAGCCCGTTAACACGGGTCAGTTTGCCGTAAACTTGTGCTACAGGCACTGTTGGCCAATCTAAAATTGTGGCGCTAGATTGACTGGATGTGACGATAGCTGACTTGGCGCTAGCTTTCACCTTGGCCTCTATCGGTTTCTAGATTAGTTTCAGTGTCTGTGGGCTCAAGAGCGGGTTCAAGTACTGGCTCTTGTGCTGCTGATTGCGCCAGTTTTTGCTCGATATCTGTGCGTTTTAAATGATTTTCTACTTGATCTAAGCAGGCATTTAATCGCGTTTCCATAGAGGCGTCAGCATCTGATTTTTCACTAACGATACGGCAACCTCCTGCGCTAATAGTGCTGTCTGCAACCAAGGTCCAGTTTTGAATTTTATCTGCAGCCAGCTCTTTAAGCTTGTTCACTGCAGTTGGTTCTAAGTGGATTTTAACTTCAGTGGGGTCGTCAGGAATGGCGGCTAATGTCTCTTCGACCAGCGCAAGAATTTGCTGCGGTTGTAAGGTGAGTTCACAACGGATCACTTGAATTGATACACGGCGTACTAAGTCTAAAATCAGCTCTTGTTGTTGCATGATTTGTTGACTATGGCCTTCTTCTAGCAAAGATTTTATGGCTGCAAGTGGCGCGATGAGTTGATTCAATTGATCATCAATTAAATCTTTGCCTTTATGCTGACCTTCAATACGACCTTGATTAAAACCGGCGGCATATCCAGATTGTTGGCCTTCTTCATGACCTGAAACTAGACCTGCCTCATGGCCTTTTACGACACCTTCATCATAGCCTTTATCAAATGCTTGTTGATAATCCTGCCAAGAAGGCTCGCCTACAGCTGGATCGGTTTCATTAACATGTAACGGACTAAATTGATGGCGACGAATGCGCTCACCATTGAGGCGAAATCGAATATCGGAGCCGTGTGACTTGTTCATTAGGGCACTCTTTTGCTGGTTCAATAATTTACTCATTACTCAACAACCTGCTCTTCAAACAGCTGCAGTTCAATTTGACCTTCATCCATCATTTGCTTAGCCAGTTCCATAATATCTTTACGGGCAGCAGTAGCTTGGCTTAATGGTACGGTACCGATGGCTTCAATTTGAGTTTCAATGGCAGACGACATACGCTTGGGTAGGGCACGTAATAAGGTCTTTTTCAGCTCTGGCTCAATCCCTTTAAGCGCGAGAGCTAAGGTGTCGGCAGGTACTAATGCCATGATTTCTTGTAGGGTTTCAGCTTTCTGACGACCAAGAATAATAAAGTCGAACATGTTGTCAGCGACTTCACTTGCAAGCTTTTGGTCATGGAGTTTAATCATTTCCATTAACTGCTCTCGATTACCTTCGAAGCGATTTAAGATGTCGGCGACTTGGCGAATACCTGACACTTGAGTATGACTTTTTTCCATCGCGATCAGCATGCAGCGTTCAACTAAATGACGTAATTCTTCAACCACGCCACGTTCTAATTCACCCAGTTGTGCAATACGCACTAATAGTTCATCTTGACCCGCTTCTGGTAATCCTGATAACACTTGTGCGGCGCTTTCTGGTGGCAGTAAACCTAATAAAACAGCTTGTAATTGACTGTGTTCATTGGTGATTTCACGTGCCAGTAGTTTGGGGTCTACCCACTCTAAGCGTTTTACTAATGTCTTAATTTCATCGCCGTAGATGTTGTCGATCAGGCTTTTAGCCACACGATCACCTAAGGCTAAATCTAAGGTTTTTTGCAGGTAAGAGCGCGAGGCTCTGGCAATACCTGATTGTTCTTGATAGCGCTTAAAGAAGCGGCCAATGACAAAATCAGCTTCGTTTTGAGTAATGCTAGATAGCCGCGCCATTTTATGGCTGAGATGCTGAACATCATTGCGGTCTAAATGCGCCATTACCTGTGCAGCGCCTTTTTCGCCCATGCTAAGCAGGATCATGGCGGCTTGATCTAGGTTATCTAAATTGATATCAAGTTCATTCATCATTCTATTATTTCCTGTTCAGCAATTACTGTTGTTTAGCGTCTTTATCGCTGATCCAGTGGGCGATGACTTCGGCAACACGTGCCGGCTCTTTTTCTGCTAACACGCTAAGGTGTTCCATTTTCACTTTCAGTGGTGAGCTAGTCTCTGGTAAGCCAATACTCATTAGATCATCATCTGCTTGCGGCTGACCTAATCCCATTAACTCATCAGCAAGTGATTGTGCATCGTCACTGCTATTTGCCAATTTAGCCGAGCTAGCTTCTTGGTACTGAAGGCTGTCTTTCTCTTCTTCGATATCTTTAAGTGCTGTTAAATCAACAGTTTTAGTTAAGTGACGTACCAATGGTCTTAATACGAAGAAGATTAAGCCGATACCCAGTAATAAACCAATGAAGTATCGAAGGTATGACTCGTAACCTTCAGTTTGCCACCATGGCATAGGTTGGAATTCGGCGATTCTTACTGGCGCAAAATCAAAGCTATTGATACTGAATTGGTCGCCACGTACTGCCGCAAAACCAATGGCGTCTTGAACCATGCTGCTCATTGAGTCTAGTTGAGCCTGAGTCCAGCCATTTTCTCCAGCCGCTTGGTTGTTCAGTAGCACTGAAACCGAAATATTTTCTAACTGCATTTGCTGATAACGGGTGTGCGTGACAGTGCGACCGACATCGAAGTTACGGTTAGTTTGTTGAGTGAGGTTACGACGCTGATTATTGTCTTCGCCCTCAACAGCTGGAGCAGGCGGTTGGTTGGCTAATGCCCCAGGAATGCCCATAGCCATATCGCCGTTAACTTCATTTGAACTTTGCTGTTCAGTACGCATAACTGATTGTGGATCTAGTGACTCATTGGTTTCTTCAACTTGATTGAAGTTAACTTGTGCTGCCACTTGAACTTGAAAGTTCTCTTGTCCCAAAATTGGCATCAGCATGCTAGAGGCGCGATTAATTAAGTTTTGTTCTAGTTCGTGAGTGTATTTAAGTTGACGGTCACGAGCTTGGGTAATGTCATTGTTGAGCGTTAATGCTGAGCTTAAGTGATTACCTTGTTGGTCGACGACTTGAACTTGCTCGGCAGTCATGCCCGTGACGCTACCTGCGACTAAGTTAACAATTGACTCGACTTGCTCTGTTTGAATATTGCTGCCTGCATAAAGGTCTAACATGACCGATGCTGATGGTAGTTCTGGCTGCTGGCGAATAAATAAGGTTTTCTTTGGAATAGCAAGATGAACTCGTGCAGTACGAACTGAGCGTAACGCCATGATGGTGCGAGATAGTTCGCCTTCTAGACTATAACGATATTTTGCCTGCTCCATAAATTGGCTCGTACCGATACCAGAATCACCCAGTGATTCCATTCCCATCGGCATTTGGGCTTTAACCCCACGAGCCGCTAAGATCATCCGTGCCTTGCCTAATCTATCTTCAGGTACTAGCACTAAACCTGAAATAGTATCTAGTCGATAGCTAATTCCTTCGGTTTCCAGTACTTCAATGATTTGCGCGGTTTCGACCTTTTCTTGGCTGCCATACAGCGGGCGATAGCCTTGGCTAGCAGTCCAGAGCATTAACACGATGACACAGGCCACTACAATGGCAAATACTGCTAACACAGCGACTTGTTTGTCACCTTGGTTAAAGCTAGTCCATTTCTCTTTTATCGTCTTAAATGGCGATGCTTTCTCACCAACATCAGTAACAGGTTGGTTAGGCTGAGTAAGAGTTGTAGGCATTGTTTCTAATATCCTTGGGCTAAAATGCTTTGTATCTATAGGGATTTATCGATATTGAGCTCGTTAAAAACTCTACATTTAAATTGGCATTTTCATTACTTCATCAAATGCTTGCACTAAGCGATTACGAATTTGGATCATGGTTGAAAAAGATAAACTGGCTTTTTGTGAGGCCACCATCGCGCCAACAAGATCATCACTTTCACCACTATCTACAGCGCGCATTAACGCAGAAGATGTATTTTGATCAGTGTTTACTGCTGCAACTTTTTGTTCCATCAATTCAGTAAAAGAGGGCGTTTGAGTACCAAAGTCGCGCGGATTAGCGGCTACTTTGATGGCGCCTTTAGCCATTTCTGAATGTACGTTCATCTGATCCATCAAAGATTGAACATTCACCATAGGTGCGTTCACCATAGTTGCATTAGACATCTATTTTCCTATCTATTACTAAGGTACTAAGAGTAAGAGGGTTATTTAAGCCACTTTGCCAAGGGCAAGCTCAATATCAATGCCTTGTTCACGCATTTGAGCCAGCTTGTAACGTAATGCTCTGGTCGTCATACCTAATGAGTCTGCTGTGAGATTTCGTTGACCATTGAAGCGCTTTAAGGTGTCGAGAATATATTGAAACTCAGCTTGACGCTTTGAGCCTTTCAGTCCTGAATCTTGGCTAGCCACTCGCGACGATTGTGGTTGTTCTATACCAAGTTCAACCGCTTGAATTGCTTGACCTCTACGCATGACTAACGCGCGTTGAATGGTATTTTCAAGCTCCCGGACATTACCGCTCCAGTCATGACTTAGCAGTAAATTACGTGCTTGGTCGCTGAAGTAGCATGCTTGTTCAGTATTGTTATTGTGGTAAATATCTAAAAAGTGCTCTGCAATCGGTAAGATATCTTCACGGCGCTGACGCAGCGGGGTAATTTTTAATGGCAGCACATCAAGCCGATAAAAAAGGTCTTGTCTAAACTCTGCATTTTCTACCGCTAAGCGTAAGTCTTTATTGGTCGAGGCAATGACGCGAATATCTAAAGAGATCGATTTGTGGCTACCTAAACGCTCAACTTCTCGCTCTTGCAACACTCGTAGCAATTTGGCTTGTAACAGCAGCGGCATTTCACCTATTTCATCCAGTAAAAGTGTGCCGCCATTGGCTTGCTCAAATTTACCTGATTGATCGTTAACGGCGCCTGTAAATGCCCCTTTAACGTGACCAAACAAGATAGATTCTAAAATGCTTTCAGGGATTGCCGCACAATTGATTGAAACAAAAGGGGAATCAGCGCGATTTGAATGACGATGAATATAGCGTGCAAGAGGTTCCTTACCAGTACCGCTTTCGCCTGTCAGTAATACAGTGGCATTGGTCACTGCAGCACGCTGCGCTAGCATGAGTAGTTGGCGGCTCACTGCTGATGAAGCAATGATTTCTGAGTCTGTTTTATCTATTGTTTTAAGGCGATTCAGTAAAGAGATGAGCTGCTGATTTTCAATAGGCAATAATAAATAATCTTGCACGCCTGATTGCATTGCTATCCCAGCAAGTTCTGTTTGCTCTGGGTCTAATAATGCTATTTGGTTTTTGCTTGGGAACATAGACAAGCGCTGGCGGACTTGTTCTGGTTCACAGTCAGATAAATTAACTAAATTGAGCCATGGCTGAGAATGAGGTGTATTCCACAGTTGAAACCCATGATCTAGCAGCAAAGTTGCCCCGGCTTCTGATAGTTGGGTATCAACTAATTGTATTGAATATTGCTGCTTCATCGAACTGCCTTGTGTGGCTGGACTGATGCAAGTGCTTTACCTTTAACTAATCTCACCATCACTCGACGATTTAACTCACGCCCTTGGGTGCTATTATTACTGGCAATAGGATTCCTAGAACCATGGTTTCTCACTTCAATCATACTTGCAGGTACACCGAGCTCGATCAATCTGGACTGGACTTCAAAAGCTCGTTCTTTACTCAGTTGTAAGTTAACCAATCGATCACCTGTTGCATCAGCATGACCATCAATAAGTACTTCAGTGATATTGGCATCAGCATCAATGTAGCGCGCAATAGCAATGAGATCAGATTCGAACTGTTCTTCTAAACGACTTGAATTGCTATTGAATTGCAAATCAACTCGTCGAACATACGAAAAAGGTTTCGGTAATAAATCTTGCTTACACAATCTAAATTCTCTGACCACACCTCGGGTTGATACTGGTGTTGAGCGAATTTGATATTTAACGTTGCTGACTGGATCTATGTTCACTTGCCATGTCAGCCCTTGTTCTAGCGCTTCTAGAAATGCAGAGCTATTTCGACTGGTGTGAGCAATATTGCCTTGCCAATTTAATTCAGAGACAGCGAAAGGTTTATTAAGTTGCTGTTGCCAAGTTGAGCTTTCAATCAAAATCTCACTTGATTGATTTTGTAACTTCAACCAATCGGCTTGCAAACTAATGATTAATTCATCTCCAGGGCTTGCTGTGAGATTAAATCTACCGAACCCTTCAATTTCGTGGCTAATATCACACTTGAATATATTTCCGGAAAACTCCCAAGAGGATTTCTCCATTGGAGTCTTATAAGTGTTCTCTATGGTATCAGCATAGGAGTTTAATGAAAAAATAAGAGATATAATTGTTATTGGTATTATTTTTTTCAACTATCAATATCCTATTTTAATTTGTAAATTAATTGTTTAATTAAGTTTTGCAGTATTAAACACTAAATAAAAAACTATTCAAATGAATTTTTTGTAAATTTTTAAATTAATCAAACTATGTGAGTTAATAATGTTTTCTATGTTGTTTTTAATGAATTAAATGATGTAGTATCTTGCGGGAATACTGGTTTTACATAGACATACTAAGGTGTTTGTCAGGTATTCAGTTTTTAAATAGCTGATTTTCATAATAAAAATTAATATTTAAGTTTATTTTGAAATTTGTTTTAGTTTTTTGAAAGTTTAGTCGCCTTATATACAGCTTTTAGTTTTGAATTAATTTTTTTTGGTTTTTATTGTTTTTTTGATTTATGGTCGCCATTAGAAGTTCTATTAATATTTTTTGCTCATATGTAATTCGTCAAAATATATTATTACGTCAAAAAAGTGTCGATTTGGTTTTTAATTGACGAGATTGGTTAATTTTAGTTCGACTAACTTCCTTTGGGACTGTTTTTGTCGATAAAAATTATTACTAGTATTAAACGTTCATGAATAAATGTATTTATGTTGAAGTGAGTTTTAAATTAAAATGAAAACCACAGCCAAAGCAAGTTTAATAAAAAAACAGCAACTTCAGAAAGTCAGAACTGTCGCGCTAGTTCAAGAGAAATTAGCTCGTAGTCGACTTGTGCTTCAATTAGAGCGCTGTCATCGTTCGTTGCTAGATAATATTAATGACTTATTAGGACCCATTATTGGCCAAGGTCATCATGCGTTATCAAAAGTAGAGTTATCTACAGAGCTTAGTCCAGTTGTGCCTGACTTGAATCATGCTTGGTTCTTAATGAGCTATAGACGCACACCACTTGCATGGTGGCGGATTGACAAGTGTATGTTAGATCAGTTGGCCAGCGGTTATTACGGCAGCTTTTCAAGCCCGCTTCAGTCGCCCCTTAGAGCACCAAGTTTGTCGGAGTTTCGATTAGTAAAACGGTTAATGCGTTCTGCGTTAGATGTTTTGCCCATTACCGAACTCGAAGATGACGGCTTAGATCTTGAGCTGGTCGTGAATACCACTCCTATGGAAGTGCCGCTGGCATGGACATTAAGTTTTCCTGCAGAGCATGTTGGCCCGCCAATGATGTTATGCATGACAGAGTTTGCTCTTGGGTTAATGGCTGAACAGCCGAGTGAGTTTCAAGCGGCAACTGACTTAACCGCTAAATTGAGCCAACGATTAAGACAAATTCCGATTAAAGCGACATTAGAACTTGGTCATCAATTGGTGCCTGTAACGTCTCTTGAAGGATTAAAAGTGGGTGATATTTTACCGATGAATTTACATTCTCGATGCCCCGTTACTATAGGTCGCAGACCGTTATTCTATGCCACTGTTCACAATGATGATGGACAAATGGTTGCCAAACTTACCCAGGAAGCGTTTCGCTCAGAGGACACTACCCATGCCTGAAAATATACTTTTACAAGATGATGATTTCTTACTTGATGATGACTTGTTGCTAGAAGATACCTTGGTAGAGACTCAACCAGATCCAAAGCCTAAGGCATTAAAAGATATGTCTTTTTTTCATCAGCTACCTGTACAGGTGACCCTTGAACTCGCCAGCACTGAAATGTCGTTGGGTGAGTTAACCCAAATGGGAGAGGGTGATGTCGTGGCGCTTGATCGTATGGTGGGTGAACCACTTGATATTCGTGTTAACGGTGCTTTATTGGGTCGTGGCGAAGTGGTTGAAGTGAATGGCCGCTATGGTGTGAGACTGCTTGAAGTAGAAGCCATTAGCTTGACTGGAGCGAACGACTAATATGGTTCGTGCCATTCTGCTACTGTTATGTTTATTAGCACCCAATGTTTATGCTAATGATGGCTTAACGCTATTTACACTAGCGGATGGCGACCAGTCGCAGACCGTCAACGTCAAGTTAGAAATCTTAGCCATGATGACCATGCTAAGCTTTATTCCTGCGATGTTGATGATGATGACGAGTTTTACACGGATCATTATCGTTCTGGCGATTTTAAGGCAAGCACTTGGTTTGCAGCAAAGTCCGCCGAATAAGGTACTTATTGGGATTGCGCTAGTACTGTCGGTATTTATCATGCGCCCCGTTGGTGAGGTCATTTATGAAGATGCATTCTTGCCTTATGACCAAGGTGAAATAGAGTTAACTGAACTGATTGTTCGTGCTGAAGTACCAATAAGACAGTTTATGTTAGCGCAAACCCGCGAAACCGATTTAGAACAGATGCTTAAGATTGCCAATGAGCCTGTCACGTTAACCGCCGATGAAATTCCATTCTTTGTATTAATGCCTGCGTTTGTATTAAGCGAGCTTAAAACTGCCTTCCAAATTGGGTTCTTACTTTATATTCCCTTTTTGGTGATTGATTTGGTGGTGGCGAGTGTCTTGATGTCGATGGGTATGATGATGTTGTCTCCTTTGATTATTTCCTTGCCCTTTAAGTTAATGGTGTTTGTGCTTGTTGATGGTTGGGCGATGACGGTTGGTACCTTAACAGCGAGTTTTGGTTAGCTAGGGTCAATAACGATGTTGAAAACTAAGATCCACTTTCTAGCAAAATTACAAAGCCCACTTTGGTTTTGTCGGTTAAATGGCTGTAGGAAATTTTAAGATGGACGTGAATGAGCTAACTTCATTTTTTGCGGAAGCCATTTTTTTAGTGGTCATGATGGTCGGGGTGTTAGTTGTACCTGGTTTACTTGTTGGCCTATGTGTTGCTGTTTTCCAAGCTGCGACGCAAGTGAATGAACAAACCTTAAGTTTCCTGCCTCGTTTAGTGCTGACTTTATTGATGGTGTTATTTGCCGGTGAATGGCTGTTGATGAAAATTAGTGATTTGTTTGAGCGTCTGTTTTATAGCATTCCCCATGTGATTGGCTAAGGCGAAGAAAATGAACGGGATGACCTCATTTAACGGCGCAATATTAATGCTAAATTTAGCCCTATTATGCTGTCGTTAACATCAATTCAAATCAGTTCATTTATCGGTACCTTTTGGTGGCCGTTTTGTCGTTTTATGGGGGCATTTATTGTGATGCCCTTTTTAAGCAGTAATTATATTCCCGCTAAAATACGAATATTATTTGCTGTGCTGCTTAGTGCGCTTGTCGCTCCTTTATTGCCCCCTGTACCTGCGGTAGACGCCTTGTCTTTTGCTGCACTCATTTTGGCTATTGAGCAATTGCTTGTCGGTTTTATGCTGGCATTATTTCTACTTTTGCTGATCAGTGTGATGACCAAAATGGGCGCAATGATGTCGATGCAAATGGGCTTAGCCATGGCGATCATGAATGACCCTGCTAATGGCAACTCCAACCCCATTCTTGGCCAATGGTTCTTACTGTATGGCACGTTACTATTTCTTGCTCTAGATGGTCATTTAGTCGCGATTGGAGTGATTGTTGATAGTTTTTATTTATGGCCAATTGGCTCGGGTGTATTCGAATTACCCTTAATGGGGCTTGTTGAGCGGGTGGGGTGGTTATTTGCCGCAGCATTCATGTTGGCGTTACCTGCTATTGTTGCCATGCTGATGGTTAACCTGACTTTTGGTGTACTCAGTAAATCAGCACCTTCATTAAACGTTTTTGCTCTTGGCTTCCCTATGTCTATGTTGATGGGGCTGTTGTGTGTGTTCTTTTCCTTTAGCGGTTTAGCAAGTCGTTATAGTGATATTTGCCTCGATGCGCTTTCTGCAATGCATCAGTTTATTGGGGGCTAATGCATGAGTAATAAAGATACTGGCCAAAGCAAAACAGAAGATGCAACTCCGCAAAAACTAAAGAAAGCACGCGAGCAAGGCCAAGTTCCCCGCTCAAAAGATTTAGCCGCTTCTGCACTGATTATTGGTTGTGCAGTCATGTTAACGACAAGCGCGGATTGGATTGCCAGTGAAATGGCAGAAATCACTCGTTTCAATATGAATATCACTAGAGAGCAGCTAGACGAACCTAAAATGTTAGAAATGCATATTGGGGCCGCAATCGTGGGGATCCTGCATATTTTAGGGCCGTTATTTATTTTAGTCGGTGCTATTGCAATGATTGCAGGTGCTTTGCCTGGCGGGCCACTGTTTAGTATTAAAAATGCATTTTTTAAATACAGCAGAATCGACCCTATTGCAGGGTTAGGACGCATGGTGTCGATAGAGTCACTGGTTGAGCTTGTTAAGTCGATACTTAAAATTACTTTGCTGATTGGCATCATGCTGTACTTTTTGAGCAGCAATTTGCAAGGGATTATGGCCAGTAGTCAGTTGCCTGTTGATGAAGCTGTGCGATATAGCATAGATACGATTTCAGCAGGGATGTTTTATCTAGGCGTTGGCTTATTGATCATTACCTTTATCGATGTGCCTTATCAGTATTGGCATCATCATAAAGAACTCAAAATGTCTCATCAAGAAGTTAAAGATGAGCATAAACAGCAAGATGGTAAGCCAGAAATTAAAGCAAAAATTCGCCAAATGCAGCAAAAAATCAGTCGTTCACGTGCTGATTCTGCAGTGCCACAAGCAGATGTATTACTGGTTAACCCAACTCATTACTCTGTTGCACTTCGTTATGATGCAGATAAAGCCGATGCGCCATATGTTATTTCAAAGGGGGTGGATGAACTGGCTTTATATATGCGCGAAGTCGCCCAACGCAATGACGTTGAAATAATTGAAATCCCAGCGTTAGCGCGTGCGATTTATTATTCCACCAAAATTGAGCAACAAATTCCGGCTGCATTATTTGTCGCCATTGCACACGTGCTGAGTTACGTATTGCAAATCAAAGCCGCAAGAACGGGGACTCAGGATAAACCTGAACCGTTACCGCATTTTTATATTCCTCCACATTTACGACATGATTAAAGGAAGCATTAAGCCATGAATTGGTTTGCGCAAGTATTTACTGGCAATCGAAGTTATATCGGTATTCCGATAATGTTACTCGCCGTTTTGGCTATGGTTATTTTACCCTTGCCACCTTGGCTGTTGGATATTCTATTCACTTTTAACATTGTGCTTGCTGTTATGGTGCTGCTGGTCAGTGTGTCTATTCGTAGGCCGCTAGAGTTTTCAGTGTTCCCGACAATATTGTTATTGGCGACGTTAATGCGTTTGACGCTAAACGTTGCATCAACAAGGGTGGTGCTTATTGAAGGCCATCAAGGTGGTGATTCAGCGGGTAAAGTGATTCAAGCCTTTGGTGAAGTGGTCATTGGTGGTAACTATGTTGTCGGTGCCGTTATCTTCTTAATATTGATGATCATTAACTTTGTGGTGATCACTAAAGGTGGCGAACGTATATCTGAAGTATCTGCTCGCTTTACCTTAGATGCCTTACCTGGCAAGCAAATGGCCATTGATGCCGACTTAAATGCTGGTGTACTCACCCAGGAACAAGCGCGAGTGCGTCGCCAAGAAGTCGCGCGCGAAGCAGATTTCTATGGTTCGATGGACGGTGCCTCTAAGTTTGTTCGTGGCGACGCCATTGCTGGTATATTAATTCTGATGATAAACATCATTGGTGGTATTGCCATTGGTGTATTCATGCATGATATGGGTGCTGCAGATGCATTCAAAACCTTTGCTCTTCTTACCATTGGTGATGGTTTAGTTGCACAAATTCCGTCGCTATTATTAGCAACTGCTGCTGCGATTATTGTTACCCGTGTTTCAGACGCAGAAGAAATGCCAGAGCAGTTACAAAAGCAGCTACTGGCTAATCCGAAAACCTTGGCAACAGCTGCCATTGTGATGCTTATCTTAGGTGTCGTACCTGGTATGCCTGCGATGGTATTTATCTCGTTTGCTGCCTTGCTGGCATTTGCATCCTGGAAGCAGAGTCAAAACAAACCTGAGATCGTGGAATCAAAGCTTGAGCAAAAGCTTGAGACCAATACCGCAGAACCTTCTCCGCCGAGCTGGGATGCCTTACCTTATACCGATTTAATTGAGGTACGTTTAGGCTATCAGCTGGTGCATTTAGTTGAGCGCACTAAAGGGGCTGAATTACAAAAACGTTTAACAGGGATACGCCGCACGTTATCAGAACAAGCGGGCTTCTTGTTAGCCGAAGTGCGGGTGAGGGATAATTTATCGTTAGCGCCTAATGCATATCAAATTAATATGATGGGTAACCCAGCGGTTACAGCTGAGCTGCAGTCAGAAAAGCTGATGGCAATTCAAAGTGGCCCTGTATTTGGTGATATTGACGGCATTATCACTAAAGAGCCTGCTTACAATATGGATGCGATTTGGATTGAGCAGGACTTAAAAGCCCGTGCACTTAATTTAGGTTATTCAGTGGTTGATAATGCTACCGTAATTGCCACCCATGTAAGTAAGCTCATTCGTGAAAACCTGCCTGACATGCTGCAGCATGATGATGTATTAGCCTTAAGTGACCGTTTAGCCAAACAGTCGCCTAAGCTGGCTGAAGCGCTGAATAATGCATTAACGCCGATTGTGCAGTTAAAGGTGTATCGCTTATTACTCAAAGAACAAGTGTCGTTGAAAGATATCCGCACCATTGCCACGACGTTATTGGATTGCAGTGAAAACAGCAAAGATCCAGTGTTACTGGCTGCAGATGTACGCTGTGCATTGCGTAATAACATTGTTCACAGTATTGCTGGAGCTGATCCTAAGTTGAATGTACTCACCTTAGCGCCTGAGCTTGAGCAAACCTTGATGAATGCTCTAACTCAGTCACAGCAACAAGGTCAGGTTGCGTTAGATAGCTTCCCTGTTGATCCAACGCTATTGGCGCAGCTGCAACAAGGCATGCCGCAGATTCTGGCTGATGCTAAAGAGCAGGGGCATAGTCCAATGTTATTGGTCGCACCACAATTAAGACCGATATTAGCCCGTTACGCATTAGCTTTCGCCAGAGGTTTGCACGTTCTGTCTTACAATGAAATTCCTGAAAACCGAGAGCTGATGGTGGCAGGGCAGTTAGGCTAGCTAACTAAGTCCGTCATCAAAAAATTGCTAACGCCTTGAGCATAGCTCAAGGTCTAACTGAACAGGGTCTAACAAAACAGGGTTTAACTAAATAGGGCCTAACTAAAAAGCCCAAATCAATCTGATTTGGGCTTTTTGATGTCAGTATTTAATAGATGAATAATCACTTGTGCATTAACTAGATCAGATGCTTTGGGTGTTATTCCTTTAGATGATCCACACTTCGAGAAACTGAGTTCTACTAAAGACAGCTTTATTTAAAACCTAACCTGATTACGGCCTCTATCTTTAGCGCGGTATAAGGCCTTATCAGCCAGTTTCATGCTTTGCTCAAAGCTCTGGTCTGGCTTATGTTCGGCGCAACCAATTGAGACGGTCACGTTAACGGTCTTCTTTTTAACAGATGTTTTACTACGATTTTTCTTAGAACTGTTTTTACGGCTCTCATCACGCAAGACAATGTCATAATCTTCAATACTCTGTCTGACATCATCAAGGTGTGAATACACTTGGTCTATGTCTTTGCGCGGGAATACGATAGTAAATTCCTCTCCACCATAGCGGAAAGTCTTGCCGCCGCCGGTCACTTTAGACAGTTTAACCGCCACCAGTTTTAACACATCATCACCAACATCATGACCATAAGTGTCGTTAAAGCTTTTGAAGTGGTCGATATCGACCATTGCAACGGTATATTTTCGTCCCAATGCCAGGCTTAAGTTAAATAATGCTCGTCTAGAAGGCAGTCCAGTTAACTCATCTCGGTAGGCTAAGAAGTAAGAGTCAAACAGCACAGTGACTAAAAAACTTACGGCGATACAGCAAAATAATATTGATAGCGGCAGGTTTGTCGGTACCAAGAAATAACAGAGCCAAAGGAGTAGGCAAATCCCTAAGCTTGTTTGGGCTAAATTACTGTTCCAGCTGAGTTTGCAAAATAGCACTATTGCTAATGGGTAAATGGGCAATAGGTATAAAGGAGAGCTTTGGGCATTTAAGCCAAAAGTTTGCTGGAATTGCTCTATGGCTTGAGGGTATAGCATGGTGAGGTATACCCAAAGGTAAGCAATAACACCGCAAACAATAATCCCACCAATCCGGAAAAAACTATGAACACTGAGTACGCCACGGTCTTTAATGAAGCAAAACATGCAAATGACCAAGGTACCAAATAATGGTAAAAACTGATGAATAATAGGCGATAGAAATAAGCGATTATTTTGTAATGTATAAAAAACAAGTAATAACAAGCCAATATAAAACAATCGACTACGATTGAACTGTAGACAAATTAATGAAGAGGCAGCTAACAACCAATACGGCGCGTAATGCAGTGTATCTTGCCAATCTATCCAATGACTTTGAAAATGTTGTAACAAGCCTAATGATAGAAAAGTGATAAAGATAGGCAGTATAAAAAAGCGCATGGTATGCATTAAGCTGCTCATTGAATCCACCATAATAAGACTGCTGTTAAGCAAGTTGATAAAGAAAATAACCAAGACTAAACAGGTGCGATAACCGTTTTAAATCGACCAGTTATAATACAAAGAAATTAAAAAACTGCTCTAACAGAGCGACCTTGTAATAGCTAAACTGAAATATAATTCAAATAGATTGATTGCTAAAGTCATTTGCCTGTATTTGGTGCGCTATCAGCTGCCTTCATCTTAGAGACTAAAAAAGGCAATAAAAAAGGCGCAAGTGGTTGTTTACGCCTTTCGATTAAGCTTTAGCTAGTTAATGTCAATTGGGCTAGCCTTGCTCCATCGCTTCGATGAATTTATTTGATTCAGCAATCGATTTATTCATTTCAGTGATCAAGCTTGATATGTCAGATTGTAAGCTATTAAACTCGCCTTTAATCGCGCCAATTGCTTGGGCGTTAAGGTTGTGTTTAAGGTAAAGCATATTGTCTTTCATCGCGGTTAAGATTGGTGGCATTTTAGCTTCTGCACGGCGCATTCCCTTCACTAATGAATTATATGAACGCTGAGTTTCATTTAACTTATTGGTACTGTTACGACGAAGGCTTGCTTTGCTTATCTCTTGAATTTCAGTTTCCCACTCGTCAAATAAAGCTTCTGCGACATCTTCGACTTTATCAATACGACTACCAACTTCATCTGCAGCCGACTGAGCTGATTCATACTCATCTTTTGCTTTGTTGTAAGCATCCTCAAGATCGCCACCATCAAACGCCAGCAAAGCCTGCATTTCTTCTAATGCTGAGCTGAATTGCTCTTGAGCCTCTTCTTGAGATTCTTTCGCTTCTTGAACGCGATCGACCATGATGTCACGCTTGTGATAACCGACTTTTTCCATTGCGCCATAATAGGCACTTTGACAGCCACTTAATAATAAGCTGACGCTGAGGAATGCGAGTGATATCCATTTCTTCATCTTGTGCTCTCTTTATTGTTGTCGTTGAATTAGTCTGCTTTAAATGTGGCTGCGTCAATAATGCTCCAAAGATGAAAGACAGCACCAATAATTGCTGGGATAATTAAAACCCAAAAGAAGTAACCTACTGCTGTAATACAGAAAAATAGAATTGCAGCTATAATGCGTCCTTGAACCAGTTGGCCTAAACCTGGAAAAAAGAAGCTGGCAATTGCGGCAATAACATTGCCTGCAGAACCTTGTTGAGACATTAAATTGCTCCCTAGGAGTGTAACTATCGTGTTATAACATTGTACGAAGTTAAACGCGTAATTGAAATTAATAAATCAGAGAATATTGTGACAAATAAGATAGATGTAGCTTATCTAAAAAATATGAATGTCAGCATTTGGCGGTTTTTAGTTCACCTGAAGCAAAGATTGCAGGAAGACCAAATCAATGTCAAAGCCGGACATTTAGCCTATGTGACTTTGCTATCGTTAGTGCCAATGGTGGCAGTGATGATGTCGATGTTATCTGCTTTTCCTGGTTTTTCAGGTATTCGCGGTCAGATCGAAAACTTCATTTACAGTAATTTTATGCCCGCATCAGGGGATACGGTACAAATTTATATTAATGAATTTGTCGATAATGCCTCAAAAGCGACCTTTGTCGGTGTCCTGGCCTTAGTTGTTGTCGCATTAATGTTGATCTCGGCGATTGATAAAGCCTTAAATAATATTTGGCGCACCACAGAAAAGCGGTCTTATGTGGTGTCATTTTCAATGTATTGGATGGTACTGACACTCGGACCCGTTTTAATGGGGGCGAGCATCGTTGCGACGTCTTATGTTGTGTCACTCAAGGTATTTGATAGCAGTGAAATATCTGCCTTAATGACTTGGATGGTGGAGCGTTTGCCGATGCTATTTTCAGTGGCTTCAATTTTACTGCTGTACATGGTGGTACCTAATAAAAAAGTGCATTTTTGGCATGCTCTTATTGGCGCAAGTGTGGCAGCAATACTCTTTGAGGCGGGTAAAAAAGGGTTTGCATTTTATGTGACTCAGTTTCCAAGTTATGAAGCGATTTATGGTGCGCTAGCAACTATTCCTATTTTATTTGTTTGGGTCTATTTGTCTTGGGTCATCGTGCTATTAGGCGCTGAAATTACCGCAGCGTTGCCAGAGTATCTCACCTCGGGTATTTTTTCAGTTAAGAAAAAAGCCCAGCTTCACGCACAGGCTAAAGCAAATACAAGTAAAGATAACGCTGAAATTGAAGACGTTGATTCTCACTCTGATGTGATTGAGCTGGCAGTGTCTAACCCAGAAAATGACGCCACAAAATCAACCGAGCGATAAGCGATACAGTAGGTGTTCATGAACAACATGAATAATTTATCTGTGCTTAAGCTAGCACTACACGGTATATTGCTATCCAAGTGGTAAATAATAATAAAATATTGGCTATGACTTCATCATGAGGTTATACCGGAAGTACTTACAAGGAACGAAAATGAAAAAATTGCTTATTGCGGCATGTGTATTAGGTTTAACAGCTTGTGCTGCAACCGACAATTCAACAACAGAAAGTGCAACCAATGCTGCCCCTACAATGATTAATATGGCAGGTATGACAGATCAGCAAGCCACTGATGAATTGTATAACGCATTATTGAAATCAAGCTATTTAGCCACCAAACTCAGCCCAACCAGCGTGGCTGTCCAGTTTGGTGATAATCAATTTGTGTTACAGCCAAGCATGAGTGAGCAAGGCGTAGATAGAATTTTAACTAATCGCTTATTTGCTGTTCATCCGCAATTACATGGCAGTAAAGAACTGCTTGTATTGATTGGATCATTAAACCAAAAACTGAACTTTGCTAAGTTTGTTATTCGCGAGAATGGCGGCGTGATCCAAGTGCAAGGTGCAGCTACATTTGTCGATTCAATTGAGTTAGAAGAATTACGTCGTTTCATGTTGTGGACCGATGAAGGCCTTAAGCAAGTGGGTAAATCACTGCCAAAAGGTTCAGAGGATTTGATTAAGCCAATTCCTGTTATTAAGCCTGACGCAGGCGCTTAATATTGTAGAATGTGTTCATAGATCCCGTAAATTAGGACATAGCATTGATTGGATTAATCCAAAGGGTGGCACATGCCAGTGTCACTATTGCCGCTGAAGGCGAAGATCCCGAACAGGCTGAGCAAGTTACAGGTAGTATTAATAAAGGCTTATTAGTGCTGCTTGGGGTCGAGAAAGATGATGACCTTGAAAAAATGCGCAAGTTAGCTAAAAAAGTTATCGGCTACCGCATTTTTAATGATGAAAATGACAAAATGAACCTTAACCTTCAACAAGTTGACGGAGAGTTATTAGTCGTTTCTCAATTTACCTTGGCTGCCGATACCGGTCGCGGTTTACGCCCAAGTTTCTCCAGTGCTGCTACACCCGAGCAAGCAAATGAATTATACCAAGCGTTTATCGCCTTTTGCCGTGAACAAGGCGTAACAACGCAAACGGGCTCATTTGGCGCCAATATGAAAGTTGAACTACTTAATGATGGCCCAGTGACTTTTAACTTGCAGGTGTAACAGGTTTAATCGATGAAAACTGACTCAACAATGACAGCAAGATTATTGCTTGAGCTACAGCAGACATGGCACCAAACCATTCCTGTGAGTCAGTTTATGCAAGTGACCCCCGTTCATTTTGATGGTGATCAATTTTCCTGCACAGCACCGATAGCACCCAATATTAACCTACATCAAACGATGTTTGCTGGCAGTATTTATACTCTGATGACGTTAACGGGTTGGGGAATGTTGTGGCTGCAGCAACGAGTCCATGGGGTTGAAGGTAACATCGTCTTAGCCGATGCCCATATCCGCTATATCGCGCCTATTACTCAAGCGCCTCAAGTCAGTGTCACTTGGCCTGAATCAGCATCACTTGATGCATTAAAAACAGGCGGCAAAGTGAAAGTGACACTAGAGGTTCAGCTACATTGCGCAGATAAACTCTGTGCAACTTTTACTGGTCTTTATGTTAGTTATTAAGTGACTCACAACACAGTAAGTCTTTCATTGCACCGGCATTTACAGCGCAGCTAAACCCTTCAGCTTCAAAAATATCACAGCCCTTTTGTGCCCGAATGCCTGCACCACAATATACAACAAATTGTTGTTGTTTTGCTTTATGCGCGCGCAACCATTGAGCAAGCTCTGTTAATGGAACATTGATGGCATTAGGCAAGTGATCTAAAGCAAATTCATCAGGGTTTCTAACATCAATTAACGGCGCGCCTTGTTTAACGAGCTGCCAGCAAATATCTGTTTCTTGTTTACCTGCTAGTTTTGTTGCAGCGGTTGATAAATTGCTATGGTCTGAAACTATAGTTGCGTCTGTCATGATGAACCCACCTGCTAATGTTAACTCTACGAATCGTTTATTGACTATCTATAAAACTTATCTCTATAAAATTCATTTCTATAAGATTTATCTCAATAAGATTATTCTAATAAAGTGTTTAAATCAAGCCTGAAATAATTGCTTCAAGCTATTGGTGTCGGTAGAACAATTAGCAAGTTGACTTAAAGGGGGCTGTTTATCGCGGGAAAGTTGAGTAGTGAGTAAGCAGCAGGCAGTAGGGTAGATCAGTTTTATCGCTACAGCATTTATTGATGCTGTAGCGATTTGTCATAAGGGCGCTAGTAATATTTTCTTAAATATTTAGTGGCGTACTTTCTCAGTTTTTTCTGTTCTGCAGTTTGTGATACCGCTTCAACAACAGGTTTATATTTTTCGTTGCCTGAGCTTGCTAGTGCGCGAGTTACCCAGGCATAAGTATCAATAGCAAGCTTACTGTCATCCATTAAGCGCATTGGTTTTAATTGCTTAACGAGCTGTTCAAGCATGTAATCGTCAAATATATACTCACTGGCAATACGTTTAGCTGTTAGTCGCATTAACTCTAAATCATCACCACGAAGTGCTGCTGCGTATACATTTTGGCGGTGAGGTTGGCTGTCGTCATAACCTGTTTTGTCTTGCAGAATGACATTCCAAATTTCAAATTTATTTAAATCATTAACCGCGCGTTTAGCGTATTTTCTGATTTTCTTATGGGCGTCGCCTTCAGAGAGGTTAGTTAGAAACTCTCGATATTGTGGGTCGCCTGAATAACCTAAGCCTTTTGTTAACCAAGCGATATTATCAATGGAGTATTTATCGGTGGCTGTTGGTACAAGAGTTTCAATTTTCGATTGAATGGTTTTATAGATTTCAGGATCTTCAAGACCCACTAAAATCATCGACTCAATGGCTTGTTCTTGCTTGTAGGTATCGTCCCCAGCAAAGATTTGTTGGTATTCTTCCGTTGTATAGCTTTTCGCAAATGTGACTGGGCTGAGAAGTAAGAGACTAATAATAATCAGCGTGTTTAAAATGAGTGCCTTGATAGCAGAGTTCATTACATATCCTTATGAATGATAGTTGAGGTAATTGCAGGCAATTATGCCTGCCAACGTTTAAAAATCAATGAAGTATTAATCCCGCCAAAAGCAAAATTATTGCTCATGACATAGTCGGTGTTAATCGGTCGGACGTCGTCCTTAATATAATCAAGCGGTGCACACTCTGGGTCCACTTGATCAAGGTTAAGACTTGGAGCAAACCAGCCTGCATTCATCATCTCAATACTGACCCAAGCTTCTAGTGCACCACATGCGCCGAGGGTATGCCCTGTATAGCTTTTAAGTGATGAAATTGGTGTGTGTTCACCAAATACTGCATAAGTGGCTTTTGACTCTGCAATATCACCACGGTCGGTGGCGGTGCCGTGAGCGTTAACATAGCCAATTTTTTCAGCATCAACATCGGCATTTTTTAGTGCAAGACGAATAGCCACTTCCATGGTGTCGGAATTAGGCTGTGTAATGTGCAAGCCATCAGAGTTAGTGCCAAAACCAACGAGTTCAGCATAGATGGTGGCGCCTCGAGATTTTGCGTGCTCAAGCTCTTCCAAGACTAAGGTACAAGCGCCTTCGCCGATCACTAAACCGTCTCGTTGACTATCAAAGGGTCTCGGAGTGGATTGAGGTTCATCGTTCTTAGTGCTGGTGGCAAATAAGGTGTCAAACACTACCGCTTCAGTGGGACAAAGCTCTTCACCACCACCTGCTAGCATTAAGGTCTGTTGACCAAATTTAATGGCTTCATAGGCATAACCTATTGCTTGGCTACCTGATGTGCATGCACTGCTGGTGGTGTGAACGCGGCCTTTAAGGCCAAAAAACACCCCGACATTTACCGCTGTCGTATGCGCCATCATACGAATATAGCTGGTGGCATTGATACCCGACATATCACCGTTTTTTAGCATATCGCCAAAACCAATAATGGGCTCAGTGCTCCCAGTTGATGAACCGTAGGCAATGCCCATGTCACCAGAAGATACCACCGGGTCACCTAGCAGACCTGCATCTTCAAGGGCGATTTCGCTGGCGCGTGTTGCCATAATGGACACTCGCCCCATAGAGCGAATTTTTTTACGTGAATAATGCTTTGGCTGTTCAAAATCAGTGACAGGTGCTGCAAGGCGAGTATTGAGCGAAGGGTATTTATCCCACTCCGTCATAGTGACAACGCAGTTATATTTTTGCTGTAATCGCTGAGCAATCGTTGGCCAATCATGGCCTAGTGCTGAAACGCCGCCGATGCCAGTAATAACGACTCTATTGCTCATATCATGCCTCCATTAACTGAGATCACTTGGCGAGTAATATAAGCTGCATCATCAGACATTAAGAAGTTAGCCAGCCCTGCTATTTCATTGACTTTACCCATACGGCGCATTGGCACAATTTGGTTAACTATATCTTTAGGGAAGTCACTTACCATATCGGTTTCAATTAAACCTGGTGCAATACAGTTAACGGTAATTTTACGCTTAGCAAGCTCAAGTGAGAGTGCTTTTGTTGCGCCAATAAGCCCAGCTTTAGAGGCGCTATAGTTTACTTGACCACGATTACCAGCAATCCCTGAAACAGAAGCCATAGTAATAATTCTGCCACCATTTCTAGCTTGGATCATGGGCATAATAGTGGGTTGAATAACGTTATAAAATCCGTCGAGGTTAGTATGGATCACGCTGTCCCATTCATCTTCTGTCATTGCAGGAAATGCGGTGTCTTTGGTTATCCCAGCGTTTAAGATCACGCCGTAATAAGCCCCATTCTGGGCAATATCTTGTTCAATTTGTGCTTTAGCGGCTTGTCTGTCTGCAACATCAAAAGCAATCAAACTGGCATTAACGCCAAGGGCCTGAATTTCAGCTTGGGTCTGCTCTGCAGCATTCACATTACTGTGGTAGTGAACTGCGATATCAAAACCTTGAGAGGCCAATTTTAACGCGATGGCTTTACCTATTCCGCGGCTTGAGCCTGTGACTAAAACTCTGTTATTCATTGCTGTCATGTTTTCTCCAAAAGTGCAGCACCAGCTTGTTGTGATTGTTCTGCGCAAGCGGCTATGCTTGGCTACACTTGATTGTCTTGTATGTACGCTTGGGTATCTTGGGGTTGAAATACGTTAACATTGGCTGAGGCGATAACCGTGTCACCCGCTAATATTTGGCAATCAAATACCGCTAAACCAGAGTCTTCTTGATATAACCTTGTCACGCTAATTCGATACTTTTCGCCTAGTGTAAATTGTGGCTGATGCATGACTAATTTACGTGTGCCTAATAAAAAACCGACTCGAATTTTATCATCTCTTAAGTGGGCTTCAACACCGGCTAATGCAGCAATACTTTGCGCCATATATTCAATGCCGACATAATTGGGAACGCCATTAATAGCGTGGTTAAAGTAAGCACTTTGTGGGGTAATTACCACTTCGGTGATAAGGCTGTCTTGCTGGTGTTGAATGACTCTATCTATCAAGATCATCGGTGCTCTGTGGGGCACAAACTCAGCAATGTTTTTTGCTAGTAAAGTGTTATCTGCAATATTTTCAGACATCTTGGTTTCCTGCTTTCGCGAAAATGATACTGGCATTACTGCCACCAAAAGCAAATGAGTTACTCATAATATAATTCAGTGGCTTTGACTGAACCGTACCATTTAAAGGTGCTGACTCAACAAGAGGTAATATTGGATCGTTTGGATCTTGTTGCTTATCCCATACGTGGAGAGGCAGTAATTGATCTTGGTTGAATGAGCTTAATAATAAATAGCAAAATGCTGCTTCAATGGCGCCAGCAGCACCCAAACAATGACCCGTTAAAGGCTTGGTCGAGCTGCATAGAGGGATTGTATTTTGAGTACTCGTGTTAGAAATAGTATTTGTTATTTCGCCAGCAAACACTTGATGCATGGCGACTGACTCCATCGCATCATTCTTAGGGGTCGCTGTGCCATGTAAATTGACGTATGACACTTGGCTTGCATTGATATCGGCATCATTAAGTGCAGCTTTCATTGCTGCAATCGCGCCTAAACCTTGAGGGTGCGGCGCTGAAATATGGTGTGCATCAGAGGACTCGCCGATACCAGCAAGTATCACCTCAGGCTGACTATCTAGGGTATTCGCTTTTTGCAGTAGGAATAACGCTGCACCTTCGCCAATATTAATCCCATCTCGATTTTGGCTGAAAGGGTTACATAGGCCTTTAGAAACAGACTCAAGGGAATTAAATCCATTTAATGTTAATTGGCATAAGCTATCAACGCCACCGACAATGACGACATCGCATAAATCAGCATTAAGTAATCGTTGGGCGCTGGCAAATACTTTGGTGCTAGAAGAGCATGCTGTTGAAACGGTATAGCAAGGGCCTGTTAGCTCAAAGAGTTGGCGTAAAAAGTCACTGGTGCTACCAAGTTCTTGTTGGGCGTAATGAAAGCTCGATGGGAAATGACCGTTTTGCTGATGATAATCAAGCGCCGCTTCGCCTTTTGAAATACCTGATGTACTGGTACCAAGTACAATGCCTATTCTATCGTGACCAAATCGTCTTTTGGCTTGCTCAATGTTCTGTTTTAACTGAATTGCAGCTGTGAACAATAATCGGTTGTTTCGGCAATTATACTGCGCAAGCCTTTCGGGTATCGCCAACAAGTCAGTGTCTTTGATTGCACCTACGCGAGTGGTTGCATTAAACATTAACTCATCACGCGGCACCATAAAATCAGTATTACCAGCAAGTAAATGTGCTAATACAGATTCAGGAGTTTGGCCTAATGGAGTACATAGTCCAATTTGTGTAATTGCTATGGAACGGCTCATCGTCATTGGCTTTTATCTTGTTGGTGATGGTTAATATTCACTTTGGTTACAAGCATATTGATTATAACCTGTTTCGTTTTTACCATTTTCATCATAATAAGGGCGATATCGATAAGGTGATATTTGCGGCTGGGAAATGCAATATTACCTCAGCAAGCCAAGGATTCGTATTAGAGTAATCAATAGTGATGGCTTGCTGGTCATTGACTATAAGTGCACTACAGCGCTGCTTAGTGCAATCGATATCATGCATTTCACCTTGATTAAAGTACGGATTAACTTGCTCATGAGGCCAATATATCAGCTGCATGATCGCCATCAAATACTCTGCCTTAAAATCCTCACCCATAAGCACGTTTTGCTGACTGATGACCTCATCACCATCAAAGGTCACTGTGAATAAAGCCTGGCCTATTGGCGCAAGACCCACCAAAGTCATTTGGGTTGAGTTAAGTTCCAATTGAGTCAGTAATTCGTGGTGTTTTTCACCATGAGTAAAACTGATTTTTTGGCTGAGCAGTTGTTCATTATTGGTTGGCGATTGCAGCATAGGTGCAAGGCAATAATTCACTTCTGGTGTCAGTTTAACGCAAGTTTGACGCTGTAATTGTTGACTACAACCAGAAACAAACATGGCCATAATGACAATCGAAAAAGCAATGATTCGAGACATAATTAACTCGCTTTATTGTGGTCGCGACACAGGTCGACAATCATATTGAGTCGACGCTCAGAGTCTTTTACAAACGGATTGTTTGTATCCCAAGCATAGCCTGCCAAGATAGAGCAAATCATTTGTTTTATGGTTGGGTTTGGGTCGTCATAAAAAATGACATCCTGAAAACGACCATCGTACCAAGCTTGAACATAGGTGCGGAAGGTATTCACACCTTGCATTAATGGCTTGGCGTATTCTTGTTGCCAATCGACTTCATTGCCATCAAGTTGTTTGATTAAGGTCTCAACAGCCATTGATGCTGACTGCATGGCAATCGTCACACCTGATGAAAATACCGGGTCTAAAAATTCTCCAGCATTACCTAATAGTGCAAACTGCGAAGTCGCTAAGGTTGATACATTGGCCGAATAACCTTTTAAACTGGCGCAAGGCTGCAATACTTTGGCATTGCTCAGTAGAGCTTTTAAGCCGGGTTCTTCGTTGAGTAGTTGCCATAACTGTTCTTCAAGATCGCCTTGGCAATGCTCAATTAAATGAGGCTCAGCAACAACACCGACTGAACAACGTCCATCACTAAATGGGATAAGCCAATACCAGATATCTTTTTGACTAGGGTGAACACTGATGAGAATCTTCTCGCGATCAAAACTAGCATCAGTGATGTTATCTTCGATATGGGTGAAAATGGCACTGCGAGCAGGTAAATTAGACGGTTTTTCTAAGTGTAATAACCTTGGTAATACTCGACCAAAGCCACTGGCATCCAGCACATATTTGGCCGTGACGTGATAAACCCTATCGTGCTCATCTGTCACTGTTAAAATTGACGTAGATGAAGCATTTTGACCTAAATCGATATCATTAACCTGATGCCCATAACGAATTTCAACGCCTTGTGAAACTGCGGTATCAGCGAGCAGTTTATCAAATTGTCCTCGTTGAACTTGGAATGTCGTTCCCGGGCCTTGAGTAAATTTTTCGGTAAAATCAAAAGTGGTGTAAGTGCCATTATGACGAAATGCCGCGCCGTTTTTGAATTGGAATCCTGCCTGTTCAACCGCCTCAAGCATGCCTGCCTGTTCAATAAACTGCATGCAATAAGGCAATAAACTTTCGCCAATTGAAAAGCGTGGGAAATGCTGCTTTTCAAGTACAAGCACTTGTTTGCCTTGTTGATGAAGTAAACTTGCAGCAATGGCTCCTGAAGGCCCTGCGCCGATGATGACGACATCGATATTTATGTCTCGCGGTGTCTCTTTTGGTGCATCCATACTGGAACCTACAGGGTTATTTACCATTATGTACTACTTCTCTGGTTATTATACTTATCAAGGGGGCGAGTAAAAAAGTGAATCCAATGCCAAACAATAAAGTGAGGCCAAAATAATGTATCGCATTGGTTTGACTAAAGGTCAATAAGCCAAAAGCCAATAAGGTTGAACAGGCGGACATCAAGACTGCCATCATCACGCCACTTGCCTTAGCTGGAGAACTTGATTTTACCGAGGCAAAAAACAAACTGTAATCAATGCCGATCCCTAACACGAGGATCAATGCTAATGCGTGAAATAAGCTCAGTGGTGAGCCGACGACGCTAAGGCTAGCTAATGTAAGCAGTATCGAACTCGCGGGTACAGATACAATACCGATGGCCAGTTTTATGCCAAATTTAACACTAAAAATGAATATTGCGACGACGCAGACTAAGACCAGCAATTGTAAGGTCAGCTGCTTAAATTGTGCCATTAGATTAGATATTTCGCCGACTTTATCGATAACGTTAACCGATAAACCACTTTGCTCTGCGCGAATGGTGAGCGCGGATAAATCATTAATCCCGCCTAATAAAATAATGCTGCCAAACTGATGTGATTCACTGTTCGAACTGGCTTGAGAATCCGTTTTTAAATTGGCTCTTATATTAGCTGCTATAGGAGTCGTTGTACTCATTTCTGCGTTAGGGCTTAACCACAAACTGGCCAAATCATTGCTGGCAATATTGAGCACAGAATCTGGAGAAATAAACTGGTTTTCGCTCAAGGAAAGCTGGTTCAGCAACTCTGCTTTAAGCGATTCATCTAAACCAAGAGCGTCAATAATCTCATCTAAATGATGGAGGTATAACTGCTGATAAGCGAGATAGTTTTGCTTTTGTTTCTCCACACTCGGTAAGTAACGATTTAAGCTAACAAAACTACTGATTTCGTTGGCAACAACCGCATCAGATAGCAAGGTTGACGCTTTGTCGAGTTCGTTGAGTAAGGCTTGTTCATCATTTGCCGTGACCAAGATAAATTGATTATCCGTTCCGCCACTTAGCACTTGTCTGAGTTTATTCTCTTCAGTGGTAATCCGTTCAGGGCTTTGTTGTAAGTTACGAATATCATCGTTACTTTTGAGTGTGGATACCCCGCCAATAATGAAGAGAGCAATAACACATGCCACCGCAGATATTTTCAAATTTGTATGTGCGCTGTGAGTCGTAACGTTAGTGAGCCATTGCAAATACCGCTCAGCCCAAACCAGCAAGAACGATGAGGTGGGGAGTCGAGAGTTAGCTAATAATGGATAGGCAAAGACTAACGTTAAGTATGCGCCCAATAGACCTGCCGCGCAGAATATTGCCACCTGTTGCATACCGGGAAACGGTGTCATTCCGATCGCAATAAAGGCGATGGCGCTGGTTAATAAAGCCAGTGTCATTGCAGGTAAAATTCTATTGATGACTGCTGTGGCGTTAGGTTTATTTAACAATAGCTTTTCACAGTAAAAGTGAAAACTATAGTCAATGGCAACGCCAATCAAACTGGTGCCAAACACCAGCGTCAGCAAGTGTAATTCACCAAATATAGACAGGGTGGCAACCACTGCAAACAAGAAACCACTAGATAAGGTCAGCACGGCAAGCGCTAATGGCATCACACTTCTAAACCCTAGCCAAACTAATATCATCACGCCGAGTAACGACAAAGAGCCAATGGTCGATACTTCAAACTTAGCGGAATCGGTTGCCGCTTGCGCATGAAATAAGGTTCCCGCTTTCAAGACTTCAATATCGGTATTATCACCGCGGTATGAATTGGGAGCGTGTTGTGAATTAACAGATTTGAGCGAGCTGAAAGCATCATTCAATACGGTCATTTGTTGCTGCTGACCATCAGGGTTAAAGGCACTTTTAACGCCTTTTGCCATAACGATAGCCACAAATTTTTGCTCAGATTTACTCAATAAAATATGCTGTTCACTCGTGAGCTTTTGTGTCGGAGCGAGCGCAATGAGGTTGTCAGGAAAAAGCAGTAAAGGGTCCTGAGTCAGCAATGCACTGCTGGCATAGCCAAAGCTACTGTATAGTTGCTGCTGAGCTGCGAGTAATAATTGCTGCCAGTCTGCAGAGTGTTCAGTATCAGCAAGCAACCCGTATTGCTCATCGGTCAGTAAAAAAAAGCGCTTATCAAAGTAATATTGACTTAATGTCTGCATCTGCTGACTTTCGCCACTGCGGATATCGGTAAATACATCGGGTGACTGTTGTAACTGCTCGATTAAGTGAGTTGCAGCATTGATAGCTTGCTGCTTGTTGTCCGCTAATAGACCAATATAGACTTGATCTGCTAAGCGCTGCTCAACCTTATCAAGTGCTTTTTGGGTTAATGGGGTTTCAGTAAGCTTTGGCAACATAGCCAAAATGTTACTCTGAATTTTAGCGCCTGATTGCCATAGCAAAACGCCATAAGCGCTCACTAGCGCAATCAATAAGCACCAGATGATAAAGCGTGGAACAGCTTGTTTGGGTGAGTTAAACCAACTAGCCAGTTTGGACATTACTTGGCTTCACTAACGACATCTTCAGTCGCTGTGACTGGCAAGAGTGTCAGCTTTTTCACATCCTCTTCAGTCAGTTCTTGGACGACATTTGAAAAATGAATAAGGGTTTTATCCGTCGTGGCACTGGCTTGTTTTTGGGGAAGGCTTGATAGCATAGTAAGGCGATTAATTTGCTGCTTACCATTAACATTGCCACCTTCTAACACCATTGCGCCAATGGCTTGTTGAATTAATGGATCTTTTGCCACTAAGCCCAGTTGCCAGTCAGTGTTTTCCGAGTTGTTATCTGATGTTTCATTAGCCGCTTCAAGCATAAACAAAGCAAAGTCTTGAGCTATTACATCAAGATCACCCGTTAACAATGCTTGCATCAATTGCGGCAACTGCTCAGCCATTGCAGCGCTGGTGTGATTGGCTTTGCTTTGAGTGATATTGCCTAAGCTATCTTGTTGAATCAGGGTATTTTGTTTCAGTAATAAGGTGCTATTAAAAGGAGAGGTTTGTTGCCAAAGTAAGCCGATATTTTGACTGAAAATAAACTGACCAGCGCTTTTAAGTGGGCGTTTAAGTACCGCAAGAGAACGTGTTTGCTGAAACTCACCTTTAGCTTGTTCACCTAGCTGAAGGTTCTGCGCTAAGGTGTTGAGTTGTGCTGCGGTCGCTGGGGTCGTAAATAGCGTAGCTAACTGCAGGTTGGATAACTCAGTTTCAGACTCAGACTCAGTCTCATCTTGACTTGTAATGGCTGCAGTTGGTTGAGCTATCGCAGTACCAGTAAGCAGCGTTATAGCAATGATTGCGGTAAGTAAGGCTCTCATTAACTGACACTCTTATTAATAAGGGTTTCATTTGTAGTGGCATTTTGCGCTACTTCTTGGCTATGACTGGCAAGTTCAGCAGTTAATTCATTTTTTACATCACCCTCAGCCAACAACGGTAAAATTTTCTGCCTAAATACAGCTGGGGTGACAAAGCACAATTCTTCGGTTTCGATTTCTACCGCTGCTTGGATGGTATAGCCTTTTGTTATTCGCTGGCCGGTTTCAGCATCGCGAATTTGATAGTTGATCCTCAGGCGATTTTCCCACTCAACAATGGCAGCATTCACAATTAAGTGCTGATCGAAGGTACTGCTTTTTACATATTTAAGCTGAGTATCCACAATGGGCCAAGCGTAACCTGAGTGCATCATTTGACGGTAGTTATAACCGAGTTCATCGAGCAATTTACAGCGAGCGACTTCAAAATAGCGTAAATAGTTACCATGCCAAGTGATGCCCATTGAGTCCACATCATGAAAGGGCACCACCATAGCGAGTTCGGTGCTGAAAATGGCTTTCATATCAGCAAACCTCCCACTGACCTAATTGAATTTTCTCGACCGTTTGACGTAAAACCGCTTCCAGTGGGCGATCTTCAGTGAGTAACTCAAAGTCTTCGCTGACCTGTGCAACAGTTTTAGCTAACGATGGTGTTAATGAATCTTGTGCTAATTCATTTTGGGCGATACGTAAGTGTATCCCCTGTGTCATCGCTAATAATGCGGCAGCAGCCACTTGTTCAGTAAGTTGTAATACACGCATACAGTCACGTGCAGCAATAGTGCCCATGCTGACTTTATCTTGGTTATGGCACTCTGTGGAGCGAGAAAACACACTGGCTGGCATAGTGTTCTTTAATGCTTCAGCAGTCCAAGCAGACACGCCAATTTGCACCGCTTTAAAGCCGTGGTTAATCGCTTGTCTTGCCCCAACGGCTGCCGATAAGTTAGCGGGTAAGCCGTTATTAAATTTGGTGTCCATCACCAATGCCATTTGACGATCGATTAAATCGGCAAGATTAGCGACGGTGTTTTTCATTGAATCCATCACAAATGCGATATGACCACCATAGAAGTGACCACCATGAAGAATATGCTCACCTTCGCCATCGACAATTGGGTTGTCATTGGCGCTGTTTAATTCGGTTTCAATGAATTGACGCATAAATGGCAATGCATCTTGTAGTACACCAATGATATGCGGTGCACAGCGAATCGAATAACGATCTTGTAATCGGTCTGAGTTTCTTGGGTGGGTGTGATGGTTTAAATCTTCACGGATCCAAGCTGCAATTTGGTTTTGCCCCGGGTGCGGTTTAGCATCAAATAAGATGTCATCAAAGTGATTTGAATTACCTTTAAGTGTCAGCGATGCCATAGCAGTTATGCGACTGGATAAGCGTGCTAAATACTGAGCGCGATCGTAAGCTAAACAGGCTAAAGCGGTCATCACTGCGGTGCCATTCATTAATGCTAACCCTTCTTTAGGACGCAGCGTTAATGGCACAATATTTAGCTCGGCGTATACCTCTTTTGTAGCGCGGCGCTTGCCTTGATAAACCACATCTCGCTCGCCAATCAATACCGCTGCTAAGTATGACAGCGGGGTTAAGTCACCGCTTGCGCCTACCGATCCTTCTTCAGGAATAACAGGGGTAATATCGAGGTTAAGTAATAATTCAATGCGTTGAAGTAACTCATAAGTCACTCCTGATTTGCCCACAGCGAGTGAGTTTAATCGACAAGCCATAATGGCTCTAGATTGCATCGGCGAGAAAATATCACCTAATCCGCAGCCATGAAAACGGGACAAATGTAGCGGTAACTCATGGACTAAATCCAAACCAACAGTGACAGTACATGAGTCGCCATAACCTGTTGTTACGCCATAAACCACACCTTCTTCGTTTAATAAGCTATCGATAAAACGAGCACCTTTTTGAATGTATTCTTGGTATTCAGGTGTCTCATTTAACTTTACAGGCGCACCTTTAGCGACACTGACGACTTGCTCAAGGCTAATAGATCGTTGACCGAAGTTTACCGTTGCCAAATTTGGGGTTGCTGAAAATGAAGTCGATTGGCTCATGGTATTACTGTTCCTGCTTATTGTTAGGTGAAGAGTGCTGTGACGAAGCCGATTGTACTGAACTGCTCTGTGCTGAACTGCTCTGTGTTGAACTGCTATGCGATGAATCAGATTCAGCAGTTGTTGGTGCTTGTTCTGCCTTTACTCTTTGTGAGTCTTCGTCGCGACGCCAAAAATCATAAAAATTAAACCACTGCAACGGTTGGCTGGTAGCAAAATGTTCAAGACGGCGGCTATATTCACAAGCCGCGTCATCTAAACGCTCAGTACGTCCGGCTCGTGGGCCTTTTAAACTATCTGACAAGTGTTCTACATGAACTCGGTATCGACCTTGCTCTTGTAAACAAAACATGGTGTAAACAGGACAATCAAGCAGGCCTGCAAGGATAAATGGACCTTGAGGAAATGCCGCTTTTTGATCAATAAAGTCGTGATAAAACACTCGACCGGCAGTATCTGATGAGGTGCGATCTGCGGCTATCACGACCAATTCGCCTGCTGCAATTTTATCTTGCAATAACATGGCTGTACTTGGGCCAAGTTCGTTAACCTGAATAAGGTTTAATCCACTATTCGGGTTAAGCTGCTTCAGGACATTATTAAAGTTTTCAGCATGGCTAGTGAGCACCATGACATTCACTTTAACTTGCTGCTGGTGGATAGAAATCGCTCGGCAGAGTTCAAGATTACCTAAGTGAGACACTAACAATACCGCGCCTTGGCCTGACTCAACTTGGTCAGCTAAGATATGCCTATCAGGAAAGTCGACTTGGGCGAGTTTAATCCGATCGCACCAAGCATCAATTCTGTCTAATGCAGCATTACCAAAGGCAAAAAAGTGTTTCAGGCTGTCTCGCCAAGTGACAGGATCTGATAACTGTTCATGTTGTGGGTGCTTGAGTTTAACTCGACGTAAAAAGTCCATTGAAGCATTTCTAGCTGTCACACCCGTCAAGAAGAAGTAACAAATCACTGGGTACATGATCGCTCTACACAGCCAATGTCCGCCTAAACGGTAACTGTCGGCGATGAGCTTTATACCCCAGTAGCTGCCACGTTCTCCCATGGAAGACCAATGTTTATTAGCGTTTTTTTTTGAAAGTATTTTCGGTAAGCGCTTTAACATGCCGAAAAACAACCCAGTGTGCATGGCTGAAATACGGATGTTGTCTTTAACTCCCTGAAAGTGGCTGATGCCATCTTCTGGGTAAATCACTTTGGTTGGAATGTGCGTTACTGGTACACCTTGCCAGTGCAGTTTCACCATGATTTCAATATCAAAATCCATTCGCTCACCTAATGCTTGCTCGCGAAAGAGTTGCTCAGTTGCCGCTAAAGGGTAAACCCTAAAGCCACACATAGAATCTTGAATATCAAAACTTAAGGTTTCAACCCATACCCAAAAATGAGTGATGTAGCGACCATATAAACGGCCTTTAGGCACAGATTCATCATACTGAGGTTTACCAGAAATCAGTGCAAGAGGCTCCGCTTCACTGGCGGCAATCATAGTAGGAATATCATCTAAGCAATGCTGACCATCGGCGTCGATTTGCAATGCATGAGTAAAGCCATCGGCAAAGGCTGCACGCAGTCCAGTCGTCACAGCAGCGCCTTTGCCACGATTAAATGGGTGAGTTAACAGCGTCACCCAGTCATATTTATCCGCTAACGATTGTAATAAATAACGAGTCTCGTCATTACTACCGTCGTTAATCAGATAGCAAGGTAAGCCAAATGGTGCTAACGCCACTAAGGTCTCTGCGATGGCCTGTTGATGATTATAATTGGGAATGATCAGTGCCAATTTCATGATTGGCGCTCCTTGCTGCTAGTGCTTGAACCAGCATTTTCTGTCAGTGCAATACGGCCAGAAGCATAGCGTTTTTCACCATCACGGTAGCTGAAAGTGAGTTTTGATTTTGCGGCGTTATGGCTGATAAATAATTCCACTTGGCTGTCGGGCAGCATCAGTTGCTGGAATTTAAGCACTTCAAGGCTGGCAACATCGGGCTGATAACCAAATGCCTGACAACCTAATTGAATAGCCCAGTCGAGTTGGGTTACGCCAGGTAAAACTGCTTGCTCTTCAAAATGGCCTTTAAAGTAATCCAGTTCTGCGGCAACAAAAATTTGCCAACTGATGCCATCATCAGTGGTTTGCTGACTGATTATTTGGGGTAAAGCTGATTTAATCATCATTAAATACTGTCAATAAATCCGTTTGTATACGCTTACCTTGTGCATTGACAGGTAAGGCTTCTGGGTAGCGCCAACGACGAGGTAAAGTCACTCGTTCGAACTCGCTAAGTAAATGTTTTTTAAGGTGGTTGTTAACACTCAATTTACCGGATTCATCCAGTTGTGCTAGACCTTGTTCTGTTAAGGTGATGGCTGCACCTAGCATCATCCTTGGCTCTGTTAATTGAACCACCGCAGCTTCTTTGACAAACGGGTGAGTGCATAGCAAGCCTTCCATCTGCGCCAAGGATAAGCGTTTTTCTTCTACTTTCACGATACGATCGAGACGGTGAAGCAAGGTAAAACGCCCGTCGGCTGCAAGCTCAATTTTGTCATCACATTTTAGCCACTCAGAATCAGAGGCTAAATATGGCGATTTGATCATTAAGGCGCCATCTTCTGGATTGCTGGCAATATCAATTTGACTGAATGGTAGCCAGGTTCTGTTTGGCGACATTTGACGACGATAAGCAACGCCGCCAGTTTCAGTGCTACCAAAGACTTCAATTGGAAATTGGCCATAACAGGTATGAATATGCTGCGACGCTTCATAGCTTAACGGACCGCCAGAGCTGAAGATAAGGCTTGGTGCAAGCTGTTGTTGCTCAAACTCAAGGGCTTCAGGTAATCGTGACAATTGCGCAGGACTGCTGACTAAACACAGGTTTGGCATTAATGCGATGTAATAACTCAGGGTTTCTGGGTATTCAATTAAGTCACTTAAAAAGGGACGGCTGGCAGCTAATGGCCACAAGATTTTAAACAGTAAACCGTAAATATGTTGGTGAGAAACCGTTGATACCACACTACATTGGGGTAATCTTGACGCAAAAGTACTTTCCAGTACGCTGACTTCGGCATCCAGTTGTTCAATGGATTTTTGAATCGCTTTAGGTTCACCACTACTGCCTGAGGTGAATAGGACTAAATCACCGATTTGAGGTGATTGTGGCCAAGGTTTATTGGCTAAGCCCATTTCTTTTTTTAATAGAATAAAGTGTTTAACTTCAGACAATGGCTGATCTGCAATGATGCCATCGAAAGCATGATTTAATTCGTTTAATGTGCCGCCCTGGGTATTTGACGGCAATATGACTTGTTTACCTGCTAATAGCGCTGCGCAAATGCCAGCAGCAAATAAATCACTGGTTTCAGCGGCCAATAACCAACGCTTAATTGGGCTTGCATTGAGTTGCTCGAATAGATGGGCAACATGAGCTGTAAACAGTGAGCCTGTTACGATGTCATGATGATTGAAACTAATCAATTGTTGCGTTTTAGGGCCAGTATTAAGCCAATTTATCAGCAAGTTATTCATGTTTTTTCAACCAAAAGTTGCGATATATCCATTCTCCACCGAGCAGTAAACCCATGAAGATATAGGCAATTAATCCATTATAAAGTGTCCACAATTCCAATGTGGCAAACTCTGCAGTATAAAATGCAGCTAATCCATTAATGATAAATAATCCGCACCAAAGGCGAGTAACATTATTTAAATATGGAATGGCTGAATCTGGTAAATCAGGCTCTTTTAACTTGGCCAAGCGTTCGATCATGCTTGGGCCTTTTATTAACGAGCTAGTAAACAGTCCCAGCATAGTCATGTTAATGACTACAGGGTAATACAGTAGCCAGTCATTACGTTTGGCAATAAAACTGGCAGCAGTTAAGCCAATACCAACCAGTATGGGCAACACCATGGTTTTTAACTGCTGTTTATTTAGCGCTAAGCGTGCGATTAATATGGCGCAAAGTAATAGCGCAATGGTGCCTGGTGGAAGGTACTGCAAGCCAAAGTAAACCGCTAACGGGTAACAGATAATGACGATGGCTGTGACGATTTGCAGTAGTAGCACCATTAATCTTTCATTAAGCCTTCAATGGCATTGACCACATCTTCAACTGTGCGCACAGTTTTAAATTGCTCTGGTTGAATCTTCTTGCCAGTCATTTGCTGTAGCTTAATCACTAAATCAACAGCATCAATGCTATCTAAATCTAAAGACTCATAAAGTGAAGCATCTAGGCTGATATCTTCAGCTTCGATTTCAAACTCATCGACTAATATTTGCGTCAGCATCTCTAGGATTTGATCACGATTTTTCATGATAACTCCTAAGAACGTTGAGATTCGATAAAGCTAGCTAAACTCGCCACACTGAAAAAGTGTGCTTTAGTGGCATCAGAGTTTGCTTCGATTTTGATGTCGAATTGCTTTTTAATCGCTAAGCCTAATTCAAGCGCATCAATTGAGTCTAACCCCAGTCCCTCACCAAAAAGTGGTGCGTCGGTGTCAATATCATCAATACTGACATCTTCTAAGTCGAGGCAGTCGATGATCAGTTGTTTAATTTCGTTATGTAGATTCATATTAATATTCTAATTTGTTTGATTGTAATTATTTCTTAGTCGTTGCAGATAAGGGCGGTAGTGCGGTTATCTGCTGCGAATAAAGCTGCTCTAACTCTCTGGTCAGTACGCGAGCCATTTTTGCATCACTAGTTTGGTTTATATCATACCTTAGCTGGTCAAAAGCTGCGCCAATTTCTACAGACATATTTACTGTTTGTCTTGGCGGTTCGTACCAAGGTTGTTGCTTAGTGAGTCCTGCTACGTCGACATGTAGCAAAACAGGAAGGATATCTGTGCGGGTGCGTATTGCAATGTTTGCTGCGCCGCGAGCAAATGGGTTGATTTGGGTGCCAACCACAGTGCGGGTTCCTTCAGGAAAAATGATGAGGTTGGTGCTATCGTTCAGCACTTGTTGGCAATCTTTCAGTAGTAACTCTGCGCCGCGATTTGGAATATAACCAGCTGATGATAAGACACCACGCATAAATGGGTTGCGCCAAAGCGATTGTTTAACAATGCACCCTGCATTGGGGATAAGGCTTATTAGCACCACGACATCGATTAATGTTGGGTGATTAGCAATAACAATCACGCCTTTGGCATCTGCTAATGCTTGGGTATTTGGGGCGCTGACTTTAATTAACCCTGTGAAGGTTAGCATCCACACAAAACCTTTAAACATATAGTGCACCGCTTTTTGAACTCTAGCGATACGCTGCTGTTTTGAGCCAGGCCAAAAACGCAGTACAGGCAAAATGGTTAATGAACTTAATAACCCTCCTATGCCAAAGACCACATAACACATCACGCCACCAATCCAGCGAGGGATATAGGCCATTCCTGTTAAATATGGGAATGGCTTTGGATGCTTAAAGTGACCTTGATGAGTTAGGCTCATTGACTACAACCGCCCAACAGAGTCAGAAATGGCTGTTAACTGCCAGTGCCACTGACTTATATGGCCTGATAGTGATTTCTGGCAAGCGATGCCATTGATGAACTCTGCAAAGCTTAATGTTTTCTGGCCGTTTACGTTATCTGCCATAGCTTGTTCGTTTGAAGAGCTTAATGTCAGCTGGGCAATAGCGGGTTGTTGGCCATTATTTGCTGGTGCTAAATACAAACCCATGGCTAATGGTAGTTCATTCTCTTGGGTATACTGATTATAAACCGCAGGCACCGGATCATCGCCAAACACTAATAATACAGGAGCTGGGTTTTCAGTTAACTGAGCATAAGTTTCGATCACGGCTTGAGATAAGGTTTCTTCACCTGCAGCAATTGACGTTGAAGGCGCAGTATTGCCAGTTACGATGCCATATATCCCACTGGCGGTATTATGTACTGACTGACTAAAGGCGAGGGGAGATAAGGCTTCTTTAGCAACAATATCTTCTAGTAAGCCAAGGGTGCGCGTGAGTTCACCATGACGTGAGGAAAATACACTACGGCAATCTTGGGCTGGCTGACAATCATGGGCAGCAGAGAGCATCATTTTAGTTAAACGACTAAAACGGCGACGCTGCATCGCAGGAACATGGGCTAATGCAGGAGAATCTTTTTTGTCTAATGACGGTGCGGTGCTTTTATCCCAATGAGTCCAGCTTTCTTTATCTTGAAAGTCCACAGACCATGCACCCCACGACAGGATATCAAATACTAATTGCACTATTTTGCCTCTGATATGACCCCGTTATCCCTAACTGGGTGACATTTTCCGTGCTTTTGATTTATTAATGCGTTGCTCTAAAACAACTATCAGGCTGAACCGTAATAATTGTACCGTAATAATTGCGACTTAATGAAGCTTTTTGCAATGAGCAGAAATAAAAATAGCGACACGAATGTCACTATTTTTATCAAGCTCACATAGCTATGCAAAAATTCCAAATAAATATGGAACCAGCATTCACGATATAGCGTTACGCTATTCGTTATTTGCTCAGTTGCTGCTGCAGTTTTCTGACGGCAGTTTTGATTTTACGGGTGTTTTCAGGGCCCATTCTGACCATCAGCTTTTGCACATTAGGTAAGGCTTCAAGCTTAGTGTCAACAAATTGATAATTCACGCTGATAGATGACAGCTCAATAGGGTCTTCAATAATCGGCGCTGCTAAAATCATCTGGAAAGCTTCAAGCATGCGTTCATCAAAGCTCATGTCGCTGTAGCCTAGCTCTTCAAAAGCTTCATTGAACAAAGGCGATAACTCTTCAAAGGTACTAACAAGCTGCTCGTCATTCATACCTGCAATCATGTCTGCATATAAATCGTAACGGTGGTAGCTGTCTGGATTTAAGTAAGTTTTGTTAGTGATTTCACTGACGCTAAAGTTGTCTTTAGGGCCCTTTAATGGGCTAGCTTTGTGAATGACTTCGCCTTGTGCCATGTTATCGACAAAGACCACAAATTGGCGTGCGATATCCTTTTTAAGGATCATCGATTCGATTTTCATGCCATCAGCCATAGCAATGGTTTTTTGTTCCACAAAATCATCGCTTTCAGTCAGTGCAGGTAAAGGCTCAACGACCACTTCAGGTTCTGCAGGAATAACTTCAGGCTCAATGATTTCAGGTTCAACAATCACTTCTTCAATTGGCTCTTGCTCGATTGGCTGCTCTGGCACAGGTTCTGGTAATTGAACAGGGATAGGCTCAATGATTTCAGGTTCCTTTTCTGAAGTGAAATAGAAATACCCCGCCCCCGCTAATAATACGGCTACCGTGATCCCAATGACGCCTGCATTGCTACCACTTGATTTATCTGATTGTGGTGTCGCTCTGTCTTCTTGATTGACTTGCATTTCTATTCCTTAGCTTTAAACGTCGAAAGTGGAACTGAACACGGGATAAAGTCTATCTAACTTAAAATCAGACTATTTAGCCTTAAGCTCAAATCTCATTCTGCAATATTCCTAAGACTTGTCTAGTGATAACAGCTTAGGTTAACAATAATTTATGCTTGTACGTATTGTTGGCGATCACCTAACCAACGGTGAATGATGCCATCAACATTATCAGGGACTTGTTGCATGACATGTGCGGCTAACTTTTGCGTATTATCAATTAAATACTGGTCTCTGACCAAGTCGGCAATTTTCATCTCTGCGAGCCCTGTTTGACGTGTACCTAGGACTTCACCTGGGCCACGAATTTCTAAATCTTTTTGTGCAATCACAAAGCCATCACTGGTTTCGCGTAACACCCCTAAACGTTTGGTCGCCGTTTGCGATAAAGGCGCTTTATAGAGTAATACACAGTGACTGGCAATCGAGCCACGTCCCACGCGACCACGTAACTGATGTAGTTGCGCTAAGCCTAAACGTTCAGGGTTTTCGATAATCATTAAGCTGGCATTGGGCACATCCACACCGACTTCAATCACAGTGGTTGCTACTAATAAATGTAGCTCACCTGCTTTAAATTGGGCCATTATTTGTTGCTTCTCAGCGCTTTTCATCCGCCCATGAACTAGGCCTATTTTAAGCTCTGGTAGTAAATGACTGAGTTCTTCGGCTGTATCTTCAGCGGCTTGGCACTCGAGCACTTCAGACTCTTCAATTAAGGTACAGACCCAATAAATTTGTCGATTGTCATTTAGTGCAGCTTGTTTCACTCGCTCAATCACTTGATCACGGCGATTATCACTGATGGCGACAGTAGATACTGGCGTTCGACCTGGTGGCAACTCATCAATCACCGAGGTTTCTAAATCGGCGTAAGCCGTCATAGCGAGAGTTCGGGGAATAGGTGTCGCCGTCATAATTAACTGATGAGGATGAAAACCTTGGCTGACGCCTTTTTCACGCAAGCCTAAACGTTGATGCACCCCAAAACGGTGTTGCTCATCAATGATAATTAATGCGAGTTTATTAAAGCTAACTTGCTCTTGGAAAATGGCGTGAGTGCCAATCACCATTTGCGCGCTGCCATCTGCGATGTCCGCTAACGATTGCGCTCTTGCTTTGCCTTTTAATTTTCCTGCAAGCCAGCCAATTTTTAGCCCCAGTGGCTCAAACCATGCAGCAAAGTTAACCGCGTGTTGTTCTGCCAGCAATTCAGTGGGCGCCATCATAGCGACTTGGTAGCCATTTTCTATTGCTTGTAGCGCCGCGAGCGCCGCGACTAAGGTTTTTCCGGAGCCTACATCCCCTTGCACTAAACGCATCATTGGGGTGGGTTGTTCGATATCACGGCTAATATCAGCGCCGACTCGTTGTTGTGCGCCTGTCGGCTTAAATGGCAATGCTTTCAAAAATGGATTTAGCAACTGACCTGTAGCGGGCAAGGTCACAGCCTTATCAAGGTTATTACGCTGACGTAGTTTCAGCATGCTTAAGTTATGTGCCAGTAACTCTTCTTGCACTAAGCGCTGCTGAGCTGGGTGCATACCAAGCTCTAAATCAGACTGTTCAATGTCGTTTGGGGGGCGATGAATGAGGTGAAGCGCGCGGCCAATGCTCATATTATTGGGCTGTAACTCGCTAGGCAATAACTCGGTTAATCCACCTTGTGTTAATTGATTTAAGGCTTGTTCGGTCAGTTTAATCCAGCTGGCTTGCTTTAGGCCTTCAGTGGATGGATAAATAGGCGTAAGCGAATCACTCAAAGCAGGGTTTTCACCTTCTTTGATGATTTTGTATTCGGGATGAATGATCTCGAAGTGACGTTTGCCACGTTTTATTTCGCCATAAGCACGAATGATGGCGCCGTTTTGCATGCCATTACGTTGGGCAACTGAGAAGTTGAAAAAGCGCAGAGTCAGCATGCCGCTGTCATCAGCTATGGTGCAGGTCAGCATACGTCTGCGACCGGGTACGATTTGGGTCGAAACGATTTCAGCTTCAACAGTGCCGTACATGGCAGGATATAGACTGGCAATAGGATAGATTTGGGTGCGGTCTTCATAGCGCATAGGCAAATGAAACAGTATATCTTGCACTGTTTTAATACCCAGTTTTTCGAGCTTTTCGGCGACTTTTTTCGCGACGCCTTTTAAGTCGGTTATAGGAACCTGATCCAATGGTTGCAAATCCACAATGCCTTTATAGTGTCTGGTAACGACTTTATTTACGGTTTATCTCATTTTGCGCTTAGCAGGCAAAGAGAGTTATCCAAAGAGTTATACAACTCACTTTGCAGCGTTAATCAATGCTAGGGACAATAGTACTGTAAATATATACATATGTATGGCTTATCTTAGCAGAGTTTTAAAACAAGGCAATAATATTACCTGATTCTATGCTAAGCGACTCTATAACCAGCCTTTTTGTTTAGCAATCCGCGCTGCATCAATGCGATTGGTGGCATTTAGCTTACTGATTGCTTCGGACAGGTAATTACGTAATGTGCCTTCGGCAATAAATAATTGTGCTGCAATATCACTGGTTGATAAGCCTTCGCTGGCAAGCCTTAAGGCTTTGCGCTCTTTATCATTGAGTGGATCGATATCGCCAATTGCGCTGATCGCCAATTCGGGATCAATAACCTTTTTACCAGACATCACCTGCTTAATGGCTGACAGTAAGCTCTCGGTTGGGGCATCTTTAAGTAAAAAACCTTCAACCCCAGCGGTTAGTGCGCGCTTTATGTAACCCGCACGGCCAAAGGTTGTCAGGATAATAATCTTAGTTTTATGGGATGAGTCAGCTTGATATTGCTGCAGCCATTGTGCGAGTTCGAGCCCCGTATGTTGTGGCATCTCAATATCACTGAGCAGTAAATCAAAGGACTGCTGTTTTAATAACGCCATCGCTTGGGCGCCATCTTCGGCTTCGGTGACTTCTACCTTACCGAGTGCGGCATCGTCTGTCAGGGTTAGCAATGCAGAAAGTGCCCCACGCACCATAGCTTGATCTTCTGCCAGTAAAATTCTCATTCAACCACGTCCTTGTTTTGTGCTATTTGTTGGGCTGAAAGTGGTAAAGAAATTATAAATCGATAACCCTCTTCCGTAGTGTAATTAAACTCACCTGATAACAACTCGACTCGTTCTCTGATTCCTTTAAGCCCGTTGCCTTCAATGATCTCCTTAGTCGATGCATTGTCGCTAAAGCTAATGCTCAGTTGTTCATCTTCATGGGCGAACTGCCATACACATTCAGTGGCATTGCCATGTTTAATTGTATTATTGACCAATTCGGTGAACATTAACCCTAATTGTGATTCATGTAATGCAGGCATCTTGGGTAATGTCCCTTTGAGATGCACTTCAATACTTTGTTCACGCAATAACCCCGTTAACTGCTGCAGCGTATCGGTTAGCCCTTTATGTTTATAGTCCGATACCGTCTGACGTATTTGGCTTAGGCTTTCACGAGCAATATCGGCCAGTTGACTCAAGTGTTGTTGGGCTAAAGGTAAATTCCCTGTTTCAACTAATTTTTCAGCCAGCTGGGCTTTAAGGGCAATAGACGACAAGTTGTGACCCATAATGTCATGTAAATCACGGGCAATACGTTCTCGTTCTAACGCGGTTGCGAGGCTGGCTATTTCATCGCTTGATTGACGCTGCTGACGTCTCACTCGCTCGCTGTTGTGTTCAATCACGCCAAGTAATCCCACGACAAACATGATGAGCATGCCATAGAGCGGGAAGTAATAGGCTTCAAATCCAATCAGAAAATCCAGAGTCCACAACCATCCAGATAAAATGAAAAAGCAGAATACTGCGGTGCGAAGCGAATAGAAAAAACCAATAAAAAAGGCGGCAAAACTGAAAAGTGAAATGGCACCACTGGTAAATGGTGCTGCAACACTGGCGGTAAGTAGCATTAACCCAATGGGGTAAATGGCTTTAGCTGAGGCGCTTTTAAATGCCCAATAGTAACTGTATACAAAAGGGATTAGGAGCAACAAACTCACGCTGATACGTAATACGTCGTCCCGCATAAACCACAATGGGATGAAGTAAAAAATCAAGTTAAGTAAGTATACCCAAGCGGTTTTTTGCTTATAGTCACGTTCAGGTTGAATTGTGTCGCTGTTGGTCATTTTCTGGTGAACCTTTCCTTGCTCAATTTGCTGGGCTAATCGTTGATGATTCATAACCTCTCCTTGCTGAGTTAGCATACAGTAGCAGATTAAAAACCTGCAACTGTATGCTCGTTTTACACTATCAAGCAGTTTGACGTTACTCGTCAGCCGCTTAAGTAACTCAAGTTGTGTGAATACTGGGATTTATTAATACTGCTGCGCTGAAGTCGGTGGATTAAGTAAAAAATTAGCCCAGCTATAGTTAGGGTCAATATCGATAGCCTGCTGCCAGTCTTGCTCGGCATCTTGTTGATTACCTAGCTCTTGCTGAGCAAGTCCGCGCCACGTATAAGCTTCGCTGTGTCCCCAACAAATGTCATCACATGGACTTTGGAAGCGCTCGATAGCAACAGAGGCATATTGTTTTGCTTTATCCATACCGCCGCCATATTGAGTCGGTGTGTAATAAGCACTCATGGCTTTCACCAATGCAATACGAGGATTATTGGGGGCAATCTGCTCAGCTTGTGCGAGTAGAGTGCCAGCTTTCATGCCCAATGTTTGCCCCTTCGTTGGATCATTTGAAATTTGCATGCCATACACTGATGCGAGTAATGCCATTGACTCAACATCATCTTCACGGCCAAGAATATTTTCGAGAGTGGTTTGAGCTTCATCTAATGAGCGCTTGAACATGCCACGCTGTCCGACAATATTCGCGGTAATTGCGGTGCGATATTCTGCGTAAGCATGTTCGTAATCCACGCTTTGTTCGCTGATTTGTTTAAGCTCATTTATGTTCATCGCGTTTGCTGCTGAATCAATTGCGCTAATATCTGCCATGCTACTTTGGCTGACTAATGAAAGGGTGACTGTAATAAATAATGTTTTCATGATTAACTCCGTTTATTCAATTAAAGGTTTGTTGCTTCGGAGTTAGTATCTAAGAATGGGCGTAAACTGTGCAGGCACAAACGTCATCAGTTTGAGGTGACAAATGTCATCAGTGAAAACATTCGATATCAAGTGATAAGCAAAAGCGGTAGCAATGACTAACAAAAACGCCAGCCTATCGGGTTAATAGGCTGGCGTTCATTAACGGTATTGTGAAGCTTATAAACCTCTAAGCCTGTCAGGCTTATACTTGTACGATCAGGTAGCCGATATAGGCAAGATAACTGAGAACTAATACAACAGCCTCACGGCGACCAATCCGTAAACCTGTGTAAGCAAATGGCAGCAATACTACGGCAAGTGCGATCATCGTTATCCAATCAATCGAGCTTATCTCGCTGTTTAATATTGGATGGATCAAGGCGGTAACCCCTAATATACCTAGAATATTAAATAGGTTTGATCCAATCACATTACCAATGGCGATATCACTTTCACCTTTCATTGCCGCAACAATGGAGGTGACTAATTCTGGCATGCTAGTACCAATAGCGACGATAGTTAAACCAATAATAACTTCACTAATACCAAATGACTTAGCCATGGCTACTGCGCCATCAACAAACAAAATACCGCCACCTACAAGCATAGAAATACCAATAATAATCAAGATTATCGACAACCAGTTACTTTGCGCATTAACTGCTAAACCATCTTCATTGCTTTGTTTATCAGCGGTTAGGTAGCTAAAAGACAGGTAACCGATTAATAAACAGGTCAGCAGCATTCCATCCCAAAAGCTTAAGCCGCCATCGAGTAACAAACTCCAAAATAGCAGTGATGCGGCAATCATAATAGGAATGTCACGGCGCACCATTTGTGACTCAATTTTAATCGGGCGTATTAATGCCGTAATACCTAAAATAAGGCCAATATTGGCAATGTTTGAACCAATCACATTGCCTAAAGCTATACCACTATTGCCTGCCAGTGCAGATTTTACACTCACGGCAAGCTCTGGTGCACTGGTACCAAAGGCTACAATAGTCAAACCGATAATTAAGGGGGTTAGTCCTAGCTTTAGGGCAATTTGACTTGCACCACGCACAAGGGCTTCAGCCCCAATAGTTAGGATGACAAAACCACCAATAATCGATAATAGAATTAACATGAACAAGGCTCACAAATGGGTTAAATCGAAAAGGATGGCAAGCATAGGTATTTTTTAATAATACGCAATCTAATTTATCCAATCGAGTGATTAAAATTCATTAATTCAACCAATAAAAAAGCACACAATGATGTGTGCTTTTAAGTGTTATAAATCGGCGTGGTTACGCAAGGAAATTACAGTTCATCTTCCCAGACCACTTTAGCACCGCGTACACCATCAACTTTGGCACTAAACTGCTTTTCAAGCACATGACGCTTAATTTTTAATGTCGGCGTTAGTGCATCGTTTTCAACAGTCCATGGTTCTTTGACTATCACAACGGCATCGACATGTTCGTGTGATTCAAGATTAGGGTTGATGCTATCAAGCGTTGCTTTGAGTGACGAGCGCACTTCTTCGCGAGGCTGAAGAGCTGAACCTTCTGATAACTGCACTAAGGCAACAGGGTGCGGTAAACCTGAACCAATAACACACAATAATTCAATATGAGAGTCCTGTGCTAACTTACGCTCAATTGGCACTGGCGCCACATACTTACCTTTAGACGTCTTGAAGTTATCTTTAACGCGGCCAGTAATTGAAATGTAGCCATCTTCATCGATTTCACATAAATCACCCGTATGGAAAAAGCCGTCTTCATCAAAACAGGCTTTAGTGGCTTCTTCTTGTTTGTAATAACCCGTCATTAAGCCAGGGCTTTTCACCATTAATTCACCATCGTCAGTACGACGTACTTGGCAACCTTCAACAGGGCGGCCTACAGTGCCGATTTTAGTGGCATCAAATGGGAAGTTAATAATGGAATAAGCACAATTCTCGGTCATGCCCCAAGCTTCTGAGATATTCATACCGATTTTGTTGTACCACTCTAATTGAGTTGGCGGAATAGGTGCTGAGCCTGAACCTAATAAACGACAATGCTCAAGGCCTAGTCCTTTTTGAATTTTGCGTTTAACTAGACTGCTAATAATTGGCAGCTTAAGTAAGAAATTCAGTTTAGACTCACCCGCTTTGTTAATAATGTTGAGCTGAAATAGCGTCCACAAACGCGGCACTGAGAAAAATACCGTTGGTCTGCATCGCTGAACATCGGCAACAAACGAGTCTAAACTTTCAACAAAAGCCACTGAAGAGCCTGAGTAGAAAGAAGAACCTTGAATCGCCACACGTTCAGTTATGTGCGCTAAAGGTAGGTAAGAAAGTAATCGATCAGCCGTATTGGTTTTTAAATCGCGTACCACTGCTTCGCAAGTCCAGCCGTAGCTGCCAAAGGTTTGCATGGCACCTTTTGGCTTACCTGTTGAACCTGACGTGTAAATCAAGGTCATCATATCTTCAGCTGACGGAGTAGGCGCGTCTACTAATGGCGTGCCTAATTGAACAAACTTTTCCCAGTGGTACTGAGCTGGCATAGTTTCATATGGCATCGAAATACGTAGGATTTCGCCGCCGACACCGGCTTCTTGATCTGCCCAGTAATCTAACTTACCGGTGAAAATAGCTTTTGCACCGCTATGTTCAAGGACATAACGAATCGTTTCAGCGTTAGCGGTAGGGTAAATAGGCACGCTGATATAGCCGCCGTGCATTAAGGCTAAATCGGTAATAAACCACTCTGCGCAGTTTTTTGAGAGTACAGCGATTTTGTCACCAGGCTCTAAACCTAAATGACGCAGTGCACCTGCGACTTGCTGTACTTTTTGTTGTACTTCACGCCATGTAAAGTCAACGTATTGACCGTTAATTGGTTGACGTAAGTATACTTCGTCGCCTTGAGTCTCAACCCAGTGCGATAACATTTCTACTGGTGTTTTCATTAGATTTTCCATCGACAATTCCGTGTTCGTTTTTGTTTTAATGTAGGACGTACATATTTCAATGTCATTAACGCAATAATCTATTGTAATCCTATTGAATATCTAATCAGTTCAGACCAGTCTCAATTCGCTATAGATTAGTTTTATGCAGTAAAAGCGAATAGCCAATACTGAATGTTAAAACTAAAAAGCGTACCTTGATCAGCCCCCAGTGAACGATAAGATATTCAATACGATCGGTATCAGTATGGCTTTATAAAGATACCTGCGCAAACGATAACCTATAAAATTTAGGCAATTACGACTAATAAACTAGCAGGTTTTGCTGAAAAGTGAACCGACATCGAGTAATAACTCTAATAAAAAAGGCGCCAATAGGCGCCTGTAGTGGAAAAGTCGGTTTGTGACCTAGATCTCCATTATTCCATCCATTTCGACTAAAGAGTCTTTTGGCAGTTGTTTTACGCCAATAGCAGCACGTGCTGGGTAAGGTTGAGTGAAGTATCGTGCCATGATTTCATTTACCGTGGCAAAGTGAGATAAGTCAGTCAGGAAGATATTTAGCTTAACGATATCAGCCATGCTGCCGCCAGCCGCTTCGGTAACAGCTGTTAAGTTTTCAAATACTTGAACGACTTGTTCTGAAAAGTCATCGCTAACCATTTTCATGGTGCTTGGTACAAGTGGAATTTGGCCAGACAGGTAAACAGTGCTACCTACTTTTACTGCTTGAGAATATGTGCCAATTGCTTGTGGAGCTTTATCAGTTGCGATAATGATTTTTTCTGCCATGACGCCCTCTGGGTAATTTAAATTAGATGCAAGCAAACCTAAGCCTGAATTTTATAAAAGAATCATTCAGCTTAGGTAGTTGCTTTAATCTTACTAGCGATTACGTGAGGTACGCAAGACTTCCGGTAATACACGAATACGGCGCATTACATTGGCGAGGTGAACACGGTCGTCGACCGAGATACGCAGGTTAATTAAATAAACTCGCCCATCGCGTTCTTCAGTGCTCAAGTTATGAATATTTGAGCCTGCAGCTGCGATGATATTGGTAATTTTAGCCAAAGCGCCTTGATGGTTAACAATCTCAACACGAAGATTTGCTTGGTAAGTTTCGCCTTCGACGTTATCCCAATGCACTGGAATATACTTGTCAGGCTCACCTTGGTAACCACGGATATTGGCGCAGTTTTCCATGTGGACCACTAAGCCTTTACCTGGACTTACGTGGGCAACAACCGCATCACCTGGAATAGGGCGACAACAGTTAGCAAAGGTCACTAACATACCTTCAGCGCCACGGATTGGCATCAAGTGCTCTTCAGTGTCGTCATCTTTATCGGTTGTCGTCAGCTTTTGACCTAACAAGCGCTGAGCAATCACAATACTCATGGCGTTGCCTAAACCGATATCAGCCAGCAATGACGCTAAGTCGTCATGCTTGGTTTCTGAAATCACTTTATTGAGTTGTTCAGGGTCAATGCTATCAAGCTTGGTTTCACCCAAAGCGTGATTCAATAGGCGTTTACCGAGTGCAACTGCATCATCACTGGTTAAGCTCTTTAACACTTGGCGTATTTTGCCGCGGGCTTTACCGGTCACCACAAAGTTTAGCCACGCCGCATTCGGGCGAGCGCCTTTAGCAGTAATAATCTCAACGGTTTGACCTGAGATTAATGGCTGACTTAACGGATATGCTTGACGGTTAACGCGTGCGCCAACACAGGTATTACCTACATCGGTGTGGACTTCGTAAGCAAAATCGACTGCAGTTGAGTTAACCGGTAATTCTAAAATACGGCCTTCTGGGGTGAAGACGTAAATTTCTTCTGGGAATAGTTCGGTCTTAACGTTTTCCACAAACTCAAACGAACTGCTGGCACTTTGTTGCAGCTCCAGCAAGCTTTGCATCCACTTATGGGCGCGAATTTGAGTGGTACTTTGTTGTGAACTATTGGTGCCGCTCTTATACATCCAGTGAGCAGCAACCCCTTTATCCGCCATGAGATCCATTTCTTCAGTACGAATTTGTACTTCAACAGGAACCGCATGAGGGCCAAATAATGAGGTATGCAATGATTGGTAACCATTGGCTTTAGGTATGGCAATATAATCTTTAAAGCGGCCAGGATGTGGCTTATAAAGACCATGCATGGCACCTAACACGCGGTAACAGGTATCAATGGTATCGACCATGACTCTGAACGCATAGATGTCCATGACTTCTTGAAACTGCAGTTCTTTATTACTCATCTTACGATAGATGGAATAAAGGTTTTTCTCACGACCTTTGACGGTGCCTTTAATGCCGGCATCTTCAAGACGAGTCGTAATAGCACCTTCAATACTATTAATCAGTTCTTTTCTATTACCACGGGCTGCTTTGACGACTTCTTTAAGCACACGATAACGCATTGGATAATAGGCTTGGAAACCTAAATCCTCTAACTCGCTTTTGATATTATGAATACCAAGACGGTTGGCGATCGGAGCATAAATTTCTAAGGTTTCGCGGGCGATACGACGACGTTTGTCAGGACGTAACGCACCCAAAGTGCGCATGTTATGCGTTCTATCAGCAAGTTTGATTAGAATAACGCGGATATCCTGCGTCATTGCCATCATCATCTTGCGAAAGTTTTCAGCTTGGGCTTCTTTTTTATCGCGGAACTTAATTTTGTCGAGCTTTGACACGCCTTCGACAAGTTCAGCCACAGTAACGCCGAATAACTCAGTGAGTTCTTCTTTGGTAACTGGGGTGTCTTCGATGGTGTCATGGAGCAGGGCTGCCATTAATGTCTCGTGATCAAGACGCATGTCAGCCACGATGCGGGCAACCGCAACGGGATGAGTAATATAAGGCTCGCCACTTGTGCGCATTTGCCCTTCATGGGCATCACGCGCAACAATGTACGCCTGCTTGAGTAACTCTACTTGCGCGGGTTCTAAATAACCTGACGCAGACTCCTTTAGACCTTCAAACAGATACAAGTGGCGCTACTCCTTAAAGCGTACGGCCTTCAGCAATTGCAGCTACTGCAGCAATTTCAGCGGCTTCACGTTCGCGAACAGTTTGACGCTCATCAGCGTCTAAAGTGTTAGAGGTGACTAAGCCTAATTCGATTTCGCGTAAAGCGATAACCGTTGGCTTATCATTCATCTCTTCTACCATTGGGTCTTTACCTTGCACAGCGATTTGGCGTGCACGACGCGCTGCAACCAGGATCATATCAAAACGGTTGCCGATTTGTTCTACGGCGTCTTCTACAGTTACGCGAGCCATGTGGTGAAACTCCAGTGTTATATATGGGAAAAAATGACGCAAAATTGTACACTATGACAATTAATCTGCCAACAGATCGTTTATCATATCATTGTGAGTATGGATCTGACTAGCACAGGTTGATCTTTGACTGCGAATGATCGCGCAAAGATCGCCTAAAGCGACGTCAAAATCATCATTAACAATAATATAATCTGCATCTTTATAGTGTGACATTTCTGATACGGCTTCAGCCATACGTCCATCGATGACTTCTTGACTGTCTTGACCGCGACCAGTTAGGCGACGTTCAAGTTCAGCTCTAGAAGGAGGTAAAATAAATACCCCAATCGCGTCAGGCATCAATTTTTTAGCTTGTTCGGCGCCTTGCCAATCAATATCTAAAAATACATCAATACCGTTCGCTAATGTTTGTTCAATAACCGTGCGGGATGTGCCGTAGTAATTACCAAACACTTCCGCCCATTCAAAAAAAGCTTCATCAGCGATAAGTGCTTTAAATTCTTCAACCGAAACAAAGTGATAATGTTGACCATTAACTTCACCTGGACGCGGTTTACGGGTGGTGTGTGACACAGACACTTGCATGTCGCTAGGTTTATCTTTTAGTAATGCAGAGATAAGTGAAGACTTACCGGCGCCACTTGGGGCAGACACAATAAATAGATTTCCACGAGCGCTCATAGTGCAATTTCCAACCAGATTATTTATCAGGGCGAGTATTATACTCAAAGCGATAAAATTTGCGAGATACGTGACGGATAAAAGTGCACAAATCTGAGCTTTGAAAAAACAGATTTAATGCAGCGCCATTGTTTGCTAACGCCTTTGTGGCATGCGCTTAACCCCCAGATAGACTGAAATTAACCTTAATTAAAAAGCAGACTGATTAAGCTTTCGAGCCGATTTAGGTTCAAATTGACATTTTTAGAATTTTTTAAGCCATTTTTTGGTGGTTTCACTGACTTTGGCGGTGAAATTGTTTAGTCTGCCAACAGATCATTTTTTAGATATTAGGATTTCTTGTGTCATTCGCATCCTTATTTTGTCGTCAAGGTCGAGACAACGGCCTAAGAGCTATCGCTATTCAAATAAGTTGTTTAGTGTTGGTATTACTCATCTCGCTATTATTTGCCAATACCGTTGTGACCTTAATCGCAGCTGTCATTGCGTTACCTGTTTGTGCCCTAAGCTGTTTACGCCGTTTACGAGACGCCGCTAAACCTAGCTCTCTTGTCGCTGTGCCTGTGACCTTATTATTACTCTTTAGTTTATCGTTAAGCCTTAGTTTTCCCGCGGTTGTATCCAGTGTGCTGTTTATACTTGGCGTAGCGGTGGCTGCTGGGTTTGGTTGGTTTGCTGATTCTAAAACGAATCAACGTAAAACAGTCTATGTGCAAGGCTATAACGGCCCGCATAACAAAGATGATGCAGGCCATGGGCACGCACGCCGAAGAAGAGAGCCAACCATTGGTGAGCAAAACCAAAGTAGCTTTAATACTGAGGACGTTGACAGTGGAAGTGACGCCAGCTTTTACGATGAAGAGCATGGATATGAGCCAGGTTACCAACAAGAAACCGTATATAAAGAAACGCCAACGGCAGCAAACCATAGTGAAATACCTGAAGATAGTGAATCCCAATACGGCGCAGATGACAAACCAAGTTATCGGGTTGATCGCGGTGCACTAGAGTCTGGTTCATTGTCTGAATTACTTAAATCTTGGCTGATTTGGGCGCAGGGCAATCAAAAAATGTTGATAATGGTCGCTAAAGGCTTAGGCGTTGTCCTAGCAATAAGCATTATTATCTATTTGATCAGTTTGCTATTTACCGGCGAAGAAGTAGAGCAAGCACCATTAGAAACAGCCCCGATTGAAGCGCCCGTTGCCATTAACGACACCACAAGGGTTAAATTACCCGATGGTTTTTGGTTAATTCTTGAAGATGAAGTATTAGTACTTCGCTGGTTAGGCGACGAAGGCGACGCACAATCTATTTGGCGACTTGATACCGCAAAAGGTGATAAGCGCTGTGCTGAAATGACCTTTAATGATGGCAGCAAGTTTAGGCCAATGCAGGTCGATTTAATGGCTGACAGTGGCACAGAAGCCAGATTCTCACCATTAGATAATAGCCGCATTATTAATAATGTCGCCATGCGCGGCAGCTTTAAATTATGTGGCTATAACTTTAGCTTGAAAGGCAGCCAAGCCACGCTATCAAGTCAACCTGCCTTTGAGAAATACATTAAAGGTTTATGATAGAAAACATCGCGAATTACACTAAACGGTGTTAATTCGCGAGTAAATGTCTTTGTAAGTAAGTGTTGTGGTTTATATCAATCGTATTAAACTGTCTCGCTCGCAATGAAAAGATATGGAGAGTTGGGTGGTTGAGTTTATTAGGCAAACGATTTTGCCTTTGTATGGAATTAATGATGAACATGCGAGTATTTCGCCGTTAGGCAATGGCCATATTAACCAAACTTACTTAGTAAGATGGGCAACAGGCCAGATAGTGCTACAAAAAATTAATACTACAGTGTTTACTGAGCCTGAAGTGTTAATCGAAAATGCCGCTAAAGTCAGCCATCACCTCATTCAAAAAGCCAACAATGGTGAGTATCAGCTCGATGTGATTTCTCCGGTAGTGCTAAAAGACGGTCGCTTATCTGCCGATTTAGGCGATAAAGGATTTTGGCGCGCCATCAGCTATTTAGCTAACAGCCACACTATTGAAGTCGTAACTAATCAAGCAGAAGCCAAAATGGCCGCTAGTGCCTTTGGGCATTTCGCCCATGCATTAAGTGATTTAGATGCTAATAGCCTAAATGATGTTATTCCTAATTTTTTAAATCTCCCGCAGCGTATTACTCAGCTTAAACAAGCAATAGCAGATGATAAGTCAGCACGATTGGTTGATTGCCGCGAATGGGCAGAGCTTGTCTTGTCGCAGCAAAGCTTGTTTGATGAGCTTAAGCACGTGGAAAGTCAGCTGCCACTTCGTATTTGCCATAACGACACCAAAATCAACAATATGCTGTTTGATAAGCGTGATATGTCGAGCATGGCAGTCATCGATATCGACACCTGCATGAAAGGCTACTTAATGTATGACTTTGGTGACATGGTGCGCGCGTTTTGCTCGCCAGAGGAAGAAGACTCAACAGCGCTTGATAAAGTCATTGCACGACCAGAAATTATCAAAGCGGCTTGTGAAGCCTATACCGAGCAATTGGCAGATATTCTCACCCCGCTTGAAAAGCGCAGCCTTTGGTTAGGCATTAAAGTGATGGCTCTCATGTTGGGTTCTCGCTTTTTAGCCGACCATTTAAATGGTGACGTGTACTTTGGTATTCATCGCGAAGGTCATAACCTAGATCGCGCAGCTAACCAGCTTACCGTATTCAAAAGTTTAGTTGCACAAGAGTCGTCACTTAAGGCATTTTTTGAATAAGACTTTTTGAATAAGCGCCTAATTTAATAAAGGTCTTGTTGGTTAAAAAATCTTGATTAAATTGGCGATTTCGATTATTTAAATCTTCCTTATTTAAAAACATAAAGAGTAAGCAATGAAGTACCAATGGATATTGTTTGACGCAGACGAAACCTTGTTTGATTTCGATATTTTTGCTGGCTTAAAACTCATGTTTTCCCGTTTTGATATCGACTTTGATAACAATGATTTTGCTTTTTATCAGTCGGTAAACAAACAACTCTGGGTCGATTATCAACAAGGCTTGATCGATGCAGCGCAATTACAACATACGCGTTTTTTACATTGGTCTGAAAAACTTGGGGTTACCACTAAGCGCTTGAACAGTGACTTTTTAGCTGCCATGGCAGACATTTGTCAGCCCTTACCTGGTGCAAAAAAACTGGTATCAAGTTTAGAAGGTAAAGCGACACTGGGCATTATCACTAATGGTTTGACTGAACTACAAAATGTACGCCTAGAGCGCACAGGCTTTAAGTCTTCATTTGAACATGTGGTGATTTCAGAGCAATTTGGCAAAGCGAAACCCGATGTGAGCATTTTCGAGCATACCTTTGAGCTCATGGGTAACCCAGATAAAAATACCGTTTTGATGGTAGGTGATAACTTACATTCCGATATTTTAGGTGGCGTGAATGCAGGTATCGATACTTGCTGGCTTAATCATCACGGCAAAGAGACCGTTGATGGGATTACTCCTACTTTTGAAGTGAAAGATTTGCATCAACTGCATGATGAGTTGCATGCTGTGAAGTAGGCTGCTCGTCTGTTTAGCATAAAAAGAAGCCACTCGATTGAGTGGCTTCTTTTTGGTAAATCGTTAGCTAGAACTATTAGCTCGAACTATTAGCTCAAAGTACTAGCTCAAAGAATTAGCTCAAAGTAATAGCGTCAGCCGCTTTAGGAAATGCTTCATGATAAGCAATCATAAAGTCTTCTCTAATGTGTTGTTCTAAATGGGTTGCGCGCTCTGTTGGGCAAAAAATCATAATATGCACCATTTGTTCACCCGCAGGTCCACTATGGATATGAATGTGTGGCTCAGGTCCTGGTAAGTCAACGCCAGCATGTCTTTCGATAATATTGTTATAGCGGGTTGCCACTTCTAAAAAGTCTTCACAATGCGCTTCAATCTTGCTGGTTAACGCTGGAAATAAAGGGTACAGATTTACAAACTCAACCACAGTAATCGTAAAGCTATGGTAAACATAACGCTTCATGAAATTGAGGTTTTTCACCGCATAGCTAAAAAACATGCTGTTAGGGAAGGTGACTGTTTTACCCGTGTAGTGATACTGGCCATGGTGCAAATCGATTTCTTGGATCACCGTTGCCATTAAGTTGTGCTCAATGACCTCACCACAAAGCTTACCCACTTCAATCCAATCCCCAATCACAAATGAGCGAGAACTCGCCCGCTGAATCGAGCCAGTAAAACATAAGATAATTTCTTTAGATGCCACCACAAAGGCAATCGCAATTGCAGTCACTGACAGGGCAAATTTATTGATTTCGGTTTGCCACAATAAAAACAGGATCATGACAATTAAGATAAAAGTGCCATTTTTCGTTCGTGACATCCATTTACGTTGCCCTTCACTGACAAACGCAATATCACCGCGAATTTTAGACACCACAAAGCGTTTAAGCATCGACAGTAATAGGATGATTAATACGGTTACAAACAACTTATAGGTTGCTAAAAAGTCGATGACGATATTCAGTTCTTCCACAACACCCTCTTAAAAAACGGCAACTTAACGACAAAACCTGCTAGATAACTCACTTTATCATAGCTATAGACTAAGTCAGCTTTGACCAGTGTTTTTTATTTTAAAAGAGTCAATTTTTTTTGGGGGGATTGGGAAAGGTTTTGAAGCTTAAAAGTTGAAACCACGCAGACTGAAAAGGTGCGCGGCTTCAACTTAATTGTATGGAGGCTATTTACTCTTTCAAGAAAATATAGCCTGCTTTTTCAGCGCCCCACACTTGTTTATCGTTACTGTCAAAACCGCGATCCCAGCTGACAATACTGTCTTTAGTAACCGTAACTTCAGAAGTGGCATAACTTGCGCCGCGTAGCTTGCTTAAACAGCTTTTCTTATCAGTAGAGCCTGCAAAAGATTGTGACTTATCAGACCAAGTTAAAAATACAGTGCAGCCTGACTTTTCAGTTAAGTCTTTAGGTGTTAGCTCGCTCAGAGGTGCATCATCTTTATAAACGCCAGCGAAGCTTTTATCGTTTTCAAAGGTATACACTTTACTAGCAAACTCAGTTGCTGATAGTGCTGTGACCTCATAAACGCGCTGCCTGTACGGTTTATCTAAATGTGTTGCAGCGGCTTGTTCAACATAAAGCCAAGTGGATTTATCCTCAGGCCAAATTTGCACCATATTGAGGTGGATATTAAAAAAATCTTTATCACTAATAGATTGCTGCTCGCTATCAAAGTGGCCTTGCATCCACTCAAGTAATAAAGCTTGCTTGTCTTGTTCAGTCGCTTGAGACGTGATTGGCATAAAAGCCAGTGCTGAAAAAGCACTGAAAACCGCAATGCGGCTAAGAGATGTGTTCACAGGAAATCCTTTCCGATTAATGGTGTTTTTGTATTTTTAGTTCGTATTTGTAATGAGTCGTTTAGCCTCATTGCTAGGTAAGTTAACTCATCGGTTTGAAAGAGTAAAATAGGCAATGACAGCTTATATCTGCTACAGCGTGTGAAAGTAATTTTAACGGTTATAGCGTGTAAATAGAGGTTTAACGGTTGTAGCGTGTGAAATTTGATTATGCAGGCAGTGACTAAATACTGAATTGAAGAAATAACAAAGCTATCGAGTGCTAGGATTTATGGATTTGAGACATTTAATTAAACGCTATCAAGATTGACGCAGTTGCTACGGTATATCTTTATTTCTTCAATCTGAGTAAGAAAGTACATAAAAGTACAAAAAGTTACATCATTGCAATACAAGATTCTTGCCCAAGTAAAAAGTGTAGGATCGTACACATTGAATAAAATAATACGGCAGCATTTTTAATAAGAGTAACAACGTACACTATTTGAGTGTTAAACAGCCGCTGTTTTAAATCTAAGGCTGAGTAAACTTCCTATCAATCCTAATTGTTTTGTATCACATCGCTAAAAACAAAAGCCCAGCATTCGCTGGGCTTAGTTTTATAAAACGTCTGTAAAAATATTATTCAACGTTCTGAATTTGCTCTCTCATTTGTTCAATCAAAACTTTCAGCTCTACCGCTGCAGCAGTAACTTCTGCGCTGATTGACTTTGACGCTAGGGTGTTAGATTCGCGGTTAAATTCTTGCATCATGAAGTCTAAACGGCGGCCTTGTGCGCCACCTTTTTTAAGGATTAAACGCGTTTCAGCAACGTGTGCATCAAGGCGATCCATTTCTTCGGCGACATCCATTTTTTGTGCAAGTAATACCATTTCTTGTTCCATACGCGCTGGATCAAGTTCACCGGTGATTTCGGCTAAACGGTTAGTGAGCTTGTCACGTTGCCATTGCATTACTGCAGGCATGTGCCCACGTACAATCGCTACTTGCTCAACGATTTGGTCTAAACGGGTTTGAAGCATAGCGTTAATCGCTTCGCCTTCACGGCCACGGGCTTCGATGAATTGCTCTACTGCGCCGTCAAATGCAACCAATAATTCTTTGTTGATTGCGCCCATGTCTTTTTCTTCACCCGCCATCACACCAGGCCAGCGCAGGATATCGACTAAGTTAAGCTCGCCTTGATTGGCTTCTTTTTTTAACCATTCAGCGGCATTGAGTAATTGCTTGGCTAAATCTTGGTTTAGGCGCATTTCACTGCTGCCTGAATCAGAGAGTTCGTAACGTAAGTTGACCTCAACTTTACCGCGATTTAAGCGTTTACGTAGGCGATCACGTAATACTGGCTCAAGGCTGCGCATTTGCTCTGGTAAACGCAGGTAAGTTTCTAAGTAGCGTTGATTGACTGAGCGAAGTTCCCAAGAGGCGGTGCCCCATTCGGCTTTATGCTCAATGCGAGCGTAGGCGGTCATACTTTGGATCATTGTTGAACCCTGATTAGTTAGCAGCAATATAGTGTGTCGATTATAGTCTGCTGAGGGCTAAGGTCAAAGCTTACAAAAACTTATGTGTGAGTTGAGGGCGGTTGTTTACAGGCTTATGCGTTTTTAGGGTTTATTGATTGTACTTCGCTAATCGCACTTCGCTAATTGCGCTGTGCGGCATGAAACTAAAAGGAGTTAACTGAGTCTGAACGTAGGGCGTTATCTTTAAGCTGTTTGTTTTTGTTTAATCGCGCCGTTTTAACCGTTTGCTTTTTAGTACTAGTTTAGTGCTGGTGAGTGATGGCTATTGTGGGGTGTCGTGAGATGTTGCGGGTTAATTTCGCTTATCAATGCTTTGTCATCGAATTAAGCTGATGAATTGTTTATAGTATGGCACATTCACGTTTAGGCCTTGTGGTTTAGATGTTTTCAAATTTTGGAGTAGGCAAGTGGACCATTTTGTGTGGAACCTCGACCCAGTATTGATTTCTTTTATGGGTCTAAAAGTGCATTGGTATGGTGCGTTATTTGCGTTGGCAATTGCCAGTGGTTTTCAGGTAATGAAGCGCATGTACAAAAAAGAAGGCTTGGATGTTGAGTCGCTAGATAACCTACTCATGTATTGTGTGGTGGGGATTATTGTTGGTGCGCGTTTAGCCCATTGTTTCTTTTACGATCCGAGTTATTACTTTGCCAATCCGATGAAAATTTTAGCCATATGGGAAGGCGGCTTAGCCAGTCATGGCGGCGGGTTAGGGGCGATATTAGCGCTGTATTACTACAAGCGTAAAACCGATATGCCGTTTTTATTCTTATTGGATAGGCTAGCGATTGCGACGGCGATATTTGGCTTCTTTGTGCGTATGGCCAACTTTGCTAACTCTGAGATTTTAGGTCTGCCGACCACTAAACCTTGGGGCATTATCTTTGAGCGAGTGGATTTATTACCGCGCCATCCTGCGCAGCTTTATGAAGCGATCAGCTACTTGGTTATTTTCATTAGTTTATATGCGGTTTATAAGTTTACTAATTTAAAAGAAAAGCACGGTGTCATATTCGGCCTGTTCTTATGTAGCGTATTCAGTGCGCGTTGGGCCATTGAAATGGTCAAAGTGAAGCAAGCAGCTTATGCCACTGAGTGGACCATGAGTGCAGGGCAGTTACTGAGTATTCCGTTTTTAGTTGTGGGTATTGCGCTGCTGATTTTACCTATGCTTAAAAAGAACAAGTAAATGCTAATTAGTTTGAGTTAGCGCTTTATTGGGCTAATAAATAAAAGGCCGATGCTCTTAGTGAGTATCGGCCTTTTTATTATTCTGCTACTAAGTTTTGATGCTGAGGGTTCATCAAATAGCTTTTTATTAATGCTTTTTGGGAAAGCTCATTAAAAAAGCTCGCTATAGGGGTGTTATAAAAGCTCTGCGATATCGACAGGTATACCTTGTTCAAGCTTTTTGATACCGGCACAAATAGCGGCGTTAATAGGCGTGTTGACTTGATATTGCTTACCTAATTCAACAACCGCTTGGTTGAGGTAGTCTATTTCGGTTTTACGTTTAGCTTGAATATCTTCCCACATGGATGAACGCGCTTGAGGATCGATATCGAGCATCTGCTTTGCCAGTAAAGTAAATAAACCATCAGGCAGCGATAGTATCAGTGGCAACCATTGGGGTTTTACTTTGGTAAATTGCGCTAGCGGTAAACGTGCTTTTTGACACACTGCTAACCATTCTTTCATCGCAAGGCTTAATAGTTTACGAGTTTGTTTTTGACTCAGTTGCTGCTTAATGGGTACATCGGTTATGGCATTGAGCGCATTATTGAGGTTAAGCAGTAGTTTGCCGTAAATGATTGGCGCCATGTCATCAACTAGTGTGCATGTTAGTCCTGCGGATTGCATTGCTTGTTGAACAGTTTGCGTATGGGGCGTGTTGGCAAAAATGAATTCGCCTTCGGTGCCTTTATGAAAAGTGGCATGCTGTTTTTGCAGGACATTAAACGGGGTTATGCCTTGTATCAGCAGTCTTGGCTGCGCTGAGATGTTAGCGAGTGCTTGCTTAACTTCATCTAAACTGCCTAAACCGTTTTGCATTAATACTATGGTGCTTTGCTGGTGGGATAACTGCAGTAGTTGCTCACTAATCTCGCGAACTTGATGACATTTTAAGGTGACAAAAATCAAATCGAATTTGGGTGTGTCTGCTTCAACTTCGGTAAACAGTGCGTTTGGCATGACTTTTTGATGTAAGCCTTGGTAGCTTGTGAGCGTGATGCCTTGATTGTCGGTAATGCTGCGTTTAATCCGCTCGCGACAAATTAAGCTGACATCAAGCTTTGCCATGAGTAATTCGCCGGCTAAGTAACATCCTGTTGAACCTGCACCAAAGATGGCTATTTTCATCATTTCCCTTAAAGCATTAGTCGCATTCCGCCTACCAGTGTGCCGTTTTGTTAATAAAAATCCAATAAGGGTTTTGTTTGACGTGGCATCAAGGCTAACAAGTCACTATAATGCTGTTCAATTATGAGCGTTGATTGCTGGTTTTGTTTTGATTGAGACGTCGATTGAACGATAATTTACAGCCAATTTCAGCTTAAAACCCAATTTAGTCACTGATCCCACACAATAGGAAATGCATATGCGTCCAAGCGACAGAACACCTGCACAATCTCGTCCAGTTACGATTACTCGTCAATTTACAGCTCACGCTGAAGGTTCGGTGTTGGTCGAGTTTGGTGACACTAAAGTGTTATGTACTGCAAGCTTTGAAGAAGGCGTACCGCGTTTTCTTAAAGGCCAAGGTCAAGGTTGGGTGACTGCTGAGTACGGTATGCTTCCTCGTTCTACTCATAGTCGTATGCAACGTGAGGCGGCTCGTGGCAAACAGTCTGGTCGTACTCAAGAAATCCAACGCTTAATCGGCCGTTCATTACGTGCTGCTGTAGACATGAAAGCCTTAGGTGAAAACACTATCGTTATCGATTGTGATGTGATTCAAGCTGATGGCGGTACTCGTACTGCTGCGATTACTGGTGCCTGTGTTGCATTAGTAGATGCATTAAACTGGGCGCGTGGTAAAGGCATTTTAAAAACTAACCCGCTTAAGTTCTTAATTGCTGCTGTAAGTGTGGGTATTTACAAAGGTGAGCCAATCTGCGATTTAGAATACATCGAAGATAGCGCTGCTGAAACTGACATGAACGTTGTGATGACTGAAACTGGCAAGATGATTGAAATCCAAGGCACTGCCGAAGGTGAGCCATTCAGCCATGAAGAGTTATTAAGCTTGCTTGAGCTTGCGAAGCACGGCATTCGCGAAATTGTTGATACGCAAAAAGCGGCATTAAGCTAAAACGTATTTGATTAAGGGGCTCTGTTAATAAGAGCCCCTTTTTTTAAGCTTTATTTAGGCTTAGTCATCATTAGATAAAAAATAGATAACAGTGTTAAGGAGATAATGTGAAAGCATATCAACGTGAGTTTATTGAATTCGCTCTTGAGCGTCAGGTATTACGCTTTGGTGAGTTCACCTTAAAATCAGGCCGTACTAGCCCTTACTTTTTCAATGCGGGTTTATTTAACACGGGTCGTGATTTAGCGCGTTTAGGTCGTTTTTATGCTGCTGCATTGGTTGATTCTGGTATCGACTACGATTTAGTGTTTGGTCCTGCTTATAAGGGCATTCCTATTGCAACGACAACGGTTGTTGCTTTATGTGATCATCACGACAAAGACGTACCATATTGCTTTAACCGTAAAGAAAAGAAAGATCACGGCGAAGGCGGTTCATTAGTCGGTAGCGAATTGACAGGCAAAGTAATGTTAGTTGATGACGTGATTACAGCTGGTACAGCAATCCGTGAATCAATGGAAATCATTGCGGCACATGATGCAAGCCTTGCGGGTGTATTGATTGCCTTAGATAGACAAGAAAAAGGCAAAGGCGAGTTATCTGCGATTCAAGAAGTTGAACGTGATTTTGGCTGCGCGATTGTTTCAATCATCAAACTGGGTGATTTGATTAACTACCTTTCTGAGAAGCCAGGTATGGAAGCTGAATTAGCCTCGGTTAGCGCTTATCGCGAGCAATACGGTATTTAATCGGCTTTGTAATATAAGCTAGAAAAGCAAAAGCCAGACATGATGTCTGGCTTTTTTGTATGCTTTTTTACAAAATCAGTGGATTAAAACTTTTTATTTAGCACGGCTTCATCAACACTCGTTAATTAGCACTTTGACTGATGTAAAAACTCTGCGCGAGTAGCGGGATTTGATTTAAACACCCCACCTAATGCAGTGGTGGTGGTTGAACTGGTTGAGTCCATTACCCCACGTGATTTAACGCAGTAATGCACCGCATCCATTTTCACCGCCACATCTTTGGTTTCAAGCAAGGTCTGTAATGCCACTAACACTTGTTGAGTCAGTCTTTCTTGCACTTGAGGGCGCTGGGCAAAAAAGCGCACAATGCGGTTAATCTTCGATAAACCAATAATCTTAGTGCGCGGTAAATACGCGACAGTGGCATAGCCATCAATGGTCACGAGATGATGCTCACAGGTACTGGTGAGGCTGATATCTTGCACTCGCACCATTTCATCAACGCCCATCTTGTTATCAATGACGGTGATTTTAGGGAAGTTTTGATAATCAAGCCCTGAGAAAATCTCATCAACATACATTTTGGCAATGCGGCGTGGTGTGTCCATCAAGCTATCATCTGATAAATCCAACGACATTAATGTCAGGATTTCTTTCATGTGATGCTCAATTTTCTCTTTACGCTCTTCTGGTGTGCGAGTTTGAGGCAACATAGGGGTTTCAAGCCCTTGCTCAGTAAGTGCTGCTTGAACTTTTAACGCGGCTTCACTTAGTGCCATCTTATCCTCCAACCACAGGGGTAATCACGATTACTTAATTGAGTGTATGCTGTAAATCTTTTTGGTGCTTTTAACGCTGATAAGGTGCCAAAAAGACTAGGGACGGGATAATAACGTGATTTAGGTCAAATTAATATTAATGACATAAAAAAAGCCGACCTTTTTAGTCAGGTATCGGCTTTGGTTGCGTTAAGTAATTGAAACTAAGTTTTCAAATGGATTAATGGCACAGTGAATTTAATTCTATATACATGTTCACCGTGCTTTTTTACTCACTAATCATGGCTGTTCTTAGTAGTAAATGACTTACCGTTTTGAATAAATCTTGGGTTAGCTGGTGTTGTTACAACAACAGCAATACTTTTCGAGATTTGGTAATCGGTAAGATTGGTAATATTGCTTTTAGCAATATTGAATTGGCCATCGCTTGCTTCAACAATTGCAAGAGGCGTTGTAGGCTCAACTGTCATGATTTTTTTTCTAAGTCCTTTATAGATATCTATCTCATAGATATCTTGTGACTTAGTAAAATCTACTTTATCTGTATTCCCCCAAGGTATGCTGCGAACTAAAATCTTGTTTTTATTATTGATCAGTGGATCAAGAATAAATGACGTCGCCTGCAATGGTTCGCTGCTACGGACTCTTGAGTGCATTTTCACTTTGGTATTAATGTCGACATCTGTGTTGTATCCAATTAACGCTACTGAATTTGTTCCATCAGCATTTATTGCATAAAGTTGGCCGTAATAGAAAGGTGTATCACTCCAATCTTTTGTATAAACCTTTTCAAAAACAAGACGGGAATCGTTTGCCCATGCGTAATTTCCTATCTGCTCATTAGCTTTAAAATTAATCACATGTACGAATGACATATCAGAAGCGTCCAATACGATTAGCACTTTCTTTTCATCTTTAGTGACAACTTGGCTAACAAACTTTCCGCTTGGGGAATATTGGATATTTGAGATGGTATGATTTTGTTGAGCTGCAGGTGCTTGTACTTCAGTCACAGTTGTTGCAATTGCAGATGTACTTAAAGTAGCTAAAAATACTAACGATAAAATTGGCTTCATTTTAAACTCCATTTCTAAATGAATAATAAAAAAATTATTGAGGCTCAATACAGTGAAGCATCATTTCAAAAGAACATAAATTTCAAAAACTAAATTGCACAATAAAAAACCTAGTACGGTTAACTTATTCTGTCAATATTCGCGAGGATCTAATGTAGGTTTTATTAATTTTAAATTGTTGGCTTATTCACTTGATTCATAATGTTTTTTCTATTTATATGAGTTGTATCGGGGGGGCGGGTAAGCGGTTATTAGCTTTGATTCTAAGTAAGTCTAAGATTGGCTCTTTTGAGGTGATTTCGTCACGTGGCTGAAAATAGGAAAAAGCCGATACTTTTAGTTAAAGTACCAGCTTTATAATAAGTTTACTGAGCAGTATTACAGCTTAAGATTCTCTTTCAAAAAACTCAGCATTTTATCGTAGTACTTGGCTCTATGGGTATCGTTATAAAAGCCATGGCCTTCATCGTCCATCACCAGTGTTTCATAAGGGTATTTGTGTTTATTCAAATTTTTTTCTAATGATTCTAATTGCTCAATGGGTGCGCGCTCATCATTGCCGCCATGCACCAGTAATAAGTTGGCTTTGAGCTTATCGGTATTAAAAGCGGGTGACATGGCTCTGAGTTGTTGAGGGTTTTCACCAAGAACTTGTTTTAAATAACTGGTACCGCTACCTGATTGCTGTATATCACCTTCGTTGAACATCATATCTAAATCGTATACACCAGCAAAGCCGATGGCACACTTGAATAAGTCAGGTTCAATAATAGCACTTTGTAGTGCGCTGTAGCCGCCAAAACTGCCGCCGACAATACAAATTCGCTCTTTATCAGCAAAGCCTTGTTCAATTACATATTTGGTGCCATCAATAATGTCGTATTGAATATCGGTGCCCCACTTTTGATAACCGTCTTTTTGGAATTGGGATCCATAGCCACCAGAACCACGAAAGTTAACTTGTAATACGGCCATCCCTTGACTGGCAAGTAATTGATTTTGAGAGTCAAAAGACCACCAGTCCCGAATGTAATGCGGGCCACCATGTGGGTTAACAATCAGCGGCAAATTCTTGGCTTCTTTGCCTTCTGGTAGCGTGAGATAACCAGAAATGACTTTTCCATCACGACTAGTAAAGCTTATGGGTTTGACCTCGGCCATGGCATCAGGGTCTAGCCAGTTTTTTTGAGAGACTAAATATTCAAGCTTAATGTCTTTAGCATCAAACAAATAATAGTCACCAGGGTTGCGGTCATTAAATGCTTTAATGATAAATTTAGTCGAGTCGTTGGTTTCACTGACTATCTGTACTTGATGACCCGGTAGAGATGCAAGTAACTGCTTTACGATTTGGGTGTGGCTATCTTGTTGGTCAACAAAGGCATAAGTCGGATATCCACTATCGAATTCAACGGCATAAAGTTGCTTTGATTCGTTATTGATCCAAAAATTGCTTGGGTCGACATGATCATCCTGAATAATCTTTTGTTTCACTCCGGTTGATAAATTAATTTTATATACCCCCAGAGTATGATTATCTTCTCTGCCTGCCGCAAAAATAGTATCTGGAGTGTCAGCAAATGAAATGGGATTAAAATCAGTTAGGCCAATATTGAGTTTATCGCTATTAACCCAGTCGCCGTCGTCGCGGTAAAAAATTTGAGTTTCATTCTTGCTAGTTTTACCCGCAACAAATTTTACTTCGCCTTCATTGTTGGTTAAAAAACTGGCACTCCCCACAGGGGAGGTAGTAATTTTTCGTCTTTTACCTGTGTATACATTAACTCTATATACATCTTGCAGGCTGTCATAACCTAGTGAGCGGGCACGACTCCATGGGATCGCATTGACTAACATATATTTATTATTTTCAGGTAATGCATCAAGGATATAGGCAGTAGCCTGGATTGCTGTGTTTCTCTCAATGCGAGTGCCAGTTTGTTTTTCGCCGCTATTATAACCAAATAGGTATTCTTGACGTGAGCCATCAGCGTTTACTGAAAACAACTCTCCATAATATTGTGGTACATCAGACCACCCCTTCAAATACACTTTTTGTAGCACGACGCGCTCATGATTTACCCATACATAATTACCCACCTCAGCATTACTTGGAAATCTGATCGCATTAATCATTTTTTTAGTTTCAGTTTCTAAAATAATTAAGGTTTTTTTACCGTCATGGGTGGTTAAAGCACTGAGATAGTCGCCTTCAGGAGAAATTTTTACGTCAGTATATTCAGCACCTCGGCTAAAGAGATCTGAGTGGGATAACGAAGCGGCATTAACAATAGAGGGAGCGAAGGCGAGCAAGCAACCCGCAAGAACAGCAGTGTATTTCATAAACATCCTTGTGTATTTTTATATGAAGAATTTATCGACTTCTATCGATCAGTTATATTTTGTCATCATAAAGTACGATACTCGAACAGTGAATACAATTATTCAGACATGAAAAACGCACCGAAGTGCGTAAAAATGGAGAAGTATTTATTGAGAGTACTAGCTTAGCTACGTAATAATTGTTGCTGCACAAACTGCCACTGTTCATCGAAGTGTTCTGTCGGCTTTTGCTTAAACTCACTGCGCACGAACTGAGCTATTCTGCCTTCTGCGATAGCTAAAAGTAGATTGGCTAAAATGGCTTCGTCTAAGTTAAAACCATGGCCTTCGCGGAGTGTTTTCTCACGTAATATTTGCTTGATTTGAGTTTCAATTTTGGCAAATAACCCGCTGACACGGCTACGTAAACGTTCATTTTCACCTAATAGCGCATCGCCATTCAGTACCCGTGAAATACCCGGGTTACGTTCTGAAAAAACTAATAGTAACTGTAAGACTAACTCACAGCGTTTCATAGTGTCTTTTTCTTCATCCATGATGATATTAAGTCGAGACAAAATTGCATCTTCGATGAATTCTATTAGACCTTCAAACATTCTTGCTTTACTTGGAAAGTGGCGATAAAGCGCCGCTTCAGAAACACCAACTTCCGCGGCTAATTTAGCTGTGGTTATCCGTTGGCCAGGGCTGGTTTCCAGCATGTGCGCAAGACATTGTAAAATGTGCTCACGACGATTTATTTTTGGGCTAGCCGCCATTTGTTATTCCTAGGCTTGTGACTACTTGTAAAGGTTACTTGGTACCTGAGTGACCAAATCCGCCTTCACCACGATCTGAGGTATCAAACTCATCGACTAAGGTAAATTGTGCTTGTACTACGGGGACAAAAACGAGCTGTGCTAATCGATCTCCGATTTCTAAGGTAAATGGCTTATCACTGCGGTTCCAGCAAGAAACCATTAATGGACCTTGGTAATCTGAATCAATTAAGCCGACTAAGTTACCTAACACGATGCCGTGCTTATGGCCTAACCCTGAGCGCGGTAAAATGACAGCCGCTAAGCTTGGATCTGCCACGTGCACTGCAATTCCTGTAGGGATTAATACTGTCTTACCAGGCTCTATCACCATGGTGGTATCAATCATGGCGCGTAGGTCCATGCCAGCGCTGCCTGGTGTGGCATAGCTTGGTAATGGGAACTCACTGCCGATGCGTGAGTCGAGTAATTTGAGTTCTACAGGTGTTTTCATGATGTTTTTATTTTTGTCGCTATCAGAGTAAGTAATTGTTTTGCCAACGTCAGTTTATCGGTTGCAGGCAGTTGTTGACTACCGTCTTGCCAAAAAACATGTAATGCATTGGCGTCGGCATTAAATCCAAGACCTGCTATTGATACGTCGTTAGCGGCAATTAAGTCCAACTTTTTACGTTCAAGCTTTCCGCGGGCATATTCTTCTACGTTATCGGTCTCTGCTGCGAAACCTACAGTAAAAGGTCGTTTAGTCAGCGCGGAAACGCTGGCTAAGATATCAGGGTTGCGCACAAGCGCAAGCTGCATATTCTCTGACGACTTTTTAATTTTTGACTCGGCCACTTCTGCGATTCGATAATCTGCGACTGCAGCGCAACCGATAAAAATATCTTGGTTATCGACATTATCCATCACGGCATCAAGCATATCTTGTGCTGATTCAACATTAATTCTTGTCACACCTAGCGGGGTGGCTAAGTTAACCGGTCCTGTCACTAAGGTGACTTCTGCGCCCATTTGGGTGGCTGCAGTGGCTAATGCGAAGCCCATTTTGCCAGAGCTATGGTTTGAAATATAACGCACAGGGTCAATAGGCTCGCGGGTTGGACCAGCTGTTAACAAGAGTTTATGTCCGGTTAACGGTTTAGGGCCAAAGAACTGCACTAATTGTTCGGCAATCGCTAGTGGTTCTTGCATACGGCCAGGGCCGACTTCACCACAAGCTTGATCGCCACTTGCTGGGCCCCAAACTGTGATGCCTTTGCGAGCGACATTAGCAAGGTTTTCTTGAGTGGCTTGATTGCGATACATCTGTTGATTCATCGCAGGGCATACAATTACAGGTGCTTCAGTGGCTAAGCAGGTTGTGGTTAACAGCTCATCAGCCATGCCTGCATTAATGCGGGCAATGAGGTTGGCGGTTGCTGGTGCGACAATTACGACGTCAGCCCAACGTGCTAGCTCAATGTGCCCCATTGCGGCTTCAGCTGCTGGATCAAGTAAATCAGAGGCTACAGGATGGCCTGACAAGGCTTGAATCGTCAGTGGAGTAATAAACTCCATTGCGCTTTGGCTCATGACCACACGGACATCAGCGCCGCGCTCTTTAAGACGACGAATTAAATCAGCGCTTTTGTACGCTGCAATACCGCCACCAATTCCTAATAGGACATTTTTATTTGTCAGCATGTTGTGCTTAATCCTGCTATTCACTTTATTGCCGCTACGATATCACAATCCGATTAATGGGGGATGATCCGAATTTAAAAATTTAGACCATACTCTTTAGTCGCAAGTGGCCATAAAAGGTCGTAAAGAAAAGAGTTAACTCGTTAACCTAGATTATAGAAGCAATAAACAAGGGAGTGTTTATGGCAATTAAAGATTGGCCAGAGGGAGAAGGACCGAGAGATAAACTATTAAAGCACGGTGCGGGGCATTTATCTGATGCAGAGTTATTGGCGGTATTACTGCGTAATGGGTTAGCGGGACATAATGCGGTTGATTTGGCCCGAGGGATGATCAGCCAGTTTGGTGGATTAAGGCCAATATTTGCAGCGCCAAAATCACAAGTGTGCAAATTGGCGGGTATTGGGCCAGTAAAATATGCTCAATTACAGGCTGCATCCGAGATTTCGAAGCGAATTTTTGAAGAAAATATGCATCGAGGGCAAATTTTAATAAATCCTGATTTAACTCGGGACTATTTAATGAGACAATTAGCAGACCGATCCTATGAAGTGTTCGCATTATTATTGTTGGATAGCCAACATAGAGTGATTCAGTTCGTAGAATTATTCCGCGGAACGATTAATTCGGCATCAGTTTATCCACGTGAAGTGGTGAGCTTAGTGCTGGAGAAAAAGGCTGCGGCAGTCATAGTGTGTCACAATCACCCGTCTGGCATTGCAGAGCCAAGTCAGGCAGATCGGCAAATTACTGACAGATTAAAAAAAGCCCTCTCAACTATCGATGTTTCTCTATTAGATCATATGGTTGTAGGCGATCAAGAGATAGTATCCTTCGCTGAACGCGGGTGGATATTATAAACAATGCTTGATCTTAGTTTTGTTATCGTGTATAAAATGCGCCCTCTTTGTGCCTCGGGCGACGGCCACACGAGGCACATAAATGCTCGAGCGTTTTAAAATTGTTTTTGGAGAAGATTGACATGTCAAGAGTATGCCAAGTTACTGGCAAGAAGCCTATGGTTGGTAACAACCGTTCGCACGCTAAAAATTCGACTCGTCGTCGTTTTTTACCTAACCTACAAAACCACCGTTTTTGGTTAGAAGAAGAAAAACGCTTCGTGCAACTACGTGTATCTACTAAAGGTATCCGTATCATCGACAAAAAAGGTATTGAAGTTGTAGTTAAAGAACTTCGTGCCCGCGGCGAGAAGGTATAATAGAAAATGGCTAAATCTAAAGGTAATCGTGAGAAGATCAAATTAGTATCTAGTGCTAAAACTGGTCACTTCTACACTACTGAAAAAAATAAGCGTAACATGCCTGAAAAAATGGAAATCAAGAAATTTGATCCAGTTATTCGTCAGCACGTTATGTACAAAGAAGCTAAAATCAAGTAATTGATTCGCATCTTTTAAAAAGCCCCTTTATTGGGGCTTTTTTTTGGCCTTTTTTCAGTTAACCAGCCCTAGCTTTTATTTGTATAAGTACGCTCTCGCTTTATCAAAACTTTAGTCAGCGTCACTGAAACTCACCTTTAAAACTAGCAAGATATCTTTACAGCCGTTGAATTTACTAATCCAAGTTTGGTAGTCATTCTGTCATCTTATGGGGCTAGGCTGCCGATTTAGTGGCTGATGTCTTCTGTTTCACCACAATAGCCTGATTAAAATGACCTAGCAGCGTACAGGTTGAAGTAGAGTCATAAATCATACGGTGTGCCCTTCGTTTGAATAGTGTGTGCAAAAATGTGTTAACACTGACGAATGGTCGCCTTATTCTGTTGCTATTGTTGATGTGTTTAAACAAAGCAAATGCGACTTGTTTGAATAGAGTGGAGATGATTGAGCAGTAAATTGTTAGCCGTAATCAATAAGTATTCACTCATAAAAGAATAAAAAGTCTTAGCTAGACCAATATAATGCTTTTAAAGTGAATTTAAATGCAATATTATTGATTAATTATATTGTTGGCGGATACGCTAATAAAACCGATTAGTTTACTTGTTAGGGGTTAATGTGCCTTTGAGAACCACAGAACTTGTTGATGGCTTCCGTCATTCTGCGCCGTATGTCAACGTACATAGGGGTAAAACCTTTGTTGTCATGTTAGGCGGTGAAGCGCTATTACATAACCAGTTCCGCAGTATTTTAAACGATGTTGCGCTGCTGCATTCATTAGGCATTAAAGTGGTACTGGTGTATGGCGCTAGGCCGCAGATTGATGCAGCGCTTCATGACGCAAACATTGAACCGAGTTATCACAACGGCGTTCGTATTACTGATGAAGACTCGCTAAAGGTTATTAAACAAGTAGCAGGTGCAGTGCAGTTTGATATTACCGCTCGGTTATCAATGAGCCTTGGCAATACGCCGATGCAAAATGCGCAAATTAACTTAGTCAGTGGCAATTTTGTTATCGCACAGCCTCTAGGTATCGATGATGGTGTTGATTTTTGCTTAACGGGCAAAGTCCGCCGTATTGATACCCAAGGGCTTGAGCGTCAGTTGAATAACAACTGTATTGTGTTGATGGGCCCTATGGCGGTCTCAGTGACTGGTGAGTGCTTTAACTTAACAGCGGAAGAGGTTGCCACCAAAGTTGCGATAAAACTGAAAGCAGACAAGATTATCGGCTTTAGTAGCACCCACGGTATTTTAGATCAAGCAGGTGAAGTGATTGCTGAGCTGATGCCAAATGGTGCGCAAACCATTTGGGATGAGATGAATCAAGCTGGGCAAGCTTGTGTGGGGACTATGGCATTTTTAAAAGCCAGTATTGATGCTTGCAGAAACGGCGTCCCGCGTTGTCACTTAGTCAGTTATTTAGAAGATGGTACCTTACTGCAAGAGCTGTTCTCTCGTGAAGGTATTGGTACCCAAATTGTTACTGAAAGTGCTGAACGTTTAAGGCGGGCTAACATTGGCGATATCGGTGGGGTATTGGATTTAATCCGTCCATTAGAAGAACAAGGTATTTTAGTACGTCGTTCCCGTGAGCAGCTGGAAATGGAAATTGAGCAGTTCATGCTGATTGAGCGTGACAGTTTAGTCATTGGTTGCGCGGCCTTGTATCCGTTTGAAGAAGATAATGCTGGTGAGTTTGCCTGCTTGGTGGTGCATCCTGATTATCGCGATGCAGATCGTGGCAGTGTGTTATTGAATAACATCATTGGCCAGGCGAGAGTGCGCGGTTATTCACGCTTATTTGCATTAACCACGCGTAGTATTCATTGGTTCTTAGAACATGGCTTTAATATCGTTGAAGTTGATGCTTTGCCGAATGTGAAAAAACAGCTTTATAACTTCCAGCGTAAATCAAAAATTTTAGCGTTAGATTTATAAACCTTACAAATTTAGCGTAATAAATGCCACTTCATGGTCATACATGGGTGGCATTTTTGTTATGCTCGACAAAACTATCAGCTCGCTATTAGCACTTATAAGCCTTTGGAAAAATGATGAATATTGAACTTGCAGGACTCTCTAGTAATGCCATGGCTAATTTTATTGGCTTGTTAATTGGCTTAGTGCTGTTAACGATACTGCTCAAAGTGAAAAAGTTACCAAGTGCGGCGTTTTATTCAAGCTTAGGGATCATTATTGCAGTTTTCGCTTTGTTTTCGCTCACCATGTATCAATCGAGCCAAGCAAGGGTATCGGTAAGTCAGTCGGGCGCTGTTGAGGTGAATATTCCATTATATGGTCAATACTTTGAGGCGGGCGAGGTGGATTTGCAGCAAGCGCAGTTAATAAACCTATCACAAGCGCCTCAATTCACCCCTAGTAGACGAACTAATGGATTGGGTCTGACTGGATACTCTTTAGGTTGGTTTACGCTTAAAAACGGCGACAAAGCCTTAGTGTCGGTAACAACTAATGAAGGTGTGCTGCTTGTGCCAACTGACAAAGGGTATTCGCTATTATTGTCAGTGGAAAATCCGCAAGCAGCAATGGCTAGCATCACTGCGTTGCTAGATTAAGATTAAGTCTGCTTTAAACGTCGTCTGCGTTGCAGTGCCATGTCAGTGGTAAAGATCAGCAGTGCACTCCAAATAAAGCCGAAGGTAATGCCTTTTTCAATATCAAAAGGTTCGTTGTATAAAAATATCGCCAGCACAAACATGATACTTGGGCCGATATATTGGAAGAAGCCCAGCATGGATAATGGAATACGCATCGCAGCCCCTGCAAAACACAGGAGTGGCACAGTGGTGACAATACCGGCTGCGATAAGGGTTAAGTTCATCGTCAGATCATTGGTAAAGATGTTTGCTGTTGCCGTATCTAATGTCAGCATTAAATAGCCTAACGCCACAGGCAACAAAATCGCAGTTTCAACTAGCAAACCGGTTTTTGCATCAATGTTGACCTTTTTACGCAATAAGCCATAAAAACCAAAAGAGCAGGCTAAAGCCAGTGATACCAGCGGAATTGAACCAAACGAAATAAGTTGGATCAGCACTCCAATACTGGCAAGCGCCACTGCCACCCATTGCAGTTTTCTAAGTCGCTCAGATAAGAACACCATGCCAAGTAACACATTGAATAATGGGTTAATAAAATAGCCTAAACTGGCATCTAGCATGTGGTCATTATTAATCGCCCAAATAAAAATCAGCCAGTTAACAGCAATCAGTACCGAGGTTACGGTTAACACCAGCAGTTGTTTGGGCTGTTTCAGAACGAGTTTCAGGCGCGAAAATCCACCGATAAACTGCATTAAGATAATGATAAAGAAAAATGACCACACAACACGGTGAGCCAAAGTTTCAAATGCAGACACATCGCTTAATAATTTAAAATAAAGCGGCGCAATTCCCCAAAGGAAATAGGCACAAATGGCAAGGGCAATGCCTTTACGGTGTTCAAGATCTTGCATGGAAACCAACTGCGCGGAAATAAAGAAAGGGCGATTGTAGGTTGCTCGGGATGATCACTCAAGTTATTAGCGTAATCATTTATTTCATGATGTCTCTCAGGTACGTGATGAACTAGTGCAATATTACCCAAGTTCATCATATTAGCGCCTAGTTCCTTATATTAAACCATCACATTAGCCGACCATATAAGTGCCCGTGCCAAATGCTAAATGGGTGCCTTCTTCGTTATGCAGTTCCATACGGCATACTGAAACGCGGTTTCCTGAGCGAATAACACAACCTGTGCCTGTGAATACTTCACCGCGACCAGGGCGTAAAAAGTCTACACGCATGTCGATGGTACCTAAGGTGGTTAAGCGTTTTTCTAATTGCTCTATTGTCCAATCTTCTCGACTTGAAACTAACCCAGCAAATGCGGTTAACCCGCCAACCACATCGAGCAAGGTGGCTGTGACACCGCCATGGAGAATATTTTGATGTATATTGCCGATGAGTTCAGGCTTCATTCGAATGACAACCTCAACACCTTCAGTGTCGTAGCGTTTAATATCTAATCCTAAAAGATTATGAAATGGCACATGCTTATCAAAAATTTCAGCCACTTGTTTTAGGGCATTTAATTGAACTTCCGTGGTCATAGATAGCCTTTTTATTGTTATTTTATCTGTAAAAACATGCTTTTAATTAGCTAGGGTCTATTGAACTTTTCTGGTTGAATTTTGTTCGAAATAAAAGCGTTTTAATCGAGGCGGATGAATTGATGCCTAGTCATCTAAGCAAAATTTATCCAACAAAGAGTAAAACGCTTTTAGTCGAACCCTTCGGGCAGCGTTTGTTGGTTATTTTTACTGCGGTATCGACTTATTATGTAGAATAACTACACTACAAAGTCTCTGCCTTGCGACCTTGATGCATAGAATGGCCAACAACTCGCTGCAAAAACAACCTTGAAAGATCAATAGACCCTAGAGTATTTAATCTAACTTAATTAGCTTTATAAAATCAATGATGCATATTTGAGCAGTTAAAGCTGGCTTAATCATATTGAGTCGAGACATCTGCACTGCAGTGCTTTAAAATGATGCTTCTTATCTGCAGCCCAATAGATGGATAGCCCTATTTCCAGTTCAAGCTCAAGCCAAGCGATAGATCAAATCGACATTGCCCCCGCCGATTCTCAACAAGAGTCGCAGGATGTGCTTGGGCATCAGTTACAACAAATTTTTGGTTACCGTGATTTTCGCGAAGGGCAACGGGAGATTATTGAGCAGACATTAAGTGGGCAAGACACCTTGGTGATTATGCCTACGGGTGGCGGCAAGAGTATGTGCTACCAGCTGCCAGCATTAATTCTTCCGGGTTTAACTGTTGTTGTTTCTCCTTTGATTTCCTTGATGAAAGATCAAGTTGATAGCTTAACGCAATCGGGCGTTGCAGCCGCTTATTTGAACTCTTCTCTGCCGCGCGATGAAACCGTGGCTATTTTACGTCGTCTTCATCAAGGCGAAATTAAATTACTCTATGTCTCTCCTGAGCGTTTATTAAGACCTGACTTTATCGAACGCTTACATGAACTCAATGTGTCATTATTTGCTATTGATGAAGCGCATTGTATCAGCCAGTGGGGACATGACTTTAGACCTGAGTACGCCGCACTTGGGCAGTTAAAACAGATATTTCCTTATATTCCTTTGATGGCATTAACGGCCACCGCAGATCAAGCGACCCGAGACAGCATTTGTCAGCGCCTGCAAATTCAGCCGTTTTGTCTTTTATCGAGCTTTGATAGACCTAATATTCGCTATACCGTGGTTGAAAAACTCAATGCTGCTAATCAGCTCAAACAGTTTTTACAGCTGCAAAAAGGCAGTAATGGCATTATTTATTGCAGTAGCCGTCGCCGGGTAGATGAAGTGGCTGACCGCTTAAAGCTGCAAGGCTTTAGCGCAGCGGCATATCATGCGGGCATGACCCAAGAAGAGCGCATTGATATTCAGGATAAGTTTTTAAAAGACAAAATTGACATTGTGGTCGCAACGGTTGCGTTTGGTATGGGGATTAACAAGTCCAATGTTCGCTTTGTGGTGCATTACGATATTCCCAAAAGTGTCGAATCTTACTATCAAGAAACCGGCCGTGCTGGGCGTGATGGCTTAGATGCCGAAGCGTATATGTTGTTTGACCCGGCAGATATTGGCCGAGTAAAACATCTGATTGAGCAATCAGAGCCAGGGCCACAGCAAGATGTTGAGTTTCATAAAATGAATACCATGGCGGCTTTTGCTGAAGCGCAAACTTGTCGTCGCCAAGTGTTATTGCATTACTTTGACGAAAGCGCAGATAAGCCTTGCGGTAACTGTGACGTTTGTATTGATCCGCCAAAGCGCTATGACGGTACTGAAGATGCAAAGAAAGTCCTTTCTTGTATCTTTAGACTTAATCAACACTTTGGTGTTAATCAGGTGATTGATGTACTGCGCGGCTCAAAAGCCGCGAATGTGATGGACCGAGGTCATAATAAGTTATCGACTTGGGGCATTGGCAAAGAGCATAGTCATGAATATTGGTTATCGGTAACTCGTCAGCTCATTCATCGTGGGCTGGCTAGCCAAGATATCACTCGAGGTTCATCGGTTAAGTTAAACGAGTCAGCAAGACCAGTATTAAGAGGCGATTTGACTTTGCAGCTAGCTGAGCCACGTATTCAGTTAGTGACCACCAAGCGCCGTTCGAGTTCATCACGTGCACCACAACAATATGATCGCAAATTGTTTGCTCGTCTTAAGTTACTGCGTCGTGAGTTAGCTGAAGAACATGATGTGCCACCTTACTTGGTATTTAATGACGCAACCTTAGCCGAAATGTCGGCCATGGTGCCGACCAGTGCTGGCGAGATGTTGGCGGTCAATGGTGTCGGTGAACGTAAATTAAGCCGTTTCGGTAATGCGTTTTTAGATGAAATCAGTCAATACCTGATTGAGAACTAGTCCTTTCGCCTTTTATGGTGCCTTTGCTAATGTCCTTCCATAAAATGAACCCTTTAATGAACACTAAAGGCTGCGTTGTCACTCCTGAACCAATGTTTTAATTCTCGAACGATACTCACTTCTAAAAATTCTTTCTTGTGACTTACAGTAATAGCAATCAGATTAAGTTTATTTCATATTTTATATAATCAAAATGATGGATGCTTGTTCAATTTTTTTATGCAAGTTTTATCCGTTGCTAACTTGGTTGTTTTTCAATGTAAAACTGAGTGAAAATAAATGCTTAAATCACTGTATATCAAGCTTTACGCTTAGTTGTTGTGTTCAAAAAGATTGGTTTTACTCCATTTATGCTAAGCAAACCTAAGGTATTCTCTTAACCAATGATAAAAAGATGAATAAATTGGGGTTGACACAGCAGGCTGGTCACGTTAAAAAGTGGGTATAGAAAAATTTAATTTAAGAATAATTAGTTAACTTTAATGAATATTTATAGTGGTAACATTCTCCTAGGTCTCCTTCTTCTCTTACGCAATATTTGCGCGGAGTCCTTTGTGTTACTTGCTAAATAAGTTTACTGGCATTCACAAACCCCGCGCTAACAGCCGCGGGGTTTTTTGTTTCTAGAACCGATTGATTTTAAAAACAGACCAATTAAAGCAACAAATTGAACGAACAAATACAGCTAACGAATTGGATTTAAGCACGACCAGAAAGATGGGATTAAATCGTTAGCTAAGCGAACAAACTTTTACTTGAACAATAGGTTCGATGGAGAAAACTGATGTCCAATAGAGTCATAATATTTGATACTACATTGAGAGACGGCGAGCAGGCGTTAGCAGCGAGTTTAACGGTCAAAGAAAAACTGCAAATCGCACTGGCACTTGAACGTTTAGGTGTTGATGTTATGGAAGTCGGTTTTCCTGTTTCATCACCTGGTGATTTCCAGTCGGTACAAACTATTGCGAAGACAATTAAAAATAGCCGCGTGTGTGCTTTGTCCCGTGCATTAGAAAAAGATATCGATGCTGCAGCGCAAGCAATGTCTGTTGCAGAACAGTTCCGTATTCACACCTTTATTTCAACTTCAACGATTCACGTAGAGAGCAAATTAAAGCGCTCTTTTGATGATGTGCTAGAAATGGCCGTGAGCGCAGTGAAGTACGCTCGTCGTTTTACAGATGATGTTGAGTTCTCTTGTGAAGATGCTGGACGTACGCCAATTGATAACTTGTGCCGCATGGTAGAACAAGCAATTAAAGCAGGCGCGCGCACGATTAATATTCCTGACACTGTGGGCTACACAGTACCAAGTGAGTTTGGTGGCATCATTCAAACTTTATTCAACCGTGTCCCAAATATCGACCAAGCGGTTATCTCAGTGCATTGTCATGATGACTTAGGTTTATCGGTTGCTAACTCGATTACTGCAGTTGAACACGGCGCACGTCAAATTGAATGTACGGTTAACGGTATTGGTGAGCGTGCAGGTAACTGTTCATTAGAAGAAATAGCGATGATCCTTGCTACGCGCAAGAATTTGCTAGGGCTTGAAAGCAATATCAATGCAAAAGAAATCCACCGCACCTCATCGCTTGTAAGTCAGTTATGTAATATGCCAATCCAAGCTAATAAAGCGGTGGTGGGCACCAATGCATTCTCTCATTCTTCAGGTATTCACCAAGATGGCATGCTTAAAGCGAAAAATACCTACGAGATTATGACGCCAGAAAGCATTGGTTTAAATCGTAATAACTTAAACATGACTTCTCGTTCAGGCCGTCACGTGATTAAGCATCGCATGGAAGAAATGGGCTACAAGGCAACTGATTACGATATGGATACCTTGTACGAACAGTTCTTAAACTTGTCAGATAAAAAAGGCCAAGTGTTTGATTACGATCTTGAAGCATTGGTGTTTATGGAAGCGCAATCTCAAGACGATGATAACTATTCATTAGAGCACCTAATGGTGCATTCAGATTCGACAGAAGGTGTCGCAACGGCAACGGTTCGCATCATCGTGGATGGTAAAGAAATTACAGAGGCTGCGACCGGTAACGGTCCAGTTGATGCGGCGTATAACGCGATAGCTCGCGCTACTGACCGCACCATCAATATTACTAATTACAAATTAGGTGCAAAAGGCGAAGGCCAAAATGCATTAGGTCAAGTGGATATAACTGCTGAGTACAATAAGCAGACATTCCACGGTGTTGGTCTAGCGACAGATGTGGTTGAGTCTTCAGCACAAGCATTAGTGCATGTGATGAATTTGACATACCGCGCAGATAAGGTCGCCAATTATAAACAACAGATTCATAAAGATAGGGAGTTAGGTGGAGTATGAGTTATCAAGTAGCAGTATTAGCAGGTGATGGTATTGGTCCAGAAGTTATGGCTGAAGCACGTAAGGTGTTAAAAGAAGTTGAAGCCAGATTTGAACTAGACATTGAATATGCTGAGTACGATGTCGGTGGTATCGCCATTGATAACCATGGTTGTCCGCTGCCTGATTCGACCCTTAAGGGGTGTGAAGCTTCTGACGCAGTATTGTTTGGTAGTGTCGGTGGTCCTAAGTGGGAGCATTTAGCACCAAACGATCAGCCTGAACGTGGCGCACTTTTACCATTACGTGGTCACTTTGATTTATTCTGTAATTTACGCCCAGCCAAACTGCATGCAGGCCTTGAGCATATGTCTCCGCTGCGCAGCGATATTTCATCTCGTGGGTTTGATGTGCTTTGTGTACGTGAATTAACTGGCGGTATTTATTTTGGTAAGCCAAAAGGGCGCCAAGGTGAAGGCGCTGATGAAGAAGCCTTCGATACTATGCGTTACAGCCGCCGTGAAATCGAACGTATTGCACGTATTGCATTTGAAGCCGCCCAAGGTCGCAGTAAAAAAGTCACTTCGGTAGATAAAGCCAATGTACTTGCGTGTTCAGTGCTATGGCGTGAAGTGGTTGAAGGCGTGGCGAAAGATTTTCCTGATGTTGAGCTTGAGCATATCTACATTGATAACGCGACGATGCAGTTATTACGTCGTCCGAATGAATTTGACGTGATGTTATGTTCAAACTTATTTGGGGACATCATTTCAGATGAAATTGCCATGTTGACCGGCTCGATGGGTTTATTGTCATCAGCCAGTTTAAACAGTTCAGGTTTTGGTATGTATGAGCCTGCTGGTGGCAGTGCACCTGATATTGCAGGACAAGGTATTGCAAACCCTGTGGCGCAAATTTTATCGGCGGCATTGTTACTTCGTCACAGTTTAAAACTTGAAGATGCAGCTAGTGCAATTGAACGTGCGGTGAGTAAAGCATTGTCGGCAGGGTATTTGACCGGTGAGTTATTAAGTAGCGATGAGCGTCACAATGCGAAATCGACCTCAGAAATGGGCGACTTTATCGCAAATGCTGTTAAGGAAGGTGTCTAATGGCCAATCAAGTTTCAGCGCAAACCTTATATGAAAAAGTATGGGATGCTCATGTGTTAGCTTCGCCAGAAGCAGAAGCGCCGATTATTTATGTGGATCGTCATTTGGTACATGAGGTGACGTCACCACAAGCTTTTAGTGGGTTGAAAACGGCGGGTAGAAAACTACGTGCGCCAGAAAAAACCTTTGCCACTATGGATCATAACATCTCTACCTTGAGCGCAAGCTTAGATGCCATGAGCCCAATGGCGCGTATTCAAGTGGAAACCTTAGCGCAAAACTGTAAAGAGTTTGGCGTCAAGCTTTACGACATTCACCATCCAAACCAAGGTATTGTCCATGTAATGGGGCCTGAACTTGGGATCACCTTACCGGGCACGGTCATTGTGTGTGGAGACTCGCATACTGCGACTCACGGTGCATTTGGCGCTTTAGCATTTGGTATTGGTACTTCTGAAGTTGAACATGTATTAGCCACGCAAACCCTGCGTCAACTTAAAGCGAAAACCATGAAAGTGGAAGTACGTGGCAATGTAACCGAAGGGATTACTGCTAAAGACATCGTACTCGCTATCATTGGTCGCTTAGGCATGGATGGCGGCACAGGCTATGTTGTCGAGTTTTGTGGTGAAGCCATTGAAGCTTTATCAATGGAAGGCCGCATGACCTTATGTAACATGGCCATCGAAATGGGCGCTAAAGCGGGTATGGTTGCACCTGATCAAACCACGTTTGATTATCTTGAAGGCCGTGAATTTTCACCTAAAGGTGATGACTGGGAACAAGCCGTAAAAGATTGGACTGCACTGAAAACAGATGCAGGTGCTCAGTTTGATGCTGAAGTTGTATTGGAAGCTGCAGATATTGCCCCGCAATTAACTTGGGGTACTAACCCAGGCCAAGTCGTGCCTATTGATGCAGAAGTGCCAAACCCAGCCACAGAGTCTAATGCCACTGTACGTGGCAGTATGGAAAAAGCACTAAAGTACATTGGCCTAACGTCAGGGACTAAAATGGTCGATATTCCAATTAATAAGGTGTTTATCGGATCGTGTACTAACTCCCGTATCGAGGATTTACGTGCTGCTGCTTATCATGCAAAAGATCGCAAGGTTGCTGATGGCGTTGTGGCGATTGTGGTGCCGGGCTCTGGTCAAGTTAAGCTACAAGCTGAAGCTGAAGGCTTAGATAAAGTGTTCCTAGAAGCAGGGTTTGAATGGCGCTTACCGGGCTGCTCAATGTGTTTAGCAATGAATGATGACCGTTTAGAAGCGGGCGATCGCTGCGCATCAACCAGTAATCGTAACTTCGAAGGTCGACAAGGCCGTGGTAGTCGAACTCACTTAGTGAGCCCAGCTATGGCAGCCGCAGCTGCAATTGCTGGTCACTTTGTTGATATTCGTAAGCCTTACTAACGGTCAAGCAAAAGGACAAACAGATGCAAGCTTTTACAGAACACACAGGCTTAGCGGTTGCTATTGATAGTGCCAACATCGATACCGATCAAATTATTCCTAAGCAGTTTTTATCGAAAGTGACTCGCGACGGTTTTGGAGTGCATTTATTCCATGACTGGCGTTATTTAGATGAAGCGGGTGAGCAAGATAACCCAACATTTTCGCTGAATTTACCTCGCTATAAAGGTGCGTCAGTCCTTTTAGCACAAGAAAACTTTGGTTGTGGCTCGAGTCGTGAACATGCGCCATGGGCATTAGCAGATTTCGGTTTACGAGTGGTTATTGCACCGACATTTGCGGATATTTTTTACGGTAATTCAATCAACAATGGTTTGTTGCCTGTCAAACTTACCCATGAGCAAGTTAATCAGCTCATGGCTGAAGTGGAGGCGAGTGAAGGTGCGGAGATTACGGTGAACTTAGAATCACTCACTGTGACTTCACCGTCAGGCAGTGTGTTTAGTTTCACTATTGCAGAATCAGCAAGACATAAACTATTAAATGGATTAGATGCGATTGGCTTAACGCTTGAATATGCTCAAGCAATTACTGAATATGAAGCCGCTATTCCAGCTTGGTGTGGTTAGTTTCATGACTTAAATACGCTTTTAAAAGTCATTCCATTATAAAATGGAATATTGAGCGTACACGTGTACCAAGATTATATTAGACAAAGCCTCTACTGCTATCAGTTGAGGCTTTTTTATTGGTATCATAAAATAGTTGTACTTTATCTTACTGTATTTAAAGGTTTAATATTTGTATTGGTGTCTTTTGTTAAAAGCTTAGCTGAATTCACTGGCAGTTTAAGCGAACCAGTGTTTTACATTTTTAACTTTATATCTATATGAAAAATAACAGTTTAACTATTGTTTTGTTTTTGTATCGCACCAAGTTTAGCGAATAATTTTTTGAAAACGCATCATTTTCATTAAAAATTGTGTGATGCACGTCACTTAAAATGTTTCTTAATTATCAAATTGTAGTTATTTACTCTGTTTTAAGGCTTTTGGTTGTAAATTTATTCTGCATCAGTAAACTTGCCGCGATTTCAAGTTGAGCAATTGCTCTAATGATGTAAGAGATTAGGCAAACATAAGATTTGCTATAAACAGAGACTAATAATGAAAAAGACAATATTGACTGTGGCCGTTAGTGCCATGCTTTTCGGGGCAACGACTCAAGTGAATGCTGCTGGATTCCAGTTAGCTGAATATTCTTCGACTGGTTTAGGTCGTGCTTTTGCTGGTGAAGCTGCTATGGCTGATAATGCTGCGGCTCAAGCAAGAAACCCTGCAATGCTAACGTACCTTGAAGGTCGTCAGCTTTCTGGTGGTGCGATTTACGTGATGCCAAATGTTGATGTGATGGGTGATGTCAGTATTTCTTCTCCATTATTAGGTGACGCTCCTGTTATGGTGCCAGCAGATGCTATCGATATTGCTGGTAACGCTGTAGTGCCAAATTTTTATTACTCAAATCAGCTGAATGATCAGTGGACTTGGGGTTTAGCTGTTAACTCTAATTATGGATTAGCAACAGAATTAGATGCTAACCATGCAGCTGCAATTTTTGGCTCAGAAACCGGCATTACCACGGTTGAATTCAACCCGAACATTGCTTACAAAATCAATGAAGCATTCAGTGTCGGTGCAGGTCTACGTGTTGTTTATGGTGAAGGGCATGTTGGCGCATCAATGCCAGGTTGGATTGATGGTGTTAAGCAAGCTGTACCTGATTTAGCGCCAATGTTGCCTGATGCTGGTGCAAGCCTTAAATACATGGAAGGGGATGATATCGCGTTTGGCTGGCAATTAGGTACTAGCTGGCAGATTAACGAAACTCACCGTGTCGGTTTTTCTTATCATAGCGGTGTTGAGTTAGAACTTGATGGCGAGGCTTCAGGTTTACTTTATGATGGCGGCCAAGACGTTTACATCGAAGGTTACTTACCGATTGAGCTACCTGCTTTTGCTGAGTTAGCTTCTCATCATCAGTTCACTGACAACTGGGCAATGCACGCCAGTGTTAACTGGACTCAGTGGAGCGTTTTTGAAGAGTTAGTGGCTTATTTCCCTGGCGAAAACAAGCCGACTGGCGACCTTGATTCTGATTTAGTTAAAGAAGAAAACTTTAAAGACAACTGGCGCTTTGCTTTAGGCACGACTTATCAACTTAACGACAAGTGGTTAGTGCGTGGTGGTATGGCTTTAGATAAAGGCGCTGCTCAAGACGAATACCGTTCGACAACGATTCCTGATTCTGACCGCTTATGGTTCAGTGCGGGTGCAGGCTACCAAGCGACTAAAAACCTAACCGTTGATTTTGCTGTGACTTACCTTAAAGGTATCGGTGATGCGCCAATCAATGAAACACAAGATTTATTGGGTTTAGCGTCGGTTAACTACAGCGGCGATGTTGAAGCTGACGTATGGTTAGCGGGTATTCAACTTAGCTACAAAATGTAATGAGTTAGCCCATTACGCTAGATTCATTTAAAGCCTCGCAATTGCGGGGCTTTTTATTGCGCTAAATTCCGCATTCTATGGTGAGTCGTATGCTGAGTTGTGTGGTTAGTTACCTATTATGGAGTGTTGAATTCATCATATTAATAATCGTGTTGTTACAAGTGACTTGTGATTAGTCGATATCCGTCTTAACTTATTATGATGAAGTGAACATGGTGCTAGCATTAATTACAATGCACCTTCGGTATTGAAAGGCAAAAAATGAATTCAAAGAAATATGTTATCGCGCTCGATCAAGGTACCACCAGTTCAAGAGCCATTGTTTTCGATCATAAAGCCAATATGGTGGCAGTATCTCAGCGTGAGTTTACTCAAATATATCCTCAAGCAGGCTGGGTTGAGCATGATCCAATGGAAATCTGGTCTTCACAAAGTTCATCATTAATTGAAGTACTCGCAAGGGCGGGGATCAGTGGTGATGATGTTGCGGCTATTGGGATTACTAATCAGCGCGAAACGACAGTTGTGTGGAACAAGCACACGGGTAAACCTATTCACAATGCAATTGTGTGGCAATGTCGTCGTAGCCAAGCCATTTGTCAGCAATTTAAAGCTGATGGCTTAGAAGATGATATTAAGTCATCAACAGGCCTAGTGTTAGATCCTTATTTTTCGGCCAGTAAAATTAAGTGGCTATTAGACAATGTTGAAGGCGCGCGGGAACAGGCTGAAGCGGGAGATTTATTGTTTGGCACAATTGATACTTGGTTGGTGTGGAAACTCACCAAAGGAAAAGTCCATGTCACTGAGCCAACAAATGCATCTCGTACCATGCTATTCAATATTCATCAGCAGCAATGGGATGAAAAACTGTTAAATGCCTTTGGTATTCCCCGTGCAATGTTACCTGAAGTGAAACCATCGTGTGCGGTTTACGGTACAACGAGTATTGCGGGTGGCGAGATTGCCGTGGCTGGTATGGCAGGCGATCAGCAATCTGCTTTATTTGGTCAGCTGTGTTTTGAGCCTGGTATGGCAAAAAATACTTATGGTACTGGCTGTTTCTTACTGATGAATACTGGCGACAAAGCCGTTGCGTCGACCCATGGCTTATTAACTACGATTGGTATTGGTGCTGATTTATCGGTGAATTACGCTTTGGAAGGTGCTGTCTTTATGGGCGGCGCGGTTATTCAGTGGTTGCGGGATGAAATGGGCTTAATTCAAGATGCACAAGATACAGAGTATTTTGCTAATAAAGTCTCGGATACTAATGGGGTGTATTTAGTGCCCGCTTTTGTTGGGCTAGGTGCACCATATTGGGATGCCGATGCCCGAGGGGCCATTGTTGGATTAACCCGAGGCGTTAACCGAAGTCATATTATACGTGCGGCATTAGAGGCAATAGCGTATCAAAGTAAGGATTTACTTGAAGCGATGAGCCAAGATTCGGGTGTCGCACTGAAACAAATCAGAGTCGATGGCGGCGCTGTGGCCAATGATTTTTTGATGCAGTTTCAGGCTGATATCAGTGATGTTGATGTTATCCGTCCCCAAGTGACTGAAACTACCGCAATGGGCGCCGCATTTTTAGCGGGTTTGGCGGTTGGGTTTTGGCAATCAACTGATGAGCTTAAAAATATCGCTGTGACGGATAAACAATTTAGCGCTCAAATGCCATCCTCTACCCGAGAGCAACTTTATTTGGGGTGGAAAAAGGCAGTGAAACAAACCATGTCAGCATAAGATTAATGATATCAATTAAGGGGGTATGGCTACACTTCGATATCAATGTGCTTGATATAAGGGGAATCAGCATCTTGAGCAGATTGCTCATGAGTAGGGTGCTCTTGAATCGATTGCTCTCGAGCTAATTGTGCTTTTGTGGACTGTTTTTTCACTGATGGATTATCTGCGGGCAGTTGTGATTGTGGATCTTCATGACTGTCAGCAGCAATAGAGTCACTATTACCAACTTTGTTTACCTTTCTTTTCACACCGTCAACTTGTCTAGGTGGCCTAGCGACAATGGCATATATGCTATCTAAACTCATGTTGACCTCCTTATTGCGATAGTTGTTTTACTGAAACGGACTGGCTGTTAACTTTATATCGGCCATTGCTGATTATTATTTAATCTATTTTAGTATAGTACGCTTAGTAGCAGCCCGATAAAAGTCACAGTCTAGTTGTTAATAACAATTTGGCAGTCAACCTTAAATGACTGGCACAATTTATACGTTAAAAGTGACCTATCACACATTGGATGGATATTTATTAATAAATAAATCTGCTGAGATCGATCCCTATTGTTATTTTTATATGAAAATAGTCACAATTTAGATCATATTCCCCACATTTATTACTGATATGAATGCTGTTATGTCTATGGTTTCGTTCATTTACCCGTCTAAAAGCCACTTTTCTCCACCTGAAACAACCTAATTATAATTTGCTGCTAACCCGCTTCAGAACTGGATTTAATTAATGTTCTCATCCCTTGACAATACTTGTGTTGTATCCCTAAACTTAAGGGTTGTGGGGAATTGTGGATATTTGTGGGAATTTTAATAACAATTAATAGGAATCGATGGCAGTGTTTCGGGGTGCTAGTGCGATAAATATGGATGCAAAAGGTCGGATCGCTATTCCAATGCGATACCGAGAATCCTTGCGCGCCGAGCACGAAGGCATTGTTGTTATCACGGTAGATATCCAATCACATTGTTTATTGATCTATCCGATCCACGAGTGGGAGTTGATAGAGGCGAAGTTACTGCAACTATCTGACACCGACAAAGTTGAACGTTCAATGAAACGAAGATTACTAGGCCACGCTCATGAATGTGAGTTAGATGGCAATGGACGTGCGCTCGTTCCGCCAGCTTTAAGACAGTATGCAGGGTTACAAAAGAAAACCATGCTGGTGGGCTTATTGAATAAGTTTGAATTGTGGGATGAAGCAGCTTGGCAGGTACAAATGGATGAAAGCCATGAGTTGATCCAAGCTGAAGATCTCGCTAGCCATGAAAGATTAGCGAATTTTTCATTATAAATAACCAATTAAGAAGAGTCTGATGAGCCAAGAATTTGCCCATTTATCTGTACTACTGAAAGAAACCGTTGATGGTTTGAATATCCATGAAGATGGCATCTATATCGATGGCACTTTTGGACGTGGTGGTCATTCTAGGCATGTGCTGAGTCAACTCGGTGAAAACGGTCGTTTAATAGCAATTGATCGCGATCCGCAAGCGATTGAAGCTGCGAAACAGTTTGCTGACGATCCACGTTTTCAAATTGTTCATGGTGGATTTGGCCAGTTAGCGGATTACGTTACTGAGCTTGGCCTTAAAGGCAAAATTGATGGTGTGTTACTTGATTTAGGTGTGTCATCACCTCAATTAGATGATGCTGAGCGTGGCTTTAGTTTCCTACGTGATGGCCCATTAGATATGCGTATGGATAATAGCCAAGGTCAAACGGCAGCGCAGTGGATTGCCAAAGCAGAAATTGAAGATATGGCATGGGTCTTTAGAACCTATGGTGAAGAGAAAAACTCTCGCCATATTGCCCGTTGTATTGCTGCAGATCGTGATGAAACACCGTTTTTAAGAACTAAAGATTTAGCCGATTTAATTGCGCGAATTACTAAAAATAAAGAGCGTAATAAACATCCTGCTACGCGAGTGTTCCAAGCTATTCGTATTTATATCAATAGCGAACTGGAGCAGATTGAACAAGCACTAGAAGGTGCTGTTTCTGTATTAGCGCCAGAAGGACGTTTATCAGTGATCAGCTTCCATTCGTTAGAAGACAGAATGGTGAAACGTTTCATTCGTAAGAATAGCCAAGGTGAGAGCGTGCCACATGGCCTGCCTATCACTGAAGCTGAAATCAATAAATCAAGAAAACTGAAAGCAATCGGTAAGGCCATGAAGCCTTCGGATATTGAAATTGAGCAAAATCCACGTTCACGTAGTTCGGTGTTACGTGTTGCGCAGCGTCTTGATTACTAATATTAAAATTGAACATTAAGCACTATTTTACGGTGTTTAACTCGGCCATATAAAGAACAAAATGGGGTTAACTTGGGGCAATCATCGATAAAATTATCACGTATTGTGCTTGCCGATATCTGGCGACATAAGTGGATTTTATTAATGTCGATAGTTGTACTGAGTAATGCAGTTGGGGTGGTCTATACCAGCCATGCTACGCGCAAATTAACCTCACAAATGGATCATCTATTACAAGAGCGCGATAGGTTAGATATTGAATGGCGTAACTTGTTGTTAGAAGAGCAATCTAAATCAGAACATAGCCGTGTGACGAGGATTGCCACTAAAGATTTAAAAATGGTGCGACCGTTACCAAAAGAAGAAGTGGTTATTCGGTTGCAGTAAATTGAGTGAGAGACTTCATTAAATAAGGATTGTTGGGTAAGTGACTCGAATATAACTATGAGCAGACAAGCCAAACGTAAGTTAAACCCAGAGCTAATTCCATGGCGATTATTCGTTGTGGTTGGCTTTGTGTTGCTTCTATTTACGGCGTTGATTGCTCGAGCGGCTTATATTCAAATTATTGAACCTGATAAATTACGTCACGAAAGTGATATGCGTACCTTAAGAACCAGTAGTAACCAGGTTCAACGTGGCTTAATTACTGATCGTAATGGCGAAATGTTAGCGGTAAGCGTACCAGTTCGTGCCGTTTGGGCTGATCCTAAAATTTCCCATGATAAAGATGCGTTCAAAGACATGCGCCGCTGGCAAGCACTGGCTGATGTGTTGCATGAACCCGTCGATAAAATTGTGAGTAAGGTACAGCGCGATCCCAAGCGTCGTTTTATCTACCTGAAGCGCCAGGTCACTCCAGCAGTTGCTGAATACATTAAGCAATTAAAAATTTCCGGTATTTATTTAAAGTCTGAATCGCGCCGTTATTACCCAGCAGGTGAAACTGCTGCTCAGCTTGTCGGCCTGACTAACATTGATGACGTGGGAATTGAAGGCATTGAAAATGCGTATGACAGCTGGTTAACAGGCACACCGTCAAAGCAGAAGGTGCGTAAATCTCGCGATGGTAAAGTGGTTCAACGACTAGATATTGTTGAAGAAGGCGAAAGTTCTAATGATTTAGTGCTCAGCATTGATCAGCGTATTCAACAGTTAGCCTATCGTGAACTTAAACGTACAACAGAAATTAACCAAGCCACCTCAGGTTCAGTGGTGGTACTTGATGTGCTTACTGGTGAAGTGCTTGCGATGGTCAATACACCATCTTACAACCCTAATTCACGTGAAAATTTACAGTCATATCGTATGCGTAATCGTGCATTAACCGATACGTTTGAGCCGGGTTCGACTGTGAAGCCATTTGTGGTTGCTGCTGCATTAGAAGCGGGCACGGTTGAACGTGATGAATTAATTAATACCTCTCCTGGTTGGATGCGTGTAGGTGGACGACAGGTCCGCGATACGATCAATTACGGCAATATGACTCTAGATAAGATCCTCGTGAAATCCAGTAACGTTGGCATCAGTAAAGTCTCGCTATCAATGCCAGTACAAGAATTATTGGGCACTTACCAATCAATGGGCTTAGGCAATTACTCAGGTATTAACCTTGCTGGTGAAAGTGCTGGTCTTATACATGATCGCCGCCGTTGGTCTGATTTTGAACGCGCAACCTTATCTTATGGTTATGGCCTTACGGCAACGCCACTACAGTTAGCAAGAATGTATGCAACCTTAGGCAGTGGCGGGGTTCTGTACCCCGTATCGATTTTAAAACTAAAGCAAGCGCCTCGTGGTGAACAAGTGATTTCAGAGCAGACGGCGAAATATGTCATGGAAATGATGTTAGGCGTCACCGAAAGAGGTGGCACAGCCACTCAAGCTCATATCGATGGTTACCCTATAGCAGGTAAAACAGGTACAAGCCGTAAGTCTATCGCCGGTGGTTATGGCGATGATTATGTTTCATTGTTTGCGGGTGTAGCACCGGTACATAACCCGCGTTTAGCGATTTCAATTGTGGTGAACGAGCCAAAAGGTGATCGTTATCATGGTGGTGATGTTGCTGGCCCTGCGTTTGCAAAAATTATGTCTGGAGCATTACAAATGCTCAATGTTGAGCCATTAAATGAGAAAGAAAAAGTTGAACTGGCCGCAATCGCTAGGAGGGCAGAATAATGCTACTTAGTGATTTATTAGCCCCTTGGTTTCATTATGCTGGCCGTGAGTCGGTCTCAACGATGACTCTAGATAGCCGAGACGTTAGTGAAGGTTGTTTATTTGTGGCATTACCAGGTCATCAAGTTGATGGTCGCCAGTTCATTAATAAAGCAATTGCGCAAGGTGCTTTAGGTGCATTAATTCATACTGACAATCCTGATGAGCATGGTCAGGTTAATTACCATGAGTCGGGCGCGGTATTGGTGTCCTTTTTTCAACTGAGCCGTCAATTGTCTGCAGTGGCAGCACAGCTATACCCGTTACAAAATTCTGAGATGGCCATTATTGGCGTCACTGGCACTAACGGTAAGACTTCAGTGAGTCAGCTTATTGCTCAGCTTGTGACCCTTAAACAGCAAAAAGCGGCTGTTATGGGCACATTAGGCAATGGTGTTTGGGGAAGCTTGATTGATAGTGGCAATACTACAGCAGATGCCATTACCTTGGTGCGTCAACTACACGAGTTTCAGCAGCAAACCGTCAACACCTGCGCGATAGAAGTGTCTAGTCATGGTTTAGTGCAAGGTCGTGTAGAAGCTGTACCTTTTAACACGGCAGTATTTACTAATTTAAGCCGCGATCACCTTGATTATCATGGTGACATGGACGCTTATGGCGCTGCTAAAAAACGCTTGTTTAATTTCCCATGTATCAAAAATGGTTTACTGAACCTTGATGATGCCGTTGGTGAACAATGGTTTACAGCGCTGCAATCGACCAACATATTCGGCTTTAGCCTTAAAAAGCATCCTTTAGCGCGTTTTTATACTGACAATATGCATTTCAATGATGCGGGTGTGACCTGCGATTTTTATTATCCTGAAGATATCTACGACAGTAATTCAGTAATGTTGAAAGGTCAGTTGTCTTCGCCTCTTTTAGGTGACTTTAATCTATCAAATCTTGTTGCTTCGCTGGGCGCACTGTATTTGCAAGGTACTGAAAACATCTTAGCTACCCAAGATGGTCTGATGGCCGAGTTACTCTCATTAGTGCCGCATTTAACGCCTGTAGCTGGACGCATGGAGCGATTTAATCAAGCTAATGGCCCAACATTAGTGGTTGACTATGCTCATACACCTGATGCCATCGAGCATGCTTTGAAAGCACTGCGCATCCATTGCCAAGGCACCTTATGGTGCGTGTTTGGTTGTGGTGGCGATCGCGATACGGGCAAACGCCCCTTGATGGCTCAAGCTGCTGAACAATTTGCTGATAAAGTGATGGTGACGAGTGATAATGCCCGCAGTGAAGAGCCGATGAGTATTATCAATGATGTGGTTGCAGGATTAACGCATCCAGAGCAAGCATTGACTGAAGTCGATAGAATTAATGCGATTAAATCCGTGGCGCAATTAGCTAAAGCTGGCGACATTGTCTTATTAGCGGGTAAAGGTCATGAAACATATCAAGAAGTTGCTGGTAGCAGAATTGATTACGATGAACGCGCTTTAGCGATGCAATTAACAGGTGGCAATGAAGCCTCAGATGAACCTCTTGTTAGCACTGGAGGCCTTTGATGATTGATATTAGATTATCAACCTTAGCTGTTGAGCTTGATGCTCAACTTGTGGGTACTGACCTTATTATTGACGACGTCACCAGTGACAGCCGAAAAATGCACACTAATAGCCTTTTTGTTGCGTTAAAAGGTTTACGCTTTGATGGCCATAGTTTTGCTGCAACAGCGATTGAAAACGGTGCTAAAGCATTACTGGTTGAACATAAGCTGGATGTCGACATTCCTCAACTAATTGTCAAAAACAGCCAAAAGGCGATGGGGGCTATCGGTGCTTATGTGCGCCAACAAGTGAACCCATATTCGATAGCACTAACAGGTTCTAACGGTAAAACTACCGTGAAAGAAATCGTCGCAACAATTTTGTCTCAGCATCACAAAGTGCTGTTTACTGCTGGTAATTTTAATAATGAAATCGGGGTGCCGTTAACCTTATTAAGATTAGCGCAAGAGCATGAATTTGGTGTGTTTGAGTTGGGTGCTAACCATCAGGGCGAAATTAATTATACTTCATCTTTAGTGACGCCTCAGGTGGCATTAGTGAATAATGTTGGCCGCGCTCACCTTGAAGGTTTTGGTTCAATTGAAGGTGTAGCCCAAGCTAAATCAGAAATATTTAATCACCTAAATCCAGACGGTACAGCCATTATTAATGCTGACGATGATTTTGCAGATTTTATGGCAACTAAAGCGGCAGCATTTAAGCAACTTAGCTTCTCAGTTTCTGAAAACGTCAATGCTGATATTAAAGCGGTTGATATTATTGCTGATGATAGCGGCTGTTATCAGTTTTCATTAGTGGTTTTAGGTCAATCTTACCCAGTACAACTTCCATTAGCTGGCTTGCATCAAGTAAGTAATGCACTAGCTGCTAGCGCCATTTGTATCGCACTCAATATCCCTGTCGCAGACATTGTGACGGGGTTAAGTGCGTTAACAGCTGTTAAAGGTCGTATGGTGCCGCATAAAATGGGTCGTATTTTATTGGTTGATGATAGTTATAACGCAAACCCGACGTCTGTTGATGCCGCGATTAGCTGGTTAAAACAAACTCGAGGTTTTAAGTGTTTAGTGCTGGGAGATTTGGGCGAATTAGGTGACAATAGCGCCCTTTTGCATTTTGAGGTTGGCGAACAAGCCAAACTAGCTGGGATTGACGATCTGTTCTGTTGTGGTCAACTGACTGAATCGACAAGTAAAGCATTTGGTTCTGAGCACTTTAGTGACTCGGATTCCCTTGCTCAAGCATTAAAGGAAAAGATAAATCAGTTGCCGGATCAAGTAACTATTTTAGTAAAAGGTTCTCGAAGCGCAGCGATGGAAACTGTGGTCGAAGAGTTATTAAATGCCAATAGGCGCGGGGAGTTTGTTTAGATGCTGGCTTATTTAGCTGAGTATTTAACCCAGTTTTACAGTGGGTTTAATGTATTTTCTTATCTGACCTTAAGAGCCATTTTAGGGCTTATGACAGGTCTTATTTTTAGTTTATGGTTTGGTCCAAAACTGATTGAGCGATTGCAGTTATTGCAAATAGGACAAGTCGTCAGAAATGATGGCCCAGAATCTCATTTTAGTAAACGCGGTACCCCTACAATGGGTGGTTTGCTGATACTCGCAGGGATTTTTGTCAGTGTTTTATTGTGGGGTGATTTATCCAATCGATATGTCATTGTGATGCTGTTTGTATTAGGTACCTTTGGCGGTATTGGTTTTCTTGATGACTACCTTAAAGTGGTTAAGAAAGATTCAAAAGGTCTGATTGCGCGTTGGAAATATGCATCGCAATCCATTGCAGCTTTGGCTGTGGCATTTTACTTGTACAGTTCGGCGACATTACCTGGTGAGACGCAGTTAGTTGTGCCGTTTTTCAAAGATGTCATGCCGCAATTAGGTTTGCTTTATATCGTACTGGCTTATTTCACCATAGTGGGTGCGAGTAATGCGGTAAATCTAACCGACGGTCTTGATGGTTTAGCAATCATGCCTACAGTCATGGTTGCAGCAGCATTTGCACTGATTGCCTATTTATCAGGGCATGCACAGTTTGCCAGTTACTTACATATTCCACATTTACCTGATGCAGGTGAACTAGTGATTGTCTGTACTGCAATAGTCGGTGCGGGTTTAGGATTTTTGTGGTTTAACACTTACCCTGCGCAAGTATTTATGGGCGATGTCGGATCGTTAGCACTTGGCGCTGGACTCGGTGCCATTGCAGTATTAGTGCGCCAAGAAGTGTTATTAGTGATTATGGGCGGCGTTTTCGTTATGGAAACCGTATCGGTGATTTTACAAGTGGGTTCATACAAATTACGCGGCCAGCGTATTTTTAGAATGGCACCGATTCACCATCATTACGAATTGAAAGGTTGGCCAGAACCAAGAGTGATTGTTCGCTTTTGGATTATTTCGTTGTTCCTAGTGATGCTAGGACTGGCAACGCTTAAGTTAAGGTAGTTAGTAATGCAATCAAGCTATTCGCATATTGTTTTGGGCTTAGGTGCAACAGGTTTATCTGTTGTGCGTTATCTGATGTCCCAAGGTATTACACCATTGGTGATGGATAGCAGACGAACGCCACCTGGCCGAGAGACCTTAGCACAGGAATTTCCTGATGTTGAGCTACTGACAGGTGGGTTTGTATGTCGTTATTTGGTACAAGCAAAACACATTATTGTCAGCCCTGGCATTGCGGTTGATACGCCAGAGATTCGCGCTGCAATTGATATGGGCATTGAAGTGATTGGCGATGTTGAACTGTTTGCTCAAGCTGTCGCTGATAGAGGCCCTTGTGTTGTCGCTATTACGGGCTCAAACGGTAAAACAACGGTAACGACATTAGTGTACGACATGCTTAAAGCCGCCGGTAAAAAGGTTGCGGTAGGTGGCAATATTGGCATTCCAGTGTTGGATTTATTAGCAACAGATGCTGAGTATTTCGTGTTAGAGCTATCGAGTTTTCAATTAGAAACAACTCACAGCTTAAATTGCATCGCGGCGACGTGTTTGAACATCAGTGAAGATCATATGGATAGATATCACGATATTCATTCGTACCGCGCAGCTAAGTTACGTTTATATCAACAGAGCCGTTTTGTGATGTTCAATCGTGACGATGCACTGACTTTTCCTGACGAGCCAACAAATCAAAATACCTTTGGTTTAGGGGTGCCAGAAGGAGATGAGTGGGGTATTGCCGATGGTAAAATATTGCACGGCGAAAGTGAAATAATGAACCTGCATGAAGTCAGCTTAATCGGTAGTCATAATCAGGCTAACTTATTAGCTGCAATGGCATTAACAGATGCGTGTGGCATTGATAAGAATACCATGGTTGAGATTGCATCCAACTTTGCTGGTTTAGAGCATCGTTGTGAAATGGTTGGCCTAAAACAAGGTGTCACTTATATCAATGATTCGAAGGCGACCAATGTAGGGGCTACCGTTGCGGCATTAAATGGATTGAGTGATCACTTAGGTGACTTGATTTTGATTGCAGGTGGCGAAGGCAAAGGCGCAGATTTTAAAGAACTTGAAGCTTCACTGAGTAATGTGACCCAAGTGATCACCTTCGGTAAAGACGGATCTAAAATTGCGGCACTAAAAACTGACAGTATTATCGTTAAAAACCTAGAAGAAGCGGTTGCTAAAGCGGTTGAAATCACTTTTTCAGGGGATATCGTTTTATTGTCTCCAGCTTGTGCTAGCACCGATATGTATAAGAACTTCATGGAAAGAGGTCATCACTTTAAGCAATTAGTGGAGCAGATTGAAGATGGCGAGGGGTGAGCAACAACTTAGCTTATTCCAACAAGTCCTGAAAAGGTCTTGGCCGGACATTCTGTCTGAAACGTCGCCAGGTGATCAGCTGTATGATAGAAGCTTATTTGTCGCCGTTTTAGGGCTAATTACATTTGGCTTTGTCATGGTGATGTCAGCCTCTATGCCGGAAGCGCAAAAGTTGACAGATAACCCGTTTCATTTCATATATCGCCACGTTGCATATTTGATGGGCTGTGGAGTTATCGCTTATGCGGTACTGAACATAGAATTGAAGTTATGGGAGCGCTATAGCGCTTATTTAGTACTTCTAGTGTTGTTGATGTTGGTGGCTGTTCTGGTTGTAGGCACCACGGTGAATGGCGCAACACGGTGGCTGGCGATAGGGCCTGTAAGGATCCAAGTCGCTGAGATAGCCAAATTTGTATTTATTATTTATATGTCGGGATATTTGGTGCGCCGACATGGTGAGTTGAGGGAGAACAGTAAAGGGTTTTATAAGCCAATTTTTGTGTTTTTACTGTTTGCATTTTTGATTCTTGCCCAACCGGATTTAGGTACTGTGGTGGTGCTTTTCGTATGTACCGTAAGCCTATTGTTTTTGGCGGGTGCGCGAATTATGGACTTTTTGGTACTGATATTTTTTGGTATCGCAATGTTTGTATTTTTAGTGGTGTTTGAGCCATATCGGATGCGGCGTGTAACGTCATTTTTAGACCCATGGGAAGACCCATTTGGTAGTGGTTATCAATTAACTCAGTCATTAATGGCATACGGACGCGGTGATATATTTGGCCAAGGTTTAGGTAATAGTATTCAAAAGCTGTCATACCTGCCTGAGGCTCACACTGATTTTATTTTTGCTGTGATCGGCGAAGAGTTAGGTTTTGTAGGCATCGTTTGTGTGCTAACCGTATTATTTTTTGTGTCTTTTAGAGCAATTAGATTGGGCAACTTGTGTTTGAGTATTCAACGCCCATTTGAAAGTTACTTAGCTTACGGCATCGGCATTTGGATTTGCTTCCAAACCGTTGTCAACGTAGGCGCGAGTATTGGTATGTTACCGACAAAAGGTCTGACATTACCCTTTATTAGCTATGGTGGCAGTAGTTTGTGGGTCATGACGGCTGCAGTCATGTTATTGATACGCATAGATTATGAAAGGCGGCTAAGTTTGACGCAGGCGGTGCAAGGGAGAATAAAGAAATGAGCCCTAATATAACAGATGCACCCAAGTTATTGGTGATGGCTGGCGGCACGGGTGGACATGTATTCCCGGCGTTAGCAGTGGCAAAAGCATTGGCTAAAAAAGGTTGGCAAGTTCGTTGGTTAGGGACCGCTGACCGTATGGAAGCACGCTTAGTGCCTCAACATGGATTTGATATTGAGTTTATAGACATCAAAGGCGTTCGTGGCAATGGCATTATTAGAAAGCTTGCTGCGCCTTTTAAGATTTTGCGTTCAATTATGCAAGCAAAAGCTTTCATTAATGAATTTAAACCTGATGTGATTATTGGTATGGGTGGATTTGCCAGTGGGCCTGGCGGGGTAGCGGCAAAGTTGTCGGGCATACCGTTAGTGCTGCATGAGCAAAATGCAATACCTGGAATGACCAATAAGTTGTTATCGCGCATAGCTACTAAAGTGTTGTGTGCATTTCCAAATACATTTTTACCTGCAACGAATGCAGAGGTAGTCGGTAACCCAATTCGACAAGAGTTAATCGAATTAGGACAAACGACGAAAGTGTGTGATGACTCAGCACTTAAAGTATTAGTGGTGGGAGGCAGCTTAGGCGCCAAAATTTTTAATGATGTTATGCCAGATGTTGTGGGGCAATTAAGCCAACAGCACTCAATTACGGTATGGCATCAGGTAGGCAAAGGAAATCAGCCTGCCGTTAAAAGCCATTACCAAGACAAGGGTCAAGCGGCCAGTGTCAATGTGGCAGAATTTATAGATGACATGGAAGCCGCTTATCGCTGGGCTGATGTTGTTGTTTGTCGTTCGGGAGCATTAACGGTTTCTGAATTAGCCGCGGTGGGAAGAGCCAGTATTTTAGTGCCTTATCCCCATGCAGTTGACGATCATCAAACAAAGAATGCTTCAGTATTAGTAGAAGCCGGTGCGGCATTTTTATTACCGCAGACCATATTAAACGCAGATAATTTAGCTGAGAAATTAACCCTCTTTGCTGAACAAAGACACGTTGTTTCAGAGATGGCACAACAAGCCAGAAGTGTTGCAGTGTTAGATGCAACCCAACGTGTAGCGAGTATTTGTGCTGAATTAGCACGAAAGGATTGAAATGACTAAAACAGAGAAGTACGCCCAATTACGTAGCATGATCCCTGAGATGAGACGGATTAAGAAAATCCATTTTGTCGGCATAGGTGGTGCTGGAATGGGCGGGATAGCCGAAGTATTAGTAAATGAAGGTTATCAAATTAGTGGTTCAGATATTGCTGTTAATAGCGTGACAGAAAGGCTCGCGAACTTAGGCGCGAAGATTATTATTGGCCATCAGGCTGAAAGCGTTGCTGATGTAGATGTTGTGGTGGTATCGACAGCAATTGAGCAAGAAAACCCTGAAATCATAGCTGCAAAAGAGCGTCGAATTCCGATTGTACGCCGTGCAGAAATGCTAGCAGAGCTTATGCGTTACCGACATGGGGTCGCGATTGCGGGCACTCATGGTAAAACCACAACGACAAGCTTAATTGCTAGCGTTTATGGCCAAGCAGAGCGAGATCCAACATTTGTTATTGGTGGTTTGCTTAATAGTGCAGGCACGAATGCTCGTCTTGGGACAAGTCGCTATTTGATTGCAGAAGCAGATGAAAGTGATGCGAGCTTTTTACATTTACAACCTATGGTCAGTGTTATCACCAATATCGAAGCTGACCATATGGACACTTACGGTGGTGATTTTGAAAAGTTGAAGACTACCTTCGTCGATTTTTTACATAACCTGCCTTTTTATGGCGTTGCGGTAATGTGTATCGATGATGAAGTGATACAAGAAATTATGCCAAGAGTGGGCAGACAAGTGGTCACTTACGGCTTTAGTGACATTGCTGATGTGCAAGCACTTAACTTTAAGCAAGTCGGACACCAGAGCCAGTTTAGTGTTCGTCGTAAAAACCGTGATGATTTAGATATTGTATTAAATCTACCTGGTGAGCATAACGTGCTAAATGCGTTAGCTGCGATAGCAGTAGCCAGTGAGGATGATATTGATGATGAGGCTATTGTCGCCGCATTAGCAGAATTTGAAGGTATTGGCAGACGTTTTCAGCACCTTGGTGAATTTGATACTGCTAATGGCAAGGTGATGTTGGTTGATGATTATGGTCATCATCCAAGTGAAGTACTTGCAACGATTAAAGCTGCAAGAGCGGGTTGGCCAGATAAACGATTAGTGATGGCGTATCAACCACATCGCTATAGTAGAACCCGTGATTTGTATGAAGACTTTGTTGAAGTCTTATCGCAAGTAGACGGCTTATTGTTGTTAGATGTTTATGCTGCTGGTGAAAGCGTGATACCAGGTGCAGATGGCCGCTCATTGTGCCGCTCCATAAGATTACGCGGCCAAGTGGACCCTATTTTTGTTGCATCACCAGAGTTGTTAGCTGATGTATTGCCTGATGTATTGCAAGAAGGCGATTTATTGCTGACTCAAGGGGCTGGTAATATTGGTGCTCTGTCAAAGTCGCTGGCATCAAGTAATCTTGGTTTTAGAAAGTAGGTTTTAAAAATAGTTTTTGAAAAGTAGCTTGAGTCAGTCGCAGGGAAATGGTGAGTTTTGATTGATTTTTATACTATAACTGCTTGTAAATATAAACTTTAATACAGTCAGCATGCTAGATATAATGGTGAATTGCCCAATGAAAGTGACAGTGTACAGTTTGGAGTTACAGTAGCTGTGGCGTGGAGTGATAAAGCTCGCCAGTTAAAAGGCCATTTGAGTGAAGTCAATTGGTACTTATACACTGGGTTACTGTTTTTACTGACGGTATTACTCACCATTGTTTGGGCTGGCCTTAAGCTTAATGTATTACTGAATGATGCTGATGCATTACCGATAGATGCCGTTGCGATAAAAGGCGAGCGAATTTATACCTCGGACGCTGAAATTCAGGCTGCGCTACAGGCGTTAATGGAACGCAGTTTTTTTAGTGCCGACGTTGGTGAAGTACAGCAAGCTTTAGAAGCATTACCTTGGGTCTATCATGCGTCTGTAAGGCGAGAGTGGCCTGCAAAATTAAAAGTGACCTTGCAAGAGCAACATGTTGTTGCACATTGGAATGGAGATGACTGGCTAAATGTGAATGGCGAAGTGTTTGCAGCTGAATCACATTCGAGTATTAATACATTGCCGGTACTTTCAGGCCCAGAAGAAATGTCTTCTGAAGTGTTAACTAGTTATCAGCAATTGTCTGATTTATTGAGTATTAATGGTTTTAAGCTGGCAAGTTTAAGTTTAAGTCCACGACATGCATGGCATGCAAGATTAGATAACGGCATTCTTCTCGAATTAGGACGAGAAGATAAGATGTCGAGAATACAAAGATTTATTAATGTTTACCCTGAAATAACACGAAATCAAAAGCCAATAGCAACGATCGATTTACGCTATGACACCGGAGTCGCCGTTGGCTGGGACGATACTAAAACAGAGAGTCGACACTAAATGACCAAAAATCAGGAAAGAAATCTTATCGTAGGCCTAGATATTGGCACGTCCAAGGTCGCAGTGATCATTGGTGAAGTGCTACCTGACGGTGAGATAAGCGTGGTCGGTTTAGGCAATCATCCTTCGCGCGGAATGGATAAAGGTGGCGTGAATGATTTGGATTCTATTGTAAAAAGTGTGCAGCGCGCACTTGATCAAGCAGAGTTAATGGCTGATTGCCAAGTATCTTCTGTGTATTTAAGTATTTCAGGTAAGCACATCGCATGTCAGAACGAAAATGGCATGGTGTCAATTAACGATGAAGAAGTGACGCAAGAAGACGTTGATAACGTTATTCATACAGCGCGCTCAGTGAAGATCCCAACTGAAAGACGGATCCTTCATGTGTTACCGCAAGAATATTCAATTGACGTTCAAGATGGTATTAAGAGTCCTATCGGTATGTCGGGTATGCGAATGGAAGCGAAAGCACATATCGTGACCTGCGCCAACGACATGGCAAAAAATATCACCAAAAGCGTCGAGCGTTGCGGCTTAACAGTTGATGACTTAGTTTTTTCAGGTATTGCGTCAGCAGATTCTGTGTTAACGAATGATGAAAAAGATTTAGGTGTTTGTATTGTTGATATTGGTGGCGGCACAACAGATATTGCTGTTTATACCAATGGTGCACTGAGGCATTGTGCTGTGATATCAGTAGCAGGTAATCAGGTAACCAGTGATATCGCTAAAATTTTTAGGACACCATTGACACATGCTGAGCAAATCAAAGTGCAATTTGCCAGTGCAAGAAGTTCAATGGTCAGCCGCGAAGACAGCATCGAAGTACCATCAGTCGGTGGCCGCCCTTCACGCAGCATGTCACGTCATACATTGGCGGAAGTAGTGGAACCAAGATATCAGGAGTTATTTGAACTGGTATTAAAAGAATTAACTGACTGTGGCTTAGAAGATCAAATAGCCGCAGGCATAGTATTAACCGGTGGAACAGCGTCAATTACTGGTGCTGTTGATATTGCTGAAGCGACTTTCGGCATGCCAGTTAGGGTAGCGTCGCCGCTACCAGTAAAAGGGTTAAATGAATACGTGGATCAACCTGTTTATTCTACTGGAATAGGGTTGCTTCATTATGGCGCCAGACGCGTAATCGAACGTCAGTTCGAACGCCCTGAACGTCAAGGGGTTACCAGTCTTTTGAATCGGGTCAAAAGCTGGTTTAAGGGTGAATTTTAATAACGCAGACTAACGGAGATCAGACAATGTTTGAGATCATGGACACACATAATGACGAAGCGGTGATCAAGGTCATCGGCGTCGGTGGTGGTGGCGGTAACGCTGTCGAACATATGGTTAAACACAGCATCGAAGGTGTTGAGTTTATCGTAACGAATACGGATGCTCAGGCATTACGCAAATCAGGTGCAGGCTCAACTATTCAATTAGGACGTGATGTCACTAAAGGTCTAGGTGCTGGAGCAAACCCTGATGTGGGTCGCCAAGCTGCTGAAGAAGATAAAGAAAACATTCGCGCTGCAATCAAGGGGTCTGACATGATCTTTATTGCTGCTGGAATGGGTGGCGGTACAGGTACTGGCGCCGCACCTGTTGTAGCTGAAATTGCTCGCGAAGAAGGTATTTTGACTGTTGCTGTCGTCACTAAGCCGTTTCCTTTCGAAGGCAAAAAGCGTATGACTTTTGCTGATCAAGGTATTGCTGAGCTTGCAAAGCATGTTGACTCATTGATTACTATCCCAAATGAAAAGCTATTAAAAGTATTGGGTCGTGGTACATCATTGTTGGATGCATTTGCTGCTGCTAATAATGTGTTATTAGGCGCAGTACAGGGTATTGCTGAGTTAATTACTCGTCCAGGTTTAATTAACGTGGATTTCGCCGATGTTAAAACAGTTATGTCAGAAATGGGTAATGCCATGATGGGCACAGGTGTTGCAACGGGTGATGATCGCGCAGAAGAAGCGGCAGAAGCTGCTGTGGCAAGTCCATTACTTGAAGATATTGATCTAGCTGGTGCGCGCGGCGTATTAGTTAACATTACAGCAGGTATGGATATCAGTATTGAAGAGCTAGAAACAGTGGGTAACCACGTTAAAGCATACGCATCTGATAATGCTACCGTGGTTGTTGGCGCAGTTATTGACCCAGAAATGAGTGAAGAGCTACGTGTAACGGTTGTTGCTACTGGTATTGGCGCAGAGAAGAAGCCTGATATCCAATTAGTGACTAAGCCAGTTTCACGTCCTGAACCAGCTGCAGTTATTGAACCAAAAGTTGAGCCAGCTGAAGAACCAGCTATCACGACTAACTATGTAGCACCGACAGGAAATGCTGTTCCAGCTCCTCAGCCAGCAGCTCAACCTGCTGCACGTGTTGATGGTGATTACTTAGATATCCCAGCATTTTTACGTAAGCAAGCTGATTAGTCGCTGAAAGTAAAAATGAAAATCTGTAAAAGCTAAGATGTTGATAGAATGTTACTTATGTAAGTAGAGGCGTATAAAAAGACTCTAAAGGGTACTTTTTTGTGAAAAGACAATTTTATGTTAGTATACCGCCTCAGCTTACTGGGTTAACTCAGTATATATAGCTCAAGAATGTTTATTTTAAAGTGATTAAAACGGGTAACTGAATGATTTTTCAAAGAACTGTTCAAAAAATGGTGAAGAGTACTGGTGTCGGATTGCATTCCGGCAACAAGGTAACTCTGTGCATTATGCCCGCACCTGTCAATTCTGGTATCGTACTTAGACGTACAGATTTAACGCCTGCAGTGGAAATTCCTGCAAAAGCGAATCTAGTTCGTGAAACAACTATGTGTACGGCATTAGTGAATGATGAAGGTGTTCGCATTTCAACTATCGAACATTTATTTGCAGCACTTGCAGGCCTTGGCATAGATAACGCTGTTATCGAAGTTGATGCTCCTGAAATCCCGATTATGGATGGCAGTGCAAGTCCGTTTGTTTTCTTACTGCAAAGTGCAGGTATCAAAGAACAATCGGTAGCGAAAAAATATATCAAAATCAATCAAACCATTCGTGTTGAAGACGGTGATAAGTGGGCTGAGTTAAAGCCTTATAAAGGTTTTAGAGTTGATTTCAAAATTGACTTTAATCACCCAGAGATTTCTCGTAGCCAACAACATATGGTGATGGATTTTTCAACATCTGCTTTTGTTAAAGATATTAGCCGAGCTAGAACTTTCGGCTTCATGCAAGATATCGAATACTTACGTGCTAATAATTTAGCACTAGGTGGCAGCATGGAAAATGCTGTTGTGCTTGATGAATATCGTGTCCTTAACCCTGACGGTCTGCGATATGAGGACGAATTTGTAAAGCATAAGATTCTTGATGCGTTTGGTGATTTATATGTAGCAGGTCACGCGATTGTTGGTGAATTCTGTGCATATAAAACAGGTCATGCTTTAAATAACCAATTGGTTAGGGCATTACTTGCACAGCAAGAAGCTTGGGAGTTAGTCAGCTTTGAAAACGAAGTTGATGTACCACTGAGCTTTATGGTGCCAGGCGCTACATCTTTAGCGTAAAAATTAAGATTGCCTATTACGGCTGGCTAATGCAGCCAGCCGTTTTAGTTTTTCACCAAGTGAACCTTCTACGTGATCAGCCAATGACTGCAGGTGTTCTGCAGCTACAGGGCTGATTTTTGCATAGTTACTTGGTGCTTTACTTGGCGTAATTGCTATCCCTGGGTTGACTTTAACCTCTATAGCGGTAAGCATTGGAAGCGTTTCTTCCTGAAGTTGTTGCAGTAGTTTGGTCTTTTGGAAATTTATTCTAGCAGCCCATGCAGCCGAAGTAGTTTCAATAACAAGAACACCCTGACGAAGATTAGCGACTTTTAGCTGTTCACTAACAGGACCATTTAAGCACTGTTTTACGTAAGTATTCAGTTGATTTAATAATTCTGCTTTCTCAGCGAGTTCCGGTAATGTTCCCGATTGATGTAGCAATCTACTGAGATCTTGAGGGGGCTTTTTCATATGATAATAAGATGGCTGAGTTAGGCTATGAGTGTAACAGTTTTTATTCAAGGTCGAAATGGAGTAACACGTTGGCATCCTAGCAAACGATGGTTACTTCTACCTATCCTTTTAGTGGCGGCAGGAACTGGTCTTTACCAGCAGAGCGCCGATCGTTTTGCTGCGCAGCAAACTAAAGTTGATGAAAATCAAAAGTTGCGTGAACAGCAAAAACAACAAGTCATGAATCTCAAAAAAGCGACAGAAACACAATTAAGCACCTTAGTTGCCCACGTCGCGAGAATGCAAGCTAACGTTACTCGTTTAGAGGCGTTAGGCCAGCAAGTTGCCGAAAATAATTTACTTGAAGATCAATTTGATTTTTCTACCGAAGTGGGTGTCGGTGGTCTAAGTGAAATCGGTGCAGGTGTAGAGCTCAACCAACTGTTAGATGACATGTCGCAGTTGGCCTCCAGAATTGATAATAATAATGTTCAGCTGTCACTACTTGAAACCGTGGCAACTAATCTCCATATAGATAAAGAACGTTATATATCAGGGCGACCAATCGTTAAAGGTTGGTTATCTTCGCCCTACGGTTTACGAAATGACCCTTTTAATGGTCGTAGAACATTGCACAAAGGCATTGATTTTGCGGGTAAGGAAGGCGGCGATGTAATTGCAACTGCTGCAGGAGTGGTTACATGGTCCGGAAATATGCTTGGTTATGGCGGGCTTGTGGAAATTGATCATGGAAATGGTTACCGCACTCGTTATGGACACAATAAATCTATGTCAGTAAACCTAGGTGACGTCGTTGCCAAAGGCGATAAAATTGCCAGTATGGGTAGCACAGGCCGGTCCACCGGTCCCCACGTGCACTACGAAGTATTGCGAAATGGACAACAAATCGATCCACGAAAGTTCGTCTATCGCAAGGCTAGTTAATAACATTTTCGGTTAAGTCGCTCAATTGAGCTCAACCTACAAGAGATAAGTGATTAAGATGTTAGGCAAATTACTGACAAAAGTATTCGGCAGTCGTAACGACCGCACCTTGAAAGGCCTTGGTAAAGTTGTAACTAAGATAAATGCGTTAGAAGCTGAATATGAAAAGCTGACTGATGAAGAACTAAAAGCAAAAACAGAAGAGTTTCGTCAGCGTATTGAAAATGGTGAGACATTAGAAGCGATTATGGCTGAAGCATTTGCTACAGTTCGCGAAGCATCAAAGCGTGTTTTTGAAATGCGCCATTTCGATGTCCAATTATTGGGTGGTATGGTACTAGATAGTAACCGTATCGCTGAAATGAGAACGGGTGAAGGTAAAACACTTACCGCAACACTCCCAGCATACTTAAACGGTTTAACTGGCAAAGGTGTTCACGTTATTACCGTGAATGATTACCTTGCAGGTCGTGATGCTGAGAATAACCGTCCTCTTTTTGAATTCCTAGGCTTAACAGTCGGCATTAACGTTGCGGGTTTAGGTCAAGTTGAGAAGAAAGAAGCGTATAACTCTGATATTACCTACGGTACTAACAACGAGTTTGGTTTTGATTACCTTCGTGACAACATGGCGTTTTCTCCTCAAGAACGTGTTCAACGTCCTCTTCATTACGCATTGATCGATGAAGTCGATTCAATCTTGATTGATGAAGCACGTACACCATTGATTATTTCTGGTGCAGCTGAAAACAGTTCAGAACTATATATTAAAGTAAACACACTGATCCCTAACCTTATCGTTCAAGAGAAAGAAGATACTGAAGATGAGATTGGCGAAGGTGACTTTAGTATTGATGAGAAAGCGAAACAAGTTCACTTCACTGAACGCGGTCAAGAAAAAGTAGAACAACTGCTTATTGAGCTTGGTGTGCTAAATGAAGGCGACTCACTTTATTCCGCAGCAAACATCTCTTTATTACACCATGTTAATGCAGCACTGCGTGCGCATACATTATTTGAACGCGATGTAGATTATATTGTTCAAGATGGCGAAGTCGTCATTGTTGATGAACATACTGGCCGTACAATGCCAGGTCGTCGTTGGTCTGAAGGTTTACATCAAGCTGTAGAAGCTAAAGAAGGTGTAAATATTCAAAATGAAAACCAAACATTAGCGTCTATCACATTCCAGAACTACTTCCGTCAATACGAGAAGTTAGCAGGTATGACAGGTACAGCAGATACTGAAGCATTTGAATTTCAGCATATCTATGGACTTGATACAGTCGTAGTACCAACGAATAAGCCAATGGTTCGTAATGACATGGCTGATTTGGTGTATTTGACTGCAACTGAAAAATACAACGCGATTATTACCGATATTAAAGGTTGTCGTGAACGTGGCCAGCCAGTACTTGTTGGTACGGTATCGATTGAACAATCTGAATTATTAGCGACATTATTAAAGCAAGCTAAGATCCCACATTCAGTATTGAACGCGAAATTTCACGAAAAAGAAGCACAAATTGTTGCTGATGCAGGTAGCTCAGGCACAGTGACCATTGCAACTAACATGGCCGGTCGTGGTACCGATATCGTGTTAGGTGGTAACTGGAAAGTTGAAGTAGAAGCGCTTAAAAATCCAACAGAAGATCAAGTCGCTAAAATTAAAGCTGAATGGCAAGTACGTCATGACGCAGTAATTGCAGCAGGCGGTTTACATATTCTGGGTACAGAGCGCCATGAGTCGCGCCGTATTGATAACCAATTACGTGGTCGCTCTGGTCGACAAGGTGATGCAGGTTCTTCACGTTTCTATTTATCAATGGAAGATAGCTTAATGCGCATCTTCGCATCTGATAAAGTCACTGGCATGATGAAAAAACTGGGTATGGAAGAGGGCGAAGCCATCGAACATCCTTGGGTATCTCGTGCTATTGAAAATGCACAACGTAAAGTTGAAGCACGTAACTTCGATATCCGTAAGCAATTACTTGAATATGATGATGTAGCTAATGACCAACGCCAGGTTGTTTACTCACAACGTAATGAGTTGATGGATGCGGAAAGTATTGAAGACACAATCTCAAACATCGAACAAGATGTAGTTAGTACTGTCATTGACCAATATATCCCACAACAATCAGTTGAAGAGTTATGGGATGTACCAGGTTTAGAGCAACGTCTTGAGCAAGAGTATGGTTTGAAACTGACTATTCAACAGTGGTTGGATACAGAAGATGACTTACACGAAGAAACGTTACGTGAAAGAATCGTAACGAGTTGGAGTGATGCATACAAAGCTAAAGAAGAAATGGTCGGTGCACAAGTACTACGTCAGTTTGAAAAAGCGGTTATGCTTCAAACCTTAGATGGTTTGTGGAAAGAGCATCTCGCAGCAATGGATCATTTACGTCAGGGTATTCATTTACGTGGATATGCACAAAAGAATCCTAAGCAAGAGTATAAGCGTGAATCATTTGAGTTATTCCAGCAAATGTTGGAATCACTGAAGCTTGATGTCATTAGCGTACTGTCTAAAGTACAAGTACAAGCTCAATCAGATGTTGATGAAATGGAACAGCGTCGTCGTGATGAAGAAGCTAAGATACAACGTGACTATCAACATGCAGCATCAGAAGCTTTAACGGATAACACAGAAGCAGAAGCGGCAATCCCAAGAACAGTTATTCGTGATGGGGAAAAAGTCGGTCGAAACGACCCTTGCCCATGTGGTTCAGGTAAAAAGTACAAGCAATGCCACGGTAAGTTGACCTAAATAAGGTTTTCTTAAGAGTATTTTAAAAAGCAGCTATTAACAGCTGCTTTTTTTATACCTATAAATCAGTCTATTAAATAATCATTATCTTTGGTTTTGTGGATAACGTTGTGGATTATAAGTGGTTAGCTTGTGGCTAAATCAAAAGATTTAAAATAATTGAAATTAATTCAAAAAAGCCCTTGCGGTGTTTCAGAATCTGCCTATAATGCGCATCCACTGACACG
>NZ_JAJGZS010000019.1:0-108262 GCF_020806285.1 Shewanella sp. 10N.7
AAAGGTAAGACTTAGTGAAGAATATAAAGCACTTAATAAAGTATGGTCATAAAATGCTCCTGCATTTATGACATCAAGTACATCCATGTACTTGAAACTCAAAGAAACAGCTTTCCGAATTTAGTTAATCGCTTTTGCGGTTAACAACCAAATTTGCTTGGTGACAATAGCATTGTGGTACCACCTGATCCCATCCCGAACTCAGTAGTGAAACGCAATCGCGCCGATGATAGTGTGGGGTCTCCCCATGTGAAAGTAGGTCATCGCCAAGCGCCTAATTTCTCTTAATTGAGAGCAGATAGCCCGTTACTTACGTAGCGGGCTTTTTTGTGTCTGGAATTTGAGTGAATGAGTTAGTTAGTAGCTAAAGCTAATATATAATGTGGTCGATATGCGCATGTAACAGTAGATAATCGCCAAGCGTCCCATATCTTTAAAATTAGTGCCTCTTAATTGAGAGCAGTTAGCCCGTTAATCACTTAACGGGCTTTTTTGTGTCAGGAGTTTGTGTCTAGAGTTTTAGTCTACTTGTTAGCAGGTTAGGCGAATCGATTGTGTGGATAAATGTTCATGTGGCTTGATAACACTAACAAACCAAGCGCCTGACCTTTCTTTATTGAGAGTAGATAACCTTTATTGGAATAATTGACTCTATAGTAGTTGTAACTTGGGATTAAAGAATTATTAGAGGTCATTCTCTATTACTATGAATTTATTTTTGTCAGTTTTAAACAAGGTGACTATTTAATCTTTGGGATATTTGTCCTGTTTAAACCATTCTAGATGCGTGGAGTAACAGAGAGATATTAGTCTTTATTTATCAGACAAATGAACTAAGTTAACCAGAAAAGGCTTTTATGGTTGTTGATTCAAGTCGTCTTTAGTATGTTACCAAAGCGACATATTCTTATTAATAATTAGTGGTGTGATTTTGCCAAAACGACCTTCTTTTTCACTATCTTTTTTAGTGCCATTTTTCTTATGCTCATTGTACTTATTATTAGTCAGTGGCGAGTTTTATTATGAAAAAGAAGAGTTACGTGCAGAGCTTGCTAACAATGAGTCGAAACAAATCCAAAAGGACTTGTTTCGAATGATCCATGTGGTTGAGTCTGCATTAGCGATACAAGATATTTCTAGGATAGAGCAAGAGGTTTCTTTAATCTCCACAGATAGCAATATGATGGTTTATGTCATATTGGATGCATCAAGTCGGATTAAGTTTGCTAATCATGTGATTTGGCGAGAGAGTGATGCCAAAAACGTTATTGAAGGATACTCTGATGAGCGGCATCAACAAGTTGTTGCTGCTGAAACCGCCTATTTTAATATCAACTATAATCGCCTCTCTATTCAAGCTTATTACCCTGTTAATACTGATGCAAAATACAGCTACTCCAGCGCAGTTGATGTTATTTACCTTGAATATGATATTTCTTCGTTAATTGCAGACGCATCAGATCAACTACAAAAAAGATTTATTTATATTTGGGGGGTTGGTGGATTATTAGTGATCTTCTTTTGTTGGGCTTTATATTGGTTGTTAGTTCGCCCTATTAAACTACTTACAAAACGCGCTAATAACGTTCTTCAATCTAAATCAGATAAAACCAGAATTAATTGCTTAGTCGAAGAGGTCTATAACTTAGGTGAGTCACTACTTAAAGTTGAAAAGCACCTGCTTGATAACAATCTTAAAGTTTCTAATTCAGAGCAGCGTTGGTTATATTCGGTTGGTGCCAATAATACCGGCATATGGGACTGGAATACTGAAACTAATGATGTGTTTATGTCTGATCTCTGGAAAGAAATATTAGGCTATAAACCCGAAGAAATAACCAATTGTTACGACACATGGGAAACACGTTTACACCCTGACGAAAAGAATACCGTGCTTAGAGCGATAGAGAATTGCTTGTCAGGAAAAACGACACATTATGAAAGCGTTCATCAATTGATGAATAAGGCTGGCGAGTTTATTTGGGTGCTCGATAGAGGACAAGTCATTCAATGGGGGGAGCAAGGTAAGCCAATAAGAATGATTGGTTCAATTACTGATGTTACCTTAGAACTTAAAAACCAGAAGATTACAGTAGAAAGACAAAGCCATGTGGGTGTATCGGATATTATCGATCGAGAGGCACTTGCAAATGAACTGTTTGATTTACAGGCATATGCACGTAAGTCAGATCAATATTGCACCATGTTACTTATTAATATGAGTAATATTAAATTAGTCAACGAGGCTGTAGGCGAGCAGCTTGGTGACAGATTACTAATGCAAATTTCAGCTAGATTAGCAGGGGCTTTTTCAGGCAGTTGCTTACTGAGCCGTTTAGGCGATGATGAATTTGTTATTGCAGCAAAAAACTTAGGCAGCAATTTAGAGCATGCCAATAAACGGGCGTTATCGTTAGCAAGCGAAGTTCGTCAAGTTGTTGGTAGAAGCTTTACCTTATCTGGTCAAACAGTATCAGTGTTCACCAAAGTCGGTATGGTGGTATTTGATGGTAAAGAGTCCTTAGAGCCTACTCAGCTATTATCTAGAGCAGATAAAGCCCTTGGTAAAGCGATTGAAAGCCAAACCAATACCTGTGTATTGCATAGCTTGCAACTTGATGGCAGCCATCATGAGCCACAAAAGTTACAACAAGAATTAAAGAAAGCGATTAAACAGAAGCAGGTGTCTTTGGTATATCAACCTGTTGTTGATATCGAAGGTAATACAGAAAGTGTTGAAGTCTTGATGCGGTGGTATCATCCTGAGTTTGGCTTTATTAGTCCGAAGCAGTTTATCCCCGTCGCTGAGTTATCTAATTCAATTTTTGAATTAGAACTGTGGATGCTTGATGAAGTGTGTCTGTTTATTCAAAGCTTGCAAAGGACAGCAATTACATGTCCATGTTTTTCTATTAATATCTCCTCAAGACACTTCCATCAGGACATGTTTGTTCAAGTGATCCAGGAAAGGATAAAGCAGCATGGTATCGAGCCTAAATTAATCCAATTGGAATTGTCTGAAGATATCTTTTCTATAAACGCAGAAACCGCTAAGAATAAAATTTTAACCTTACAACGTGTAGGTATTCGCATTGCACTAGATGATTTTGGTTCGGGTTTGTGTCCATTACATCGTTTGCACGGATTACACTTTTCTCAAGTTAAATTTGCCGCAAACTACATTGTTGATATTGCAGTGTCTGAAGAGTCTAGAAATATTTTTACTTCGCTGATAAATCTCACGAACCAACTTAATTACCCAGTCGTCGTTAAGCAAATAGAAGATCGTCAACAACTGACGGCCTTAAGTCAGCTGAAGAGTAATCTATTTCAAGGCTATGTGATTAGCCGTCCGTTATCACAACAAGATATAAAGCACCTACTTGAGTCTGAATTAACATTAAGTGTGGTGTGGAAGGTGCCTTTCAATTAAAGATTAGCCATTAAGGAGTGACTCTGTATCAATACTGATCAAGGAAGGTCACTAATGCTCGTAAAGCTTGATTGCGAGCATCATCTGCTTCAATAAACACTTCATGCTGACAATTGTTAATTCTGCGAATTTGACAGTACTTATTCTCAGCTCTATTTTGCGCCGCATTATCTACAATAGCATCGTCCATAGCCTGTAAAACCAGAATAGGCTTAATGCTAAGTGCTGCTGCTTTTATTGCTCTGTCCGCAGCATCCATCGCTTCTATTAGCCAACGATTGGTTGGTGAACCCAGTTGTATTTCAGGATCTTGTTGAAACACATCTAAGATCATCTGATATCGATTAGGGCTATTGGTAAGATGATTTTTTTCAAACACTACCGGCTGATAATCGGTGCCGCCTAAAACATAATTCGGTTGTTTATTTGGCTGCTTGTCACTAGAGGTATCCAACAAAGCGGCGAGTGAGCGAATGAAAGCTTTGTTAAATGGCAGCTTTATACCGTACATTGGGGCTGAAAATACCGCAGCATTAAATGTCGCTGGATATTGCTCCATATAGAGAGTGCCAATGGTTCCGCCCATTGAGTGCCCAACAAGATATAAATCGTTATGGTCGTTGGGTTTGACTATCTGTTCAATAAAGTCATTTAGGTCATTAATGTAGGTTTGAAACTTATCAATATGCCCTTGATGAGGGTTGATTGTTGTTCTTGATGATAACCCTTGGCCCCGATGGTCTAAAATGTAAAGGCTGTATCCCTGCTGATAGAGATCAAACATTAACTCTTTATATTTAAGATAACTTTCTACACGTCCGCTACTGATGACAATGGCTTTATCGTTATCAGGGTGTTGAATGTAAGCGTATGCTAAGGAGATACTGTCTTTGGTTAATGTTGATTGAGTGACGGTTTGCCAGAATTGCTGTTGCTGATTATTGTTTAGTTGATGTTCTGACGAAAAAAGCACAATACTCACCTTTATTAGTAACGACCAAATTGAAATCATATATCGAAGATGAGAGCAGTGTAGCAAACTAATTTGTGCAGTTTTAGCGAAAGCGTAATACAAAGATATTTGAATTGAAAATGTTGGCTGAAAACACATTCAGCCAACACTTTTAAACGATTAGTTTATGATTGAGCAGATTTTTGTTCTTGAATAAACTCATCTACTTTTTGTTCGAGAATATCCATCGTGACAGAGCCATTTTCTAATAAAGCATCGTGAAATAGGCGAATATCAAAATCTTCACCAAGTTCTGATTCTGCTTTAGTGCGTAATCGCTTAATCGTTAGCTCACCAATCTTGTATGATAGTGCCTGTCCAGGCCATGAAATATAGCGATCGATTTCAGTGGTGACATTGTGCATTGATAATGCAGTATTGCTGGCCATGAACTCAATGGCTTTATCTCGACTCCAGCCCTGAGTATGCATGCCTGTATCGACAACCAATCTAGCAGCACGCCACATTTCGTAAGTTAATCGGCCGAAATTACTGTAAGGATCTTGGTAGAAGCCCGCTTCTAACCCTAAATACTCTGAATATAACCCCCATCCTTCGCCGAAAGCTGAAATATAGCTATAGCGTCTAAAGTTGGGTAGGTCGGTTAACTCTTTATTGAGAGAAATTTGTAAATGATGGCCAGGTACAGCTTCATGTAAGGTGAGTGCTTCCATTTCATAAAGTGGGCGTTTATCTAGTGCATAAGTATTTACCCAGTAAAAGCCTGCTTCATCATCTCGATTTGAACCAGAATAACGTCCGGTGGTGTATTTCGGGGCTATTTCAGCAGGAACGGGTTTGATCCCGTAAGGTGTTCTCGGAAGCGTAGCAAAATATTGAGGCAAAATAGCGTCTGCTTTTTTAGCGATATAAGCCGCTTCCTTAAGCAGCTCTTCTGCAGTTTTAGGGTAAAACTGAGGATCTGTGCGTAAGAAATGTAAAAATTCAGGGAAGGTTCCTTTAAATTCTACATCAGTTATCACTTGCTCCATTTCTGCTCGAATTCTAGCGACCTCTTTTAAACCAAGTTGATGAACCTCATCCGCAGTCATATTAAGCGTGGTGTAGTATTCCACTCTGTTTTGGTAGAAGGCGTCACCATTAGGCATATCTTTTGCGGCAATAGAAGTGCGCGCGTTAGGGATATACTCTTCGGTCATAAAGTCATAAAACTGTTGATAAAGGGGTAGCACTTGTTGTGAAATAACTTGCTTACCTTTGGTTTCAAAGTCGACTTTTTGAGCTTCAGTGAAGTGGTCTGGAAAGTCGGCAAAAGGTTTGTAATAGCCACTGTCTTCAACACTGACAATATAAGCACTGATACTGTCTTCAAATCCATTTAGTGTCACTTTTGCAGGAGTGATACCACTACTCAGCCCTTGTTTTAACCAAAATGTCTGTTGAGCAAAGTATTTCGGCAATGCGGTCATTTTATCTAAGTAGTTCTGATAATCCTCTGATGTATTCAGTCGAGCATTTGCCATTGAGGCGACATAGGCATGAAAACCACTTTCAGCCGTTATAGGTAAGTAATGATCTTTGTAAGTGTACATATCGACACTGTTTTGCAATTGATATTGCAAAAGCTGAGCGTTAATTTTATCTGTTTTAGATAGTTTGTCTTTGTCCAACTGTTTTAAAGACGACAATAATGCTTTTTGACGTAAGTTTTTTTCAGCTAAGATTTCAGGAGATAAATCCGCAAGCAGCGCTGCTTTTGACTCATCGCCTAATGAGTAGGCCAATTGAGGTGAATAATCTACGTTAACTTGCCATGCATTATCTATAATTGTCTTTAGACTCATATCCTCAACAGTTGCCGCTTTTACTTCTTGCGGTTTATCGACGGTAGTTTCTGCTTTTTTAGTGTCGCCAAGATAATATTGAGCTTTTGACCCTGTGGTCATTTTACAGCCAGTAATAGCGAGCATGATAATCGCTGGCAAAATGAGCTTACGCATGTGAATTCCTTTATCGACAATAATTTACAAGAATAAATTACAAGTTAAATGACTAGCTAACAACATACCAATTCCGCATAAACCACGCTAGCGGAATCAGCGGAAATAATTGTTACTGATTATGCCGTTTAGGCGATAAAAACGTCACCTTTTTGTTGGGGCATGTTAAACTTCGCAGTGCTAGATGTTCATAAAACAAAAAACACATTTAGCTCAGAAAATTAATAGGGGTTAATAATGATCAATACATCCATTCCATTAGTTGATTTACACCGTCATTTAGATGGCAATGTTAGAGTCAAAACCATTTGGGAACTCGGACATCAGCATGGAATTAAGCTGCCAGCAGACTCGTTAGAAGCACTTGCACCTTTTGTGCAAATTCAGGGCAAGGAAAACAGCTTAGTCGCTTTTTTAAAAAAGCTAGATTGGATGGTCGCTGTATTGGCAGACTTGGATGCAGTTAAGTGTGTTGCCTATGAAAACGTAGCAGATGCAGCTATTTCAGGTTTGGATTATGCTGAGTTACGTTTTAGCCCGTATTACATGGCAATGAACCATAACTTACCGATTGAAGGCGTCGTAGAAGCCGTTATTGATGGGGTTAAAGCTGGCATGAAAGAACATGCTGTTAAGGTTAACCTTATCGGGATTATGTCGCGTTCATTTGGGCAGGAGAAATGTCGATTAGAGCTTGAAGGGCTTTTAGCACACAGAGGTGCTTTGGTTGGCATGGATTTGGCGGGTGACGAACTAGGTTTCCCTGGCGACTTGTTTAATGATCACTTTAAGCGAGTACGTGATGCTGGCTTACAAATTACCGCTCATGCTGGTGAAGCCGCTGGAAGTGAGAGTATGTGGCAAGCGATTCAAGAGTTAGGTGCAACACGTATTGGTCACGGTGTTAATGCGATACATGATCCTAAAATGATGGAATATCTCGTTAAGCACTCTATTGGAATTGAATCATGCCCAACCAGTAACTTACATACCTCTACAGTTGCTGATTACGCTTCACATCCATTTAATCAGTTTCTAGATGCTGGTGTATTAATTGGTTTAAATACTGATGATCCTGGTGTGAGCAACATTGATATTCAACATGAGTATCGTATCGCTAAATCTGAACTTCACCTGTCAAATGATCAGATTAGCCAAGTGCAGCGCAATGGTGTTGAGATGGCATTTTTGTCTGATAGTGAGCGCAAAGCTTTATACGCTTCAAAATTATAAATGGTCTAATAACACCATTTTTAAGCAATGAATAAAACAAAAAACCGCTGAAATTCAGCGGTTTTTTATTGTCGTGAATTTAATATTCAACAATTATTAAATCACACGAGAGAACTGTTGTTGACGTGCCTTTTGGCGGTAATACACGTCAAAGCACATACAAATATTACGAATTAACAAGCGACCAGTAGGGCTAATCGTTAGTTTACGATCAGTAATATCAACAAGTTTGTCATCGATGAAGGTTTGTAGAAGTTTTAAATCTTCTGCAAAGTATTCTTCAAAGTTAATATCAAATTGTTGCTCAATCTTAGTCAGATCTAAATCGAAATGACAAATCATTTGCTTAATCACCACACGACGAATTTCATCATCACGATTTAAGCTACAACCTTTCCATAAGGCATGACCTGCTTCATCAATTGACTCATAGTAAGGACGGATGTCTTTTTGGTTTTGTGCGTAGCAATCGCCAATTTGACTGATTGAAGAGACACCTAAACCTAGTAAGTCACACTCTTCTTGGGTGGTATAACCCTGGAAGTTACGATGTAGTTTACCCGCATTTTGTAACTTTGATAGCTCATCATCTGGCTTTGCAAAATGGTCCATACCAATGAATTGGTAACCTGCACCAGTAAGCGACTCAATTGTTTGATGCAACATATCAAGCTTCTGCTGTGGCGAAGCCATATCTTCATCTTTAATTTTACGCTGAGCGGCAAAACGCGATGGTAAATGCGCGTAATTAAAAATTGATAAGCGGTCTGGAGAAAGCTCAATGACACGTTTAATGGTTTCAGCAAACGTTTCTGGCGTTTGATGTGGTAAACCGTAAATTAAATCGGCATTGGTCGATACAAAGCCCATGTCTTTTGCTTTTGCCATTAAGTCAAAAATGAATTGTTCATCTTGCTCACGGTTTACAGCAACTTGTACTTTCTTATTAAAGTCCTGAACACCAATCGAAATACGGTTAAAACCAGCTTCTTTTAAGGTATCAAGCATGGTTAGCTCGATTTCGCGCGGATCAACCTCAATCGAGAATTCACCTTCATCAGCAAAGTTAAAGTGACTTTTGATTAATGAAGATAAGGTGAGAATTTGTTCTGGGTTTAAGAATGTCGGTGTACCGCCACCCCAATGCATTTGAGTCACGGTGTAGTTTTTGAATAGAGGAGCACGTTTTACAATTTCGCTCGCAAGGTATTCGATGTACTGATCAGCTTTATGAGCATGACGAGTAATGACTTTATTACATCCACAGTAATAACAAAGCTTGGCGCAGAAAGGAATGTGAATATATAAAGACAGCTTGTCGCTTTTACTCGTTTCAATTGCAGAGAGTAGGTTTTGCTCAGTGAAACTATCGTCAAACTCTAGCGCCGTAGGGTACGACGTATAGCGTGGACCACTGTAGTTATATTTTTCGATCATTGACTGATCCCAACTTATTTGTGTGGGCTGCTTCAAGGCACGTTCTCCGAGTAAATTAGCAATAGACGAAGTATGCAGCGATCTTAGACAAAAAACCTTGAACTACGTTGTAAATTTGAAATTTGATGTTGCTAGAAAGACGGTATTTAGTCTGAAATCTGTGAAGTTTTGTGAAATTGTGGGATGGCTCACAGCTTAGAAAGAAAGGTTAGGGCAGCAAATGGCCTGCTTATTAACGTGTTGATAATAATCAAGGCCATCTTAAATGCTGATTACTGTGTCTTAGTGAATGAAATGGAACTGGGTAATTTTCTGTGCATCCTCAGTTAACCCTTGTTCTAGCTTAGCTTCTGATTTCATACGCGCTAAATCTAACTTCATTCGTTGTTGTTTCTCGAGTGACTTACGGGCTTCTTTTATTGGATGCGCTTTAATGCAGTCATAATGCTCAAAGATATGTGGGAACTCTACTGCCATCTGTTCAGACATTGATAAAGCTTCAAATAGCTTAGCAATGCGCATGACTCCTTCAGAAGGTTCACATCGCTCCTCTAGCATTGCTGCAGCGATGTATTTTATGTCATCTAATACTTGCTGCTTTTTCGCTTTTGCTTCATCTAAGCGTTGCTGCTTAGCTTCAACAGCGTCTTGCTGTTGTTTCTTGACCTTTAATAGCAAATAACCGGCATAAGACGCTAACAGCACAATAACGATGATGGCGAGGGCAATAACAAGGCTAGACACAATTAATCCTTAATCGAGGTAGATAAATAACAGATAGAAAAATGGCATACCCAATGAGTATGCCATTTATTAATGATTTAAGACTGGTAGTCTTTTAATACATCAGCACCACTTTCGAAGCGCTCGTATAAATCATCATCAGAAGCAGGTTTTTTGCTAGTACTTGCTGTTTGAGCGGGAAGTTCTTCAGCATCTGAGATACCAAGTTTTTCCATTAATGCTTCCATTTTAGCAAGTTGGCTATCTAACCATTTTTGGTCATCAGCAGAAAGGTCTTTACCTTCTTCTAATAAGTCTAATAAATTATTTAATCTTGGGTCATCCTCAAGTTTCAATAATTTCTGCTCATCAGTCAGTTTAGGCTGCTTAACTTTAGCAACTGGCGCCGTTGTCTCTGCTGCTTTAATCATCAATGGCACAGGTTTCTTGCTGCCATGACGAGGGTCATTGCTTTTACTGGTCGTAACATGCGGTGATTGTTGCTCAATCAACGCCTCGTTGTGACGACTGCCAGACTTATGACCGTTATCTTTCTTTCTGCTGCCAGTGACTTTACGATCAGCCTTTTTGACTCTTGGTGCTTGTGTAGGGCCGTTTTCGCCGCCCTTGCGCGATTTTTTACTACGAGCCATCAGTGATCTCATGTGGTTGTAAAAAGTTGGCTAGATAGATAATCATCCACCTTGCACTAAATCAGGATGCGCTTTATATCAGACTTTGATGTTTTTTGCATCAATACGAGCTCTTTTGCTGCAAATAATAGCTTAAATTCGCTGTTTTGTGCTAAATACTCAAAAGTTTGTTGCTGGTAAAAGCTTACGTGAGTGGGATTGTTTTTAAAGTGCCACTTAGAAAAATGAGCTAAGTCAGTGAGTAATGAAGTGCTGATTGCTAACCAGCCGCCATTTTTTAATAAATTAGTGATCAATGACCACTCTTTGAGTGGTTGCTGAAAATGTTCCAGTACCCGATAGCAACAAATGAAGTCATATTGCTGATTAAAGATTTGTTGATCGGATTTGATAAAAGGGTCGTATTGGTTAAGGCGATGGCCAGCGAGTTCGATTATATCAAGACTTGCTTGGTCTAAGACTCTGCCAAAATTAAGTCCTGTTAATGGACCTTCTTGCTGTGCACTAATTTGACCAAGTAAAGGTTGGATAAACTGCACCAGTTGTTTTTGTTTAGCGGCTTTATTCGCACGGCCATAGCGCTGTAATTGTGCTGCTGGTATTAAATGTGATTGGGGGTTTGCGAAAACCAGTTGGCATTGAGGACAGCTGTAGAAGGCTCTTTTTTTATCTTGGATAAAAAACTCAGCAGTATGACTGCACAACGGGCATTTAATCATTGAAGTCAGATATGATCCAAACAAAGGCGAAGATTATCAATCAATAACAGATTTCTTGAAAAGAAGAAATAAAAAAAGGTGGCAGTAAACTGCCACCTTGCAAAATAGTGTTTATCACACCAAATTTTTATTCCAAGTATCCGTACTTGCTATGTGACTATCCCGGTCAATATCCATCTTATTTTTAGAGCTTTCCGTGCATTTTTTATTGTTATCGGTCATCAATGACCCTTTTTCTTAATCCTGTTGCCGTCCTGACCACAGCTTCCGTAGATGGTCTTCAATGACTCATCAATTTCCTAGTTGTCTCCAATGACATTAGTAAACAATCCATGTTTAAAAGTACCTTCCAGTGATAACAAGCCTCCGCAAGTGCATCCTAAGCAATTAGCTTCCTATGCCGCTACTTTAATCCTTAAAGTAGTGTCCTTATGGGGTTTTATCTCTGTTGCGTAAGGGAGTGCTATTTAAGCGAGTCGACCAATTGGTCTGTTCCTTACAAATTCTATATGACCTGGATTTCAAGCTGAAATCACGACTCTTATTATTATTAGCGAGTGGTCTTATTTATATTATTGTTATTTATTAATTTTATTCTTATATCTTAAATGTAAACGTATCCGAAATCTGTAAGATGGAATTAATATTTTTGTTCTTACAGCTGGGTTCATCTCGGTACGGGGCTATTTAACCCTAAATACGTGATCTCTGTCAAGCATGAATGTTATTAAGTTTACGTAAACGTCAACTTGGGGTTGTAAAAAAGGGTGAATAATCACCCTTTTAGCTTCATTTAAATATGAAGAAAAAATTACTTAAGACTTGAAATATATTGAGATAATACTTCAATATCACTGTCAGATAACTTTTTAGAAACATCTTGCATCATGCCATTCAGGTCGTTGTTACGATTTGTATCACGGAACTTAGTTAACTGAATTTTGATGTAATCAGCATGCTGACCACCAATAGCTGGGAAGCCGGCAAGTTCGCCGCCTTTGCCATCTGGTCCATGACATGCCATACATGAAGTGATACCGCGAGCCATGTCGCCGCCTTTATAAAGGGCTTCACCTTCAGCTGGCACATTGGCTACATCAGCAACTGTTTGTGTTTGACTTGCATAATATGCAGAAACATCTTTAATATCTTGTTCAGATAACGCTATTGACATACCAGTCATGGTAGGATCATTACGACCTTCTTTGCCGCCGCTTTTAGCTGCCGCTTGGAAATCATGTAATTGTTTTTCTAGATAAGATGCGTGCTGTCCGGCCAATTTAGGCCAAATAGGGGCAATGCTGTTACCGTCAACACCGTGACAGGCAGAACACATAACTGATTTAGTTTTACCCGCTTCCACATCACCTTCAGCGATTGCAGGCGTTGATATAGCGGCAAATACAGACAGCGCAAGAGCTAACTTTTTCATGGCGTTCCAACTTCTTGTTTAATTTATTGTCCTGAGCTTACTAGGAAGACCCGCAAGCGTGGTAAAATCTACAAACTGTGATCAGGCTAATATTTTACACGAAAATGTGGAAAAGTAAGCAAATCTTACATAATTAAGGTATTACCCCAAATTTATTGGAGCAAATCGTGTCAGAAACGCGTATAGATTTTCGAAAAACCAAGTTTTTAATTAGTGCGCCAGACATTGCGCATCTTGATCAGTATCTTCCTGGTGATACCGGTGTAGAAATTGCGTTTGCTGGGCGATCCAATGCAGGTAAGTCTAGTGCTCTCAACGCTTTGACCGAGCAAAAAGGCTTGGCAAGAACCAGTAAAACCCCTGGTCGTACTCAACTTATCAATGTATTTGAATTAGATGAAAACCGTCGACTCGTCGATTTACCAGGTTATGGTTTTGCAAAAGTGCCATTGGCATTAAAGAACAAATGGCAAAAAGCCCTTGGTGAATATTTGCAAGAACGCACCTGTTTAAGCGGTGTAGTTGTGTTAATGGATATTCGTCATCCTCTAAAAGATTTAGATCTGCAAATGATTGAATGGGCAGTGTTAAGTGAAATACCAGTATTAGCCTTGCTGACTAAATCAGATAAGCTTGCACAAAACGTTAAAATGAAAACGGTTAACGCTGTGCGTAAAGAGTTGGCTGAGTTTGGTGACTGGGTCAAAGTAGAGCCGTTTTCATCCTTAAAAGGAACCGGTAAACCAAAAGTGTTGGGCATTCTTAACGAGTGGTGCAACCCAAGTTGGCTAACTGAAGCAGAGAAGCAAGCTGAACAAGACTCGGAATAAGAAACGATAGGCCTGCAGTCTTTTACTAACAAAAACCGTTGAGTTTATATAAATAAACTTAGCGGTTTTTTTATGCTCAAGCTTTGTGCATTAGAGGTTTTAGTGGGAGAGTGCAGCGTTTAAACAAAAAAAAACCGACGACATATTGTCACCGGTTAAAAAAATTAGCTCTTTTGGGGAGAAGCTAAATTCAACAAGACTCAAGTGCCATCTACTCATCGACGACGCTCAATAAAACTATAATAATCGTTTTTTGAACAAATTTAAAGTATTTACTCTAAAATAAATTTGGGGCAAAAAAAAGCTCCAGCATATTAAGATGCTGGAGCGCCATAATTCGGCTTGTCACTATTTCTAGTGAAATAAAAGGTCTGAAAGATGGAACATCTTAACCTCTGTACCCTACGCAGAGAATAATACTTCATTAGCCTTAAAATGAAAAACTGTATTTTGTAAAAATGAACAATAATGTGAAGTTTGCCACATTTGAAGGTGTATTTTTCACCTTGTTGGTGTTTTTTAGGCCTAAAAACAACAATCCCATAGTTGCAAAACTACGGGATTGTTTATTTCTTAAAGTGAAACAGTTTATTTTCCTGCTTAAAGGCAGGATCAAATGGGCATATTAATGAGCTTCATCCCAGTTATCACCAAGGCCTGCTTCTGCTAATAGGGTGACATCTAAAGTGGCCGCTTGTGCCATCAATTCGCACACTTTTGCTTTAAGTGACTCAGCTTGCGCTTCTTCGACTTCAAAAACCAATTCATCGTGAACCTGCATCATCATAGTGATTTCACCATGGGTGTCATTCTTGATCCATTGATCAATATTAATCATGGCTTTTTTGATGATGTCTGCAGCCGTACCTTGCATTGGTGCGTTAATCGCTGCTCGTTCAGCAGCTTGGCGGCGCATAGCATTTCTATCCTTAATATCAGGAAGGTATAAACGTCTGCCATAGTGTGTTTCTACGTAACCGACTTCAGCCGCTAATGCACGGGTGTCTTCCATATATTTAAGGACACCAGGGTAACGGGCAAAATAAGTATCGATATAAGTTTGTGCTTCCTTACGCGGAATATCTAATTGCTTTGCTAAACCAAAGGCTGACATACCGTAAATCAAACCAAAGTTAACCGCTTTGGCACGGCGTCTTTGCTCGGTGGTCACTTCTTCAAAGTGAACACCAAATACCTCAGCTGCTGTGGCTTTATGAATATCTTTATTCTCGGCAAAGGCGGTTAATAACCCTTCGTCTTGTGAAAGGTGCGCCATAATGCGCAGCTCGATTTGAGAATAATCGGCAGCTAACACTTTACGACCTTCAGGGGCGATAAAGGCTTGTCTAATGCGGCGACCTTCTTCAGTTCGAATTGGGATGTTTTGCAAATTTGGCTCGCTTGATGATAAACGCCCCGTGGCCGCATTCGCTTGGTGATAACTGGTATGCACACGACCCGTTTCTGAGTTCACCATTAACGGTAGCTTATCAGTATAAGTGCTTTTAAGTTTAGACAGGCTTCTGTGCTGTAAAATCAGCTTTGGTAGTGGGTAGTCTAATGCAAGCTCAATGAGTACATCCTCAGCAGTTGACGGCGCACCTTTTGGGGTTTTTTTGATGATCGGGTATCCGAGTTTTTCAAAAAACAAAGCTTGTAACTGCTTAGGAGAGCTTAAGTTAAACTTCTCGCCAGCAATGTCATAGGCTTTGGTTTCAAGCTCATCAATCTTCTGTGCCAATTCATCACTTTGCTGACTTAGTAGCATGCTATCAATTAACACACCTTGACGTTCGATATCTGACAAGACTTGAATAAGCGGTAATTCAAGCTCATTAAATACAGATGTAAGAGAAGGTTCTTTTTCTACTCTTGGCCATAGGTGCTCATGTAATCGAAGGGTGATGTCAGCATCTTCAGCAGCATAAGGGCTGGCCGTGTCTAAATCGATTTGATTAAAGGTGAGTTGTTTAGCCCCTTTACCTGCGATTTCTTCAAAACTGATATTTTTGTGGCCTAAATATTTAAGTGCCAAACCATCCATATCATGACGAGATGCTACTGAGTTAAATACGTATGATTCGAGCATCGTATCAAAACGGACACCTTTAAGTGAAACGCCTGCATTAGCAAAGATGCTGATGTCATACTTAAGGTTTTGACCCACTTTTTTGATGCTATCACTTTCTAATATAGGTCTTAATTGTTCTAGCGCGTATTCAACAGGGAGTTGTTCTGGTGCATCTAAATAATCATGGGTTAATGGCAGGTATGCGGCTTTTCCGATTTCGACAGCGAAAGAGATACCGACGAGCTTCGCTTCCATATAATTTAGGCTGGTGGTTTCAGTGTCTACAGCAATTAAGTCCGCTTTAGATAATCTAGCAACCCATTTAGCTAAATCGGCTTCAGTAAGAATCGTTTCGTATTCTGCTTCAATTGTTGGAGCGGCTGGTGGAGTGTCTTCAGTTGTTGTGCTTGAATTAGCAGCTGAAAAGCCTGATTTATTATCTAATACTTCGGCTAACCAACGTTTGAACTCCATTTCGCCAAATAATTTCACCAGCTCATCACGGTTTTGCGGCTTAATCTCTAATGGTGCCCAATCATCATCCCATTCCACATCTGTTTTGATTGTGGCGAGGTCGTATGAGAGTTGCAGCATCTCTTTATTGTCTTCAATCTTTTTAGGCATGGTTTTAGAACCACGGAAAGTCACATCTAATACGCTTTCAGGATTTGCGATAAGCTTATCGACTCCGCCTACACCCGTTAGCATTGCTAATGCCGTTTTTTCACCAACGCCAGGTAAGCCCGGAATGTTATCGGCTTTATCACCCATCATGGCAAGCAGGTCAATAATGAGTTCTGGTCCGACACCAAATTTTTCAGTGACTTCAGCTGGTCCCATTATGGTATCTGTCATGGTGTTAATTAAGGTGACATGCTCATCAACAAGTTGAGCCATATCTTTATCACCCGTACTAATCAGGGTTGCTCGACCTTCTTTACTGGCCTTAAGCGCAATAGTACCAATGACATCATCAGCTTCAACGCCTGGAATACAGATTAATGGCAAACCTAAGGCGTGAATGATGGCATGCAAAGGTTCAATTTGACTGCGTAAGTCATCAGGCATTGGTGGGCGCTGAGCTTTATATTCGCTATACATGTCATTACGAAATGTTTTGCCCTTTGCATCGAATATAACTGCAATATGACTTGGGTTATATCGGCTCATTAAGCTACGAAGCATGTTGACTACACCGTAAACAGCACCAGTTGCTTCGCCTTTAGAATTAGTCAAATGTGGTGGTGCATAAAATGCGCGATAAAGATAAGAAGAACCATCCACAAGGACGAGTGGGTTATTGGGGATTGTTGGCATAGTCTATTTTCATGTTCAGTATTCTGAGATGGCCTTAGAATGCCACATACAAGGATTTTCGGCCACGGGAAATTAACCCTCAGCCTGTGGATAAGTCTGTGAGTGAATTAATTTATCATCTAAGATGGTTTTAATTACGACTGGGAATAAAACTCTTAACCTTATGATTTTTTACGTTTTTTAATATTTTTGTGAGTTGAATTGTAGTTTTAAAAAATATTCCGAATATGTGGACTTTTTTAATATTCTTATTGATTTACTCGATTATTTGGTACAGTTTTTAAACCGTGAAACAAATTCGAGAAACTAAGTTAGCATGTTTTTTAATCAGATCAATAGATTTGTTTAAAAAAAGTTAAATTAATCGAAATTCAAAGGATCAGAAATGAAAAATATTGCAGTACTACTCAGTGGGTGCGGTGTTTATGATGGCGCAGAAATCCATGAATCGGTATTAACGCTATTGGCTTTATCTAAAGCAGGTGTGAACTATCAATGTTTTGCACCTGATATTGAACAAATGCACGTCGTAAATCATTTAAATGGGGAAGTTAGCGCTGAAGAAGCGCGCAATGTACTTCAGGAGTCTGCCCGATTAGCTCGTGGTGAAGTGAGTAATATTACCGAGCTTAATATCAGCGAATTTGACGCACTTATTGTACCTGGTGGTTTTGGGGCAGCTAAAAACCTATGTGATTTTGCCGTTGCTGGTAGCGCTAGCAAATTGCATCCTGAGGTTGAATCCTTTATTCAAGAATTTGCCTTAGCTAAAAAGCCGATGGGTTTTATGTGTATTGCACCAGTGATGATGCCAGCTATTTTTAAAAGTGGCGTTAAAGGCACCATTGGTAATGATTCTGGTACTGCGCAAGCCTATACCGAAATGGGTGGGCAGCATGTTGATGCAACAGTGGAAGATATTGTGGTTGATATGGATAATCTTGTTGTTTCAACACCAGCCTATATGTTGGCGAATTCTATTGTTGACGCAAATATAGGAATAGAAAAGTTAGTGGATCAGGTTTTAAAGATGACATAGTCAGCTTAGTAGCAATTTGGTATAAACATAAACCGCTTCAAGCACCAAACTTCAGATAAATACTGATAAATATTTATCTGAAGTCAGGTTAACTCAATTATTCATAAGCAAGGAAGCAATATGAAACGAACTATACAAAACTCCTCAACGACGATGGCTTTAATCTCAGGGGCAACCTTTGGAGCGCTGATATTTTGGGTTGCTTATTTTATTGTTTAACAGAGCTTTAGTGGTATTCAAGATAGCGATAATTTAATCGTTATCTGGATCGTTTACGACTATCAAATGCCCCTTGAGCTAACCCCACAAGCAAGCCACCAATATGAGCTCCGTTCGCTATAGGCATGCCGAGTAGATCGGTAAAACCAAGTACTAACCAAATCAACATAAATGTCATGTAGCTATTTGGAATACCGATGCCAGACTCTGGTGCACGTTGGCCCATAATCCAGGTGTAACCAACCACGGCGTATACTACGCCTGATAAACCACCGAAGTTTGGCCCCGTCATCATGTACTGGACTAAGCTGGGCAGACTGCCTGCTACAAGTAATAGAATCATCAATGGCCGAGTGCCGAGTTTGGTTTCAATTTTACCGCCTAAATACCACCACCAGAGTAAATTGAAGAGAAGATGCATCGCTGAGAAATGCATCAAGCTCGGGGTGAATACGCGCCATACCTGGCTAAAGTCGCTGTTTGGCACCGCACTAAAAAATGATAATTGGCTGAAAACTTGGTTAGCAAAACCAAGGTTCATTGCAACAAAAACGGCAACACATACAAAAAAGGTAACTAAAGTGAGTGGTCCTGCTCCAGTAATGAATTGTTGAATCAACCCTAAGGAAGAGGAACCGTAATCTAGTTTGGTTTGAGTGGAACCATTGTCCCACGAGGCTTCTAAATACTTTTTCTGATATGGATTTTGTTTAAACTGTTCAAACTCATAGCGAGCTTGCTCAGCTTTATCTTGTTGATAAACGACCAATGCTACACCATGCTCATTTACGATAGGCACGCACTCAATATCTAGACCTTTTAAGTAGTCGATAAAGGCTTGCGCTGCTCTTGCGTGGGGTAGTTGGCCGATTTCAATCATGCGTGCGCTTCACTCCAAGCGGTAAAACCGCCATCAAGACTATAAACGTCATCAAAGCCTTGTTCGATAAGATACCCAGCCGCACCTTGACTACTAATACCGTGATAACACACCACTACAAGTGGTTTATCCATATCTGCATCCGCAATAACGTTGGCAATGTTTTCATTGGTGAGATGAATAGATGTCTCAATATGACCAGCAGCATAACTGGCCGCATCACGAATATCGACGATTTGGATATCATCAGAGTCTGCTGTCATATGGATAAGTTCGTTAATTGAAAGGTGCTTGAAAGTGCTCATGCTATACCGCTGCTGTTTGAAATGAGATTAAGAAGATAACTGAAGTATCTAATAAGGGGCTGTATAGATACAACCCCTTTATTATTGCGGCAATTTATAACTGGGAATTAATCCCAGTTTAAAATCACTTTTCCTGATTGGCCCGAACGCATAGCATCAAAGCCTTGTTGGAAGTCATCAATTGCGAAATGATGAGTGATAATTGGCGATAAATCTAAACCAGATTGAATAAGGCTGGCCATTTTGTACCAAGTTTCAAACATTTCTCGGCCATAAATACCTTTAAGGATAAGTCCTTTAAAGATAACTTTACTCCAATCGATAGCCATTTCACCACCAGGAATACCCAGCATGGCAATTTTGCCGCCGTGATTCATGGTATCGAGCATTGAATGAAACGCTGATGGCACACCAGACATTTCTAGGCCAACATCAAAGCCTTCTGTCATGCCTAAATCATTCATGACATCTTTAAGATCTTCTTTGGCAACGTTAACTGCGCGAGTCGCACCCATTTTGCGGGCTAAATCAAGGCGATATTCATTCACATCAGTAATGACCACATGACGTGCGCCAACGTGCTTACATACTGCAGCCGCCATAATGCCGATAGGACCAGCACCAGTAATTAATACATCTTCACCAACAACATCAAATGATAGTGCTGTGTGTACTGCATTACCAAATGGGTCAAATACAGACGCTAAATCATCAGAGATATCATCAGGAATTTTGAACGCATTGAATGCAGGGATAACCAAGTATTCAGCAAAGGCGCCATCACGGTTTACACCGACACCAGAAGTGTTACGGCATAAATGAGTACGGCCGCCACGACAGTTACGGCAATGACCACAAGTAATATGGCCTTCACCTGAAACACGGTCGCCAACAGTAAAGCCGCGGACCTCTTGGCCCATATCAACCACTTCACCGACATATTCGTGGCCAACAACCATAGGTACAGGAATAGTATTTTGTGACCATTCATCCCAGTTGTAGATATGAACATCAGTGCCACAAATGGCGGTTTTGCGGATTTTAATCAATAGGTCGTTATGACCCATTTCTGGCTTAGGTGCATCCACCATCCAGATGCCTTCTTCAGGCTTTAATTTGCTTAATGCTTTCATCATATCGACCTTAAATTATGCCCATCTCTTTACCAATACGGGTAAAGGCTTCGATCGCTTTATCGATTTGAGGACGGGTATGCGCCGCAGACATTTGCGTACGGATACGGGCTTGTCCTTTTGGTACTACAGGGAATGAGAAACCAACAACATAGATGTTTTCAGCTAACAGACGGTTTGAGAAGTCACCGGCTAATTTAGCATCACCAATCATCACAGGGATAATGGCATGATCTGCACCTGCTAAAGTAAAGCCAGCTTTAGTCATTTCTTCACGGAAGTAACGGCTATTTTCCCATACGGCTTCACGTAATGCGTGGCCTGTTTTGAGCATTTCCAATACATGAATTGATGCACTGACAATAGAAGGAGCGAGTGAATTAGAGAATAAGTATGGGCGCGAGCGTTGACGTAACCAATCAATGACTTCTTTTTTACCAGAAGTGAAACCACCCGAAGCACCACCTAATGCTTTACCTAATGTACCGGTAATAATGTCTACACGATCCATTACTTCGCAGAATTCATGGGTACCACGGCCGTTGTCACCGACAAAACCAACAGCGTGCGAATCATCAACCATCACAAGCGCGCCATATTTATCGGCTAAGTCACAAACGCCTTGTAAGTTAGCAATGACACCGTCCATTGAGAACACGCCATCTGTAGCAATCAGGATATCTCTTGCTCCAGCTTCTTTTGCTGCTTTTAACTGTGTTTCAAGATCGCTCATATCATTGTTGGCATAGCGGAAGCGCTTGGCTTTACATAAACGCACGCCATCAATAATGGATGCATGGTTCAATGCATCCGACACAATCGCATCTTCAGGACCCAGCAAGGTTTCAAACAAACCAGCGTTGGCATCAAAACAAGAAGAATACAAAATAGTATCTTCCATGCCTAAAAAGTCACTGAGGCTATTTTCTAGTTGCTTGTGGATATTTTGGGTACCACAGATGAAACGAACTGACGCCATACCGAATCCATGGCTGCTTAAACCGTTTTTCGCTGCATTAATTAATTCAGGGTGATTCGCAAGGCCTAAATAGTTGTTGGCGCAGAAGTTAATGACTTCTTCACTATTTACGTTAATGGCTGTTTGTTGGGCGGAAGTGATGACACGTTCACTCTTATATAAGCCTTCAGCTTTAACATCGACAAGTTGTTGATTTATACGGTCGTAAAATGAGGTAGAGGCCACCTGATTTCTCCTAAATATAGTTTTAATATGGAAATCGCTTGACGGCATTCTAACCTTAATTTTCGTGGCTCTACAGTGTTTTTTTTAACCTGAATAGCAACATAAAAATGATTAGGGCTAGAGCTGTTTTCACATTAGATATACTAATCAGTAACAAGCTATAACTAAGTGCTGATTAATGAATGACTTAATATGTTAACAAAATGGAAGGCCGCCTTTTATGACTCTATTTTAGTCGTAAAAAGGCGGTTTGTATGTGCTGGTGGATAAGTGGCATTTTCAGGCTTTACGCAGCGGCGTCACGCTCTTGCGAAGCAACATCTAAATAGTGCTGTTCAAGGCGGGTAAAGGTTGCCTCTGAGCCAGGTGTGGAATACGCCTTGAATATCATCAATACCCGTAGCAAGCCTTCATAAAGGGTTGCTTTAGTGATGGTTGACGTACTTGATTGAGTGAGTTGGTAGCTAATCCAAAAGCTCACCATCATTTTAATCGTGTCAGCTAATGCTGTGACTTTTTCGTCTTCAATTTCAAGAAAACCATCACTGATTAATTTTCTTAATACATTGCTTGAGCGACTCAGCACTTGTTCTTGCGCAGTTAGGTAGCGGGCTTTTAATGCTTCGTCACGGCTTAAGATATCGGCGAGGTTGGCGTACATGAATCGAAATTGCCACAGGGTATAAAACATGGCATCGAAGTAACCCATTAGTAACTCAATATCAACCGTTGTGTCTTCGTAAGGCTTAAAACCAGACTCGAGGTGACTTTCGTATAAGGCAAAAATTGAGTTAATAATGTCTTCTTTATTTCGAAAATGATAATAAAGATTACCTGGGCTGATATTGAGGTGCGCTGCAATATGATTGGTGGTGATATTACGTTCACCATGTTCGTTAAAGAGTTCAAGACTGGCAAAAACTATTTTATCGCGGGTTTTCATATCGATTCCAATTATCATTGCTAAATACAGGAGTCTTGATGACTCAATACGATGCTTAGCGCATATCCTTATGAATGTTATACCAAACGACATCAATATCTGGTCAGTTCAGATGCTGGCAAGCTTTCATATCGAGGGTTGCTTAACACCATCCAACAATATCTCTGCAAGTCTCTTTAGCCTAGTCTGAGCCTGACTTTTTTATGCTTATCCAACCTAGCTCACTGAGTTGAGTTTATGTTGAATGATCACATATTTATGTGGTTTAGGTTTATGTTAACATTGTGTTTATCTGACAAGCAAAATTGATTAAGCACTCTTTCATGACTCGTGGCCTATATTCTGTCTTACTGTATCTTCTTTCACCTCTTGTGGTGTTGTATTTGGGCTTTCGTAGTATTAAAAGTCCTGATTATCGCAAACGTTGGGGCGAAAGATTTGGGCTAACTCGATTATCTCAAGCCGATGTGTTGATCCATAGTGTGTCTATGGGGGAAACATTAGCGGTAATTCCACTGATAAAAAAACTTATGGCCGCTCACCCAGAGTTAAACTTCATTATTACTACCACTAGCCCGACAGGTTCAGCTGAAGTAGTAAAAGCATTTTCTGACCATTTAAATGGGCGAGTTCAACATTGCTATTTACCCTTTGATATCAGTGTTTGCGTAAAACGCTTTTTGCGTCAAGTGCAGCCTAAACTATGTATCATTATGGAAACAGAGCTTTGGCCAAACTTGGTATATTTTGCTAAACAGCAACAAGCTAAGGTTGTTCTAGCAAATGCACGTTTATCGGCAAAGTCGGCGGCCAAATACTTAAAACAAGCAGGTTTAAGCCAGCCGATGCTAGCGTCACTTGATGCCATTGCGGTTCAAACACAACGAGAATGCGAGCGCTTTGAGTCTTTAGGCGTGAAACCTGAAAAAATTACCGTTTGTGGCAGCTTGAAGTTTGATTTACACATTGACGACAGTAAGCACCTACAAGCGAAAGCATTACGCTCTGAATGGCAAAGAAATGACGTACCAGTATGGGTTGCAGGTAGTGTACATCCTGGTGAGTTTGAAATTATGCTCAAAGCACATCAGCAAGTGTTAGCTAAATATCCCAACGCCTTATTGATTATGGCGCCAAGACACCCTGAGCAGTTCAATGTCGCAGCAGTGGCGACGACACAGCAAGGACTAACTCTTTCAAGACGAAGTATGAACCAAGCCGTTACTGAAGGTGTGCAAGTATTACTTGGCGATACCATGGGAGAGTTGCTGATGCTCTACGGCTGCGCTGACTTTGCATTTATTGGTGGTACGCTCATTGAAAATGGCGGTCATAACCCGCTTGAGCCCGCTGCGATGGGGTTACCAGTTAGTGTCGGCCCGCATCATTGGGATTTTGCAGAAATTACACAATTATTAGTCAATGCTGGTGGGTTAGAAGTGATCACAGATGCGGATTGCTTAACCAAACATATTTTAGGCTTATTAGAAGATCCGCAGCGCTATGAACTTGCTGCAAAAGCGAGTTTGCAAGTAGTGTCACAAAATCGCGGAGCATTAGATAAGCAAATCAATGTCATTGAAAACCAACTGAGCTGAATGCTTCACGTAATAGCGGGCAATAATACTTAAATAGCAAAAACTATAATTGCATCCAAAGCCATTAAAGAGGGAATGGATTAATTAAGAGTTATTGATCATTTGCTGATAGCCCGCGAGTAAGCTTTGCCAATTATTGTCACTAAAGTTAAGGCTGGCAAGTTTAGTTTTTTCTTTATTAAATGAACGTAATAAACGACTTATATTTGCTTGCTGCCATTTTGTATTAGGGGGTTTTAGTTCGCCTCGGTCAAAGTCGATAAGGTAAAACTGATCATCAGCAAATAAGATATTTTTAGCATTTAAATCGGCATGATACACACCCCGAGCATGAAATTTTGCAATGGTTTGCCCAAGTTGTTGCCATTGCTCATCCGTTAATGTGGATTTTGACAAGAATGCGACTAAGTCATCAGCACCTCTGACTAGCTCAATAAATAAGTCTGCTCGATACCAAATACCAAAACGCTCAACATTGGCAGCAATCGGTCTTGGGACTGGGAACCCTTCTTGAAAAAGCGTCTCTAAAATGGCTAATTCAGCAATCGCTCGAGTACGCTTCATACCTGTAAATATATAGGCATCTTTACTGAATTTTTCTATTAAGCCGCCACGCCAATAATGGCGTAAAACCCATTGTTGAGTTTGGTATTCAACAAACCAAGTTGTATAACGGCCTTTTGATTGACCAATTATCGCATCATTGGACTGCCAATATTCTGGACGAAAATGGTCAGGAGTTAGTGTTTGAGCAATTTCATCGCACCAAGCGATAACACCATTGTTTGTTGATTTTATTTGCATAAGTGGATTACAAAGCTTTGATTTGTCGGTGGCTATAAAGCGTATTCTACATTAAGATCGAACTCTTGTACTTACTCAGGTTAAATGCACTCATGAAAGCAGACTTTGCATCTATGAAATCCTTATGTTTACTACGTTTGTCGGCAATTGGTGACGTGTGCCATGCTGTGGCGATGGTGCAAGCGATTCAGAAGCAATATCCTCATCTGCAGATCACTTGGGTGATTGGCAAGATTGAATATCAACTGCTTAAGCATTTGCCAGGCGTCACGTTTGTCATTTTTGATAAGTCGCAGGGCTGGCGTAGTTACCCTAAGTTACGTAAAGATTTAGCCGCTCAGAAATTTGATGTGTTATTGCACATGCAAGTCGCACTCAGAGCAACAATCGCATCGCTAATGATCTCTGCAAAGGTTAGGGTTGGTTTCGATAAAGCTCGCGCTAAAGAAGGCCAATGGTTAGTGACAAATCACGCAGTTGAGCCATTAGCAACACCTCATGTGTTAGATGGTTTTATGGGGTTTGCTAAAGCTATTGGCGTTAATGACTTAACTCCACGCTGGAATATCCCTGTCACTGAAGCGGATAGTGCATTTGCGAATGGAGTGATTAAGCCTGGCGAAAAAGTGTTAATTGTATGCCCAGCTGCAAGCAAGGCCGAACGTAACTGGCTTCCAGAGCGTTACGCAGCCGTCGCTGATTATGCGGTCAAACAAGGCTATCGCGTATTGTTGTGTGGCGGCCCAAGTGAGCTCGAAGCCAGCCTTGCTAAAGCAATTTTGGACTGTGCTAACACGTCTTTAGAAAATCTCATTGGCCAAACATCATTAACTCAACTGTTGGCCTTATTAAAAAATGCCTCAGTGGTTATTGCTCCCGATACCGGCCCTGCACATATGGCGGTGACTCAAGGTACGCCAGTCATTGGCCTATATGCGCATTCAAACCCTGGCAGAACCGGCCCTTATTTGTCACAGGAGCATGTGGTTAGTGTTTATGACTCAGTGATTGTGCAGCAGTTTCCCAATCAAGTTATTCCATGGGGAAAGCGTGCTAAAGGGAAGGAGTTAATGGCCTTGATTGAGATTGAAGATGTTATCGCATCGTTTGATGATCTGATAAAAAAATAGCCCGCTATTGCGGGCTATTATTAATATTTGTGCTGTGGATGGAAGAGGCCAAATACGGCGCTTAACAATGGAATAGGTAACTTAGTTTTACGTTGTTGCTTCAACATATACCAATGCCAAGCTTGTTGCTTGTATTCGATTACTTCAGCTTTGCTAAGAACATCTTTAAACATATCGCAATAATCAATGATGTATTTGAGCTCTCTCATAGGCACTTTTTGACGGTAGCCTCTGCCTGAATAATGAATGAAGTCTGCTTTTTTATAGTCTTCATAGCCAAGTAGCATCATTCGGTTAAAGCCTGCTTCAACACCCACACTCTTAATTCCATCACGTCGAATAAGGTAGTTGATATAGGTCTGATCGTAAAATTTGACTTCATTACAGATCTTTTGCATCTCTTCAATGCTGGCTTTATCAAACAGCCCTGTTTCTTTCGAAACTAAGAACATGCCTGAATTGTAATAAACCGTCATATCATCTTCTTTGGGCCATGAAACGTTTCCAAGCACATTATTTATCTGTTCTGCTTGTGCACTTCTATCTCGATAGCAGCCTTCATTAAACATATATACAGTGTCAGTATCAGGGTATTGCTCAAAAATGTCTCTGGCCCATGGGGTGACAATCATATCGGCATCAAGATACAGCACACGATCATAATCTTTAAGTAATTCGGTAATATACAGTTTTTCTGACCAAGCAGGACTGGCATCAAACTTAGGGTTGTTGACGTTAATTGGATAATGCAGCTTGTCGGAAACGATGACATCAGCACCCACTCTTTTGCCGTAGGCTTCTAGGCTTGCTACTGAAGCTCGGTACATTGGGTTCTCACCAATGGCGAGGGTAAAAATGGCTTTCTTCATTTATGCAACCTTGTTAGCTGTTGGTATTCATTGCTGTATATTGATTAAAAACACGCTCTACAGAAATATCACTTACATATCTCTTTCCTTGTTTTGCGTATATAACTTTTGAAATTTTTGTTTCAGGTGGAGCCCAATAGCTTTTCTTTGGTCTCATCAATGAAATCAAAGGTCGTTTAGCTGCTGTTGCAAAATGCATTATTGCTGTTTCAACGGTAATTACCTGGTCAGCTTTTGAAATCATGGAGGGGAGCTCAAAAAAGTTATTTCTGGCAGTAAATACAGCTATTTCTACTTTTGAAAACCTTTTTGTTATGGCTTTTTCCAAGGTGGCTACGTTTTCGGGAGATACATTTATTACAAAACGAGAGCCAGGATCTAAAGATACAATTTTTTCCACCAACTCGAAAAGTTGGCTTAGCTTCCAATCACGTTTTTTATTGGTTGATAAGTGATTAAGGAAAAATAACTTTCCGGAATTAGTGGTAAAATTATTCTCAAGCCAGTCATTGGTTAATTCAGATATATGCTGTGGTATTTTCAAGCTAGGTAAAAATTTATCAACAGTTAGATGTAAACCTGTAACTTGATTTATTATTTGATAGTACCTGTCTGTAATGTGATGATTATTAGGTAGTTTTTTTTCATTTATTCTATAGGTTTTATTACTGTGACGGAAAAGTATTCTGTCGAAGATTCCCCAATATTTTACTTTTCCAACACTAGAAACTATGTATGACTTTGAGTTGATTTTGTGTGCTAGTTTCGAAAACTGTTCACTCTTGTTGCCAGAGTGGGTAAAAATGATGTCATAGTTTAGTAATTTTGCTTTTTCGATTTGCTGTGAATGAGCTGATAGTGAGTCAGAACAGCCATAAGTTCGAGTAAACACACCTTCCGCTTCCATCCACTGCTGCAATATTTTACTGCGTGAAAGGCGCCAAGCATCATCGTTACATCGATTATCATCTAACCAAATATCTAACTCGATATGAGAATATTGATGCTTTAGGGCGATCAAAAAGGTTTTTAAATAAAGAAAGTCGCCTAGAGCAACAGGCGATATAAACAATAAGCGCTTGCAAGCTGTTAGCTGTTCAGTTGATATTAATGGCATAACAATTAGATTCTATGGTTAAACAATGATAATGCCTAAAGCATACCTTGTAATATGTAGTGATAATAATAACCAATCGATGAAAAGATGATAAAACCAAAGTAAAAAATGGCATTAGCGATATTTCATCATTATCAAGTTAGCCTTAAACTAAGCATAAACGGCTTTGATATGAGGTTATTGCTGATTAGTCGAGTTAGTAATCTTGCCTAACTTCCAAGAAACCTTTTCTATAAAAAATGATTTCACCAGTTTTATATTGGCCTTTAACTGCACCGATAATAGGGGCAATACCTTCAGCGATATCCATGACATTATTATTAGGGATATTAAGTCCGTCTCTGAGCTTCGTATCTATTGCACCTGGACAAAGAATGACGATATCCCTTCCTTCACTGATAAGGCCTAAGGAGAGTTTCATTACTCCTGCTTTAGAGGCGCAATATGAAGTCCAATCCTTGTAGTTTGCGTATGCGGCAGTTGACGAAATATTGATTAGCTTTGTGTTGTTATTTGAAACTAACGCAAATTTACACACCAAATAGGTGCCAATTAGGTTTACATTAATATCTTCAATCCATTGAACTGGATCTGACTCTGCGACTAATGATGAATAAAGCTTTCCTGCGCAATTAATAACAATATCAAAGCTGTGAGCTGAGAAATATGTTTTAACGGATTCAATATTAGTGACATCGAGCTCTTCTCTGGAAGGCGAAAACACTTCAAATTCAGAGTTCAGTTCAGCTTTAAGACCTTGTGAAAGGTCGCCATTACCACCCGTTATCAGTATCTTTTTCATGGTTAAGTTCTTGGTTCTGGGATTGGATGTTTATCACTGGTTTCGATAAGCTTTTCATACTCGTCGTGAATTTTCTTTTTTAAATTAGTAGAGCTTACCCCTTTACCATAAGGCAAATAGAATACTTTCACTCCAAGTTCTTCTAAGTAGTCATATTTACCAGCCCAATCATCGCCAATAACAAATATATCCATATTTAAATTTTTGACAGTTTGAGTGTGTTCTAGAGTGTGCTGAGGAATAACGATATCTGGCGCTCTAAGTCCTTGAACAATGGCAATTCGTTCTTCAAATGGCACCGCTGGTGGGTTTTTATAGCTACATACAAGTTCATCAGTACTGACGCCGACTATTAATGTATCACCTAACCCTCGGCCATATTCGATCATCTTTAGATGGTTACTATGGAACAAATCGAATGTTCCAGAAACATAAACTATTGTATTCAAGTTGATTCCTTAGGTATTACTGTCCAGTTTTACTTGGGCCTGTCATTGATGTCATATTTTGAGTGCGATAAAACTCAAGAGTTCCAATATGGACAATATTAACAATGCTTTGCTTATAGTACATGAGATTAACAACAGTTGCTGCGCAAAAGCCTATTCTAGTCTGCCCATAACAAAAATCTTTGAGGACTAATTCACAAAAATACCTGATAATATAGTTTGATTGAGATATAGAATAACTGAATTGAATTTTCGATTATGAAATTAGTATGGAGCAACCTCTGCTGTATGCGTCAATATACTTGTTTAATATGATAGAATTCGCTCTCTTCCTACTCATCTATTACGCCAATTATCGTGTACTTAATCGGAAATTAGGGAAAAGTTAACAGTGATATATTTTGATGTTTTACACCCTTATTATCTACCTCAATACTTGCCTGTGGCAAAAGAACTACAGAAGAGGTCTGAGTCGGTTAAGTTTGTAATTTATAGTAATAAAGAACAGGATTCAGTGCTTCGATTTCTCATTGAGGAGCATCAGTTAGATGTTGTTTGGGTTGATAATCAAGTTGAAGCCTTAGAGTTTTATATCTCAGCTAAAGCGGATTGGGTCATTTTTGGAAATGCATTTTCTAGCGCAACCCAATTAAAAGGAGTGTCAAAAACAGCGCTTATGGAGCACGGAATTGGTCCTAAGTCTGTTTATTATACTGTGTCTGAATCAGATATTGATGTCCGTTTTGTTGAGGGGCAATATCGTTTAAATCGTTTACAGGAAATGTTTCCAGATAAGACTTTTATCGACACAGGTTATGCGAAATTAGATCCCGTTATTCAAGGTATTGAAAAGGGGCTTGATATTACGAAACTCGGCTTGGATCCTAATAAGCCGACATTATTATATGCGCCTACTTTTTATCCTAGTAGCATTCAGAATATGGCCAAAAGATGGCCAGAACAATTTTCTGAATATAACATTTTGTTAAAACCACATTATTTCTCATTAACTAAACCAAGTTATCAGAAGCAGAAAGAGTTGTTAGAGCACTGGTCTACATACGAAAATGTATACCTTGCGGGGGCTGAAGAAGCCAATTTATTGCCTTTCATGGTCAGTGCAGACATTTTAATTAGTGATGCATCTTCCGCTTTATTTGAGTTTGCAGCTCTAGGTAAACCTGTTGTTTGGTGTGATTTTTATTATTTGAGATGGTCATATAGAGGTATTTTTAAATTTAGATTTAAAAAACGGATTGACCAAGATTTGTATCACTATGCCGATGTTGCAGCACATGCCAAATCGTATGATGAACTGAAAGAGGTTGTTGAGCATCAAATAGCATTTCCTGAGTCTTACCAACCAATGAGAGAAAGGTATACAGAAGAGCTAGCTGGTATTGTAGATGGTAATTGTAGTCAACGAGTTGTGGATTATTTGTTAAGAAGCAAACGCTAATATTGCTAGCGTAGGACTTTAATTCATTTATACCGATACTGTTAGTTTGGTTTATAACAGTGAACAATGATTGAACTAGACAACATGTTTAAATTGGAACAATTAAATCAATGAGTAAGCAATTATTTCGTAGAAAAAACTGCAATATTAACTTCTCTATTAATCGATGCTTTGAAAATAATAGATTAGCCCAAGGACGGTAGTAAAAAATTATGCAGTTTAAAGTGTTTGTAATAAACCTTGATAAAAGCACTGAAAGAATGGCTTTTATGCATCAGCAACTCGAGCAACTCAATATTGAGTATGAGAGAGTACCAGCTGTTTACGGTAAAGATTTGAGTGAAACCGAAGTTCAAGCTGTGTTTAACGAATCAGATAATTTAGCGAAATACGATAAAGTACTGAATGTGGGTGAGATTGGTTGTTATTTGAGCCATATTAATTGCTGGAATATGATGGTTGAGCAAGAATTAGATTTTGCGTTAATTTTAGAAGATGATTCGGTATTGAATGAAGAGTTACTTTTATTGATTAACAGTATTAGTGAGCTATCTCCCTCTTGGGATTATATTAAGCTATGCCATGGGCGTAAGCAAAAAGCGGTTATTGATACGATGAAGTTGACTGAGCAATTCTCATTATCGACTTGCTTAAAATTGCCTTCATCTACTCGTGGGCAGTTTGTATCGATTTCTGGTGCAAAAAAGTTATTAGCTTCTGCAACCCCCATATCAAGACCGATTGATATTGATATTCAGTATTGGTATGAAAAATCACTAGCGTGCTTTGTCGTCAGACCTTTTCCTGTACTTGAAGCTGATTTTGAAAGTGAAATTTGCAATTTAGGAAACCGTCATACTGTTAAAAAACACCATATAAAACGAATATGGCAAAAGGCATGCTTCGAGTTGAATGTTAGGCTTAATCAGAAAAAATTACCTGATATTAATAAACTTAAACAGTAAAAAACTTATCAAATAAAAAAAGCGCCGATCAAATGCAAATAATTGTCGCTTTTTTATTTGGAAGGTTTAATCACAGTCATTGGACATTTTTTGGTTTGATAGGGTTTCTATCGTGCCTACCCAGGCATTAGACCATTGTTGCTGCGAGCATATCTGTTCAATAGATTCATGGCCTCTACTTGCCAGTGCTTGACTATGACTCATATTGCAAATTGCATGGCTAATCGTGTTTTCAAATTCATCAGCATTTGGCATCACCAAATGACCATTAAACCCGTCAATGATTAAGTTTGACAGTCCGCCAACATTACTACTAATCACCAAGCACCCCGCAGCCATTGCTTCAATCATCGACAATGACGTTCCTTCAGAGCCAAGAGTTGGAATAAGTGCAATATGATGTTGCTGGTGGACTGAGTAGCTTTCATTTGCCTGATATTGAGTAATCGTGACCCTTTTATCAGCTGAAAAAGTCTGCTCCAACAATGGCTTTAATGGACCTTCGCCAGCAAATGTCACTTCGATGTTGGAAAATTGATTGAGTAGTTTATCAATGACAGGTGCGATCATTTTAATGCCACGATAATCGACAAATCGTCTTGCTACTATTATTTTAATGGGCTGAGGAGTCTTTGCCCACTTTATATTTAGTTGCTCTGTAGATAGTTTTTGTTGAAAAAAGTTGTAAATCACTTTTATATATTGGTTTTTCGGAGTTATCCATGTTCGATACCAATTCACAAAGTTATGATCGACGCAGACCAATGCATCGCTTTTTCGAGCTGACTGTAAGTATTTATATTGGTTAAGAAGAGATGAGAACCACTGCGCTACTAAAGAATCATTCTGTTTAGGCTTATCCCATGAAATACCATGCTGAATACCAATTGTAGTAAGGCTTTTAATTTTGACAGCATATGAGTCTGTTGCAAAAATAACAATGTCACCAGAAGTCGCATGCTGTTTAACCCACTTAGCTAGTGCAAATTTTTTGCTATTGCCACGATATAAGCCAGTATTAACCCCATTAATGGTATAGCCCGATTGTTCATTGATAAAATTAACTTTGGCTGGCTGGACTATGTGAGTTTTCCAGCCTTGGGCATGAAATGTCTCAATTAAGCTTATGATGTAATTTTCAATTCCACCAATAGTATGTACCTCTCCTTGGGGAGTGAACATTGAGCGATAAATAATAAAAATATTTTTCATAAGGCGGTCGCTTAATGTAAGCCGTAATACTGCAAAATTTGTGCTTGGATAAGCTCACTCGCTTGGCCATCGCCATAGGGATTAGAGACGTTTTTAAATGATTGAGGTTGCTCTAATAAGGTTGTGACTGCATTAAAAATCGTCTCGGTGTTTGTCCCTACAAGGCTGATGGTACCTGCAGTTAATGCTTCACATCGCTCTGTTTTATCTCTTAAAACCAATACGGGTTTATTCAGTGCAGGTGCTTCTTCTTGAACTCCACCTGAGTCAGTTAAAATGATGTCAGCACGATCCATTAACTCAACAAATGATGGATAATCTTGAGGGGGAATTAAATGTATTGATTTAATTCCATCTAAAAATTGATTTACCGGCGCTTGAACTTGCGGGTTTAAATGTACTGGATAAATTAATGCTACATCAGGGTGGGTTTGGGCTATTTTTTGAAGTGCTAGGCAGATATTTTCAAAACCTTGACCAAAATTTTCTCGCCTATGCCCAGTAATTAAAATCACTTTTCGATGTTCAACTTGAGTCAGCAATTGGGTTAACTTTGTTGGTTTTTTGCTACTGGCTCTATTGGCTGTAACTGTTTGCAATAGCGCATCAATAACGGTATTTCCTGTGATATGAATGGTACCTTCAGAGTAGCCCTCGGCCAGTAAATTATTAGCCGCTGTTTGTGTTGGAGCAAAGTGGTGTGTGGCTAATGTTGCGGTTAATCTTCTGTTGGCTTCTTCTGGCCATGGTGACATCAGGTCGCCAGTTCTCAGCCCTGCTTCAACGTGTCCTATATCGACTTTTTTATAGAAAGCAGCCAATGCAGCAGCGAAAGACGTCGTTGTATCTCCATGAACTAACACTAATTGAGGGCTAAAATCGTCAATAACTTTGCTGGTGCCCTCAATAATGGCTGCAGTTAGCCATTCTAGCGTTTGCTGTGACTTCATTAAATTTAAATCATAGTCTGGACGAATATTGAATAGCGCTAGGACTTGATCAAGCATTTCACGGTGTTGACCTGTCACGCAAACACGGACATCAAAAAGAGGGTTTTGAGTAAGTTTCTTTGCGAGTGGGCTCATTTTGATGGCTTCAGGGCGTGTACCGAAAACCAGTAGAACTTTAAACGGCATTGAATTCAATTGAGTGGCTATATAGGGTCAAAACAAAGTTATGAATGATTTTACCTGTTATTGGACGTGATAACCATGAACATAAAGTATTTGATTGATGTTCAGCGTTTCTTTTAATGAGATTAATTTTGCTGTCATTGACAGCCTTGTAGTATTATTTGTCGACTTTAGATGACTTAACAATGACCCTTGTTTAGTTCTGATGATATATTTTCCTCAATGGACTGAATTTACTGACATAGCGAAGACTTAAATGCATAGACGCGCGATATATCCAGGTACATTTGATCCTGTCACCAATGGCCATGCCGACCTTATTGAACGTGCAGCAAGACTGTTCCGTCACGTGATTATCGGTATTGCATCCAATCCTTCTAAAAAACCGATGTTTACGCTTGAAGAGCGTGTAGAGCAAGTTAACTTAGTGACTGCGCACTTAGACAATGTAGAAGTCGTTGGCTTTACAGGTTTATTAGTTGATTTTGCTAAAGAGCAGCAAGCCAGTGTTTTGGTTCGTGGTTTAAGAGCTGTGTCTGATTTTGAATATGAATTTCAACTTGCCAATATGAACCGTCGATTAAGTCCTGACTTAGAAAGTGTATTTTTAACACCAGCAGAAGAAAACTCATTTATTTCTTCAACGCTAGTGAAAGAAGTTGCCTTACATGGCGGTGATGTCAGTCAGTTTGTTCATCACGACGTGACGACTTCCTTGTTGAAAAAAATAGCACTCACTAAACAGTAAAACGTATACTGAAATGGATTTTCAGTACGTTTCTTATTCCTATTACCTATTAAGCGCAACATGAAATTATCACAGTCGTTATCTCAAAAATGTATATTTCCAAAAAAAACAATTCTTGGGCTTGGCTTGGCTGGACTAAGCTTAGGCCTTTGCTTAAGCACGTCTGTGATGGCTGCGCCATGGGTTGATACTTCGGATATTTATTTACGAGCTGATATCCAAGCGCTTGCTGATGCAGGTGTGATTACGGTGCCAATTAACACCTTTCCATTAATGTGGTCAGGTATTGGTAATGACTTAAAGAAAGCTGAGCCTTCGATTTTAACCCCCGCTTTGGTGGATGCGTTCGCAAGAGTTAACTTTTATTACCAAAATGCGGTAGAAAATCGCGGTAATACCAGTGTCACAGCAACAGCGGCGACTGATGCTGCTCGCTTTCAGCACTTTGGATCGGATTACCGTGAAAAAGGGGAATTAAAAGCGTCTCATGAATACATGGGAGAGAGGTTTGCTTATAAGGTCTCAGCATCTGCTAATTACGATCCCGAAGATGAAAAAGAATTTCGTCTAGATGATTCCTATATGGCAATGGTATTAGGTAATTGGATTGTCACGGCTGGTACGATTGGACAGTGGTGGGGCCCAGGTTTTGATTCTGGTTTGCATAAATCTAACAATGCTCGGCCTATGCCTTCATTAATGGTTTCGAGAAATAACGCTGAAGCGTTTGAGACGCCTTGGTTATCTTGGTTAGGGGCTTGGACTCTAACGGGGGGGATCAGCATGATGGAAGAAGAACGTTATGCTCCTCATGCGTTATTATGGAATCTACGTGGCTCAATAAAGCCATTTAGGCAGCTTGAAATAGGCTTGTCTTGGACAACTCAATTTTGTGGTGAAGGCCAAGAGTGTGACTTGGACAGTGCTTGGAAGTCGATAACGGGTCAGCGAGATTGTCGTGGGTTTGAAGATGGCGATTGTTCTAACTATGGCAACCAAATGGCTGGTTTCGATGTACGTTATTCAGAAACCTTTTGGGACGTACCTGTTGGCATTTTCTTAGAGCGAACCTGTGAGGACTCTAAAGGCCAGCCATGGGAGATTGTCGATTGCGGAAAGATGTACGGAGTAGATACTCGTTTCAGCTTTGATTCTCAGCAGTATAAATTGTTTTTTGAATACACTGATACCATGGTTTTTTGTGGTGAAGATTCAGAGCAATTTAATTGTTTCTATGAGCATAGTACTTATAGAAGTGGCTCCCGTTACCATGGGCGCGCATTTGGCAGTACATATGACAGTGATGCACAAGTTTATGCACTTGGGCTAGTTGGTCAGTTCTCAAATAGTCATGCGTTTACTTCTATTTTGCGTTATGCGCAGCTAAATAAAGATGGTGAAACGCCAAATACCGAGTGGGCACCGCAACCACCTAAAGAAGATTTATTGATGTTGGAACTATCATATCGGATGCCTTTATTAAGTGGCATGATGACATTTGGTGGCAGTATTTCTCAGTCTGAATTTGAAGTGGATGATACAGAAACGGACGGTACGCTGTTTACTCGTTATCAATATAAATTCTAGCAACCAAGCTTATAAAAGCCGCTTCATCAATAAAAAAGCCTCAAGTATCTTGAGGCTTTTTTATTGATTCAATGGTTCTGTGTGATTAATACTATTAGTTAGTTTGGCAAAGCCCACAAAATACTGTGGTGCGTTGACCCAGCTTTATTTCACTGAGTAAATTGCCACATTCAGTACAACTTTCCCCGCCTCGACCATAAACATGAAGTTTTTGGGCAAAATATCCAGGCTTACCATCAGCATTGGTGAAGTCTTTTAGTGTGGTGCCACCTTGTTTGATAGCGTGGGCGAGGATTTGTTTCACCTCAGTGACTAGTATCGTTAGCCTTTCAATATCAATGCTCCCCGCAGCGGCTTGAGGGTGAATGCCTGCAGCAAATAATGCTTCGTTTGCATATATGTTTCCTGCACCGACGACAATGTGATTATCCATTAAGCAAAGCTTGATGGCTTTTTTCTTATTCGCTAATGCTGCTTGTAATTGCAGAGGGTTAAAAGCGTCACTTAAGGGCTCTGGGCCAAGTTTAGCCAGTAATGGGTGGGCCTCTTCTGGTAGCTCATACCATAACCAAGCTCCGAACCTCCTCGGGTCGTTATATCGCAGCACTCGTCCGTTTTCTAATACCAGATCAATATGATCATGTTTCTCTACAGGAGTGTGTGCGGGTAATATCCGCAAGCTGCCAGACATGCCTAAGTGGACGATGGTGACGCCGGCATCCGTATCAATAAGCAAGTATTTGGCGCGGCGGCGGACTTGTTTGATGGTTTGGCCAATAATGTTTTTACATATCTCTGGCACTGGCCAACGTAAGGAAGCATTTCTGACAATGAGGTCGCTCACGGTTTGATTGACAAGGTGCGGTGAGATCCCCTGCTTGGTTACTTCAACTTCTGGTAATTCAGGCATATGAGTCCGTTTATGTGTCTGTTAGCTACGTATTATGAGATTCACGATGTTGAGCTTCTCGTGAATAGAAAATCAGTTATTGGCTTGAAATCACTGGTTCTAGCTCGCTACGTAGGCTCGGTGGTATTTGGTACCAATTTTGTGATCTTGACTGTAAATAACCTGCTTGAGGGTAATATTGCCAATGCTGAGCTTGCTGTTGGTGATTTATTGCGATGGATAGTGTTACGTAGGCTGGCAATGATTGGATCTCACCTGCCGTCATTTGAACAGGAGAAACCATTAATGCTTCCCAGGCTGTCGCTAGCGATTGGCAATTCAACACACTGTCTGCACAACGCCAAATACCATTCGATTTATTGAGCCAAACACCATTTAACTGTAATTGGGTCAATTGATTACTGTCATCAAAAAGCACATGAGCATCATCGGGCATTTTATTGGTTTTGGAGTCGATAAAGGTTAACACTGCGACCATAAATACACAGGCAATGATGAGAATGTTATTCCACTTCTTTCGAGATAAAGCCATAAGTGAATGCGTAAGTGATTGTTAGCCACAGTGTATATCAAAAACACGATAGCAAAAAGTTATCCCATAGGAGAGGTTTAAAAGACAAGTTGCGCGGGAAATTAAAGCAATAAAAAAGGTGATGTATCGATAACATCACCTTTTATATGAATGACTAGAACGGTTAGCCGCCTGTGGAATTCATAAAACGTAGGATTTGCACATCATCATCTGTGCCAAAATAATGCTCTTTAGGCTTATGCTGAATACCGTCCATGATAGCCTCTTTCAGCTTGCCAATATCACCAGGGAATTCACGTACGATAGCCTTAAGGTCGACAGAGTTTTCATTACCTAAACATAACAGCAAACGACCTTCTACGGTGACACGGACACGATTACATTCGTGACAGAAGTTATTGCTGTGTGGAGAAATAAAGCCAATGTGAATATCACTGTCTGCCATCTTAAAGTAGCGAGCTGGGCCACCAGTGCGTTTACTTGAAGGTATCAGTGGATAAGTATCTTCAATAATGCCTCTAACTTCTTCACTTGAGCAGTGACGACTGCGTTTACGCTCATCAATAACACCTAATGGCATTTCCTCAATGAAGGCAATATCGAGTTCTCGTTCACGACAAAAATCAATTAAATCGATCACTTCATGATCGTTCTTACCGCGTAAAATAACAGCGTTGATTTTGATGTGTTTAAATCCAGCCGCTTTTGCGGCATCAATACCAGCAATAACGCGATCAACTTTACCGTTGCGGGTCATTTCAGTGAATAACTCAGGATTTAAAGTGTCTAAACTGATGTTCAGACGTTTCAAACCTGCATCATGCATAGGCTGAGCAAGCTTACTTAATCGAGAGCCATTGGTGGTCATCGATAAGTCATCTAAGCCAGGTAATTTACCTAGCAAATCAATTAACTTGTCACAGTCAGTTCTGACTAATGGCTCACCACCTGTTAGGCGAATTTTCTTCACGCCTAACTCAGTAAAAGCTTGTGCAATCCATGCGAGTTCTTCAAGACTTAGTACGTGGTCTTTGGGTAAAAAGCTTGGATCTTCACTCATGCAATATACACAGCGAAAATCGCAACGGTCAGTGACCGATAAACGTAAGTATTCTACTTTTCGATTAAACTTGTCGACGATTAAACTCATGAATTAGCACATCTTATGGTTAGTTATAACAGTTCAGCGAACGGCTGAATGTAGACTTGTTGGCCTGGCATGACTGAGTCTTCGGCTTCACCGATAACAATCAGACAATTTGCTTTTACCATCGAGTTCAACATCCCTGAACCTTGTGCCCCAGTAGTGGCTACATGTAATCGTCCATCATTGCTTAAATGATACTGGCCACGAACAAATTCTGTTCGTCCTGTTCTACTGCGCAACATACTATCGGTAATTGCAGGCAAATACTGTGGTGTATAGTCGGTTTCGCCCGCTAATTTGCGAATAGCTGGTTGCACGAACTGTAAAAATGACACCATTACCGCAACTGGATTACCAGGTAAGCCAAAGAATAAGCTGTCGTTCACCGTCCCAAATGCAAGAGGTCGCCCTGGACGCATGTTGATACGCCAAAAGTTAATCGCGCCAATTTTAGCTAATACGGTTTTGATGTAATCAGCATTACCAACAGAAACACCGCCAGAGCTGATCACAATATCAGCATCAACGCTAGCCTGTTGCAGAGCACTCGTTAACGCATCTTCACTATCTTCAATGATGCCTAAATCGATAACTTTACAGCCCAGTTTTTGCGCCATAGATTTGATGGTGTAACGGTTTGAGTCGTAAATGCAGTTAGCTTTGAGTGGCTCACCTGGTTGGCTGACTTCATCGCCAGTTGAGAATACTGCGATAACAGGTTGCTTCACGACATCAGCTTTAGCTAAACCCAGTGACGCTAATAAACCTTGTTCGGCAGCTTGCAAACGATGACCTTTTGCTAAGGCTAATGCGTCTTTAGCAATATCTTCGCCCGCTAAGCGAACATGCTGACCGGCTTCAACTTTGCCTTGTAATTGCACATGACCATCTTGTTCAATCACTAATTCACGTGCTTCAACAGTATCAGCACCATTAGGCACTGTTGCGCCAGTCATGATACGTACTGCTTCGCCAGCAGCTAATGTGCCAGGGTATTCATGCCCAGCGAGGACTTCGCCCATTAATTTAAGTGGCGAAACAGGATTGCTAGGACTGTTATCTTGGCTATAAGCAAAAGCATAGCCGTCCATTGCTGAGTTAGTTTGCTGTGGCACATTCACAGGTGAAATAGCATCTGTTGCTAAAACACGGTTCGCGGCATCATCAATGGTGACTTGTTCGCTGTCTGCCAGCGGTTTAACCATTGTCATCAACTGCTCTAAACCTTGAGCAACAGATAAGAACTTTTGCTCATCAGTGACTGCAGTTGCTGTCGTCGGAATAGGTAACTCAAGCGCTGGAGCTTGCCAATTGGTTTGGTATTCAATAACAAAGTCTGCAATTTGACCGACATTATTTAAGTCTAAACGCGTTAGCTCCGCAGGGGTTTCAGTTTCATCACAACAGGCAATGGCAACAATGTTGTCATCGTGAGTGTGGATAAGTGGTTTCCCATGTGCAGCTCGGTGTAATTCAATCTTCGGCAACTCAAGCTTTTTAAACCCTTCAACCAAGACGATATCGACTTTATCGGCTTCGATTTGCGCGAGTAAATGCGGCAGTTCAGGATCGCCTTCTACGGCATCTTCTGTCATGAGTGCCCATCGTACATGTGAAGCGACTAGCATCTGCTTAGCGCCAGCTTTGCGCATTTCGTAGCTGTCTTTACCTGGGATATCAACATCGAAGTTGTGGTGAGCATGTTTAATCACAGCTAAACGAACGCCACGGCGGTTAAGCTCTGGAATTAACTGTTTTAATAAGGTGGTTTTACCGGTGCCACTATAGGCACAAAATCCGAGAACTGGAATACTTAGCGGATTGGTAAACGGTATACTCATAAAGACCTCATTGTTGGCTTATCACTGTGTTGCCACAGATTATTTGCCATTTTCGATGACAAGTTTTTGTTCAAGTGTATTCACATTAACAAATGCATTGGGTTGGTCAGCAAAGCTTGTGACCACATATTTGTGTTGTTCATACCAAAGGAAAATTTTACGGTCGCCAGCATCTAGAAATGCCTGCATTGATGTTTTCAAATGCGGCTTAAGCAACATGACCACAGGTTGTTGATATTCACCGTCGCTGGCAACCGCGATATCGGCATCGGCTTCTACAAGCGATGCATACATACGTTCACATAAATCCTTTGGTAACATTGGACTATCACAAGGCACAACCAACAATAACTCTGCTTGAGTGTTGTCCATTGCAGTGACCATACCAGCTAAAGGACCTAAATAGCCTGTTTCTTTATCGCTGAGCACATCAAAACCCAGAGCGGCATATTGATCTTGATTGCGGTTAGCGTTAATCATAATACGATCAACTTGTGGTTTAACACGCTCAATGGTGTGGCTAATCATTGGTTTGCCGCTAAGTTCAACCAAACCTTTGTCGATACCGCCCATTCTTCGGGCCATACCGCCAGCTAAAATCACCGCATCAATTTGCACTGACATAGTGAAACTCCTGAGATTGTTCAAAGCTAGGTATATGGCTACTTTCAACAACTTTTTGCTCTGAGATATGCCAATGCTTTTGGCATAAAGCTGTTAAACCACAGGTTTGATGGCTACTGATCAGCAGCCCAGTACCTTCTTGTTTTAAAATATTAATCATGGCTAAAACTAGTTTTTGTGACTGCTTATCCATGTTAGAAATCGGTTCATCAAGCATGAGTAATTTAGGTTGAGTTATCCATGCTCTTGCGATGGCGAGGCGCTGTCTCTCACCACCAGATAAGTCCGTGGCATCACTTTTTAGTAATGAGCCAAGTTGCGCACTTTCAATCGCTTGAGCGACTCTTGCTTGTAACTCTTGAGGGCTAAAACGAGTTTTTGGTAAGGCGTAACGCAAGTTGTATTCAACCGAGCCGTCAAACAGGTATGCATGTTGATGTAAATAAACAGCTTTGCCAAGTAATGAATTAGATTGCCACCACTTTTTAGGCGCAAAACCGGTAGCGATAACGTCACCTGAATTGGGCTTAATAATACCTGCAATCAGTTTCATTAACGTTGACTTACCTGAGCCGTTATCACCTTGAAGATAGATAACATCCCCTTCGCAGAATGATAAATTATCGAACTCAAACAACTTACGCTCTTTAAAGTTGATACTGACATTTTGTGCAGTGAGCTTAGCAGTCATTATTGACTCCTAGGCATGGCTTTACCACGCAAAGAGCCGATAGCGAAGTTAATCACAATGGCTAAAATTAACAGCACAAGGCCTAAAGCAATCGCTTGAGCAAAATCACCTTTACTGGTTTCAAGGGCAATGGCCGTAGGAATATTTCGAGTGTGATGCAGAATGTTACCGCCGACCATCATCGAACAACCCACTTCGGTAAGAATACGGCTAAAGGCTGCAATCACTGCCAATAATAATGGCACGCGTAATTCACGACAAACAGTCCAAATAGCGCGTTGCCATGAAGCGCCTAACGTACGAGATGTTTCATAAGCACGTTTATCAATACTGCTAAACGCGGCTTGGGATAAAGCGATTAAGACTGGCGCGCAAATCATCATTTGCCCGAGGATCATACCTTCTTGCGTGAACAGCCAGCGTAAATCCCCTAAAGGTCCATTTCGGGTAAGCAGCAGGTAAGCCAGCAAACCGATAACAACAGTAGGAATAGATTGAAGTGTTTGGACGATATTAGTGACAAACCAGCGTCCTGGGAATCGATAAGAGGCTAGGAAAAAACCAAGCACAATCGACGGTATTAATGTGATGATTAATGCCGCAAAAGAAACCGAAAAAGAAACACTTATGATAGACCATACGTCTGGATCTAAAGAAAGCAGCAAGCTAAAAGCTTGCTGCATTAGGGCTAACCAGCCTTCATTCATTACTTATATGTTGCCTTAAACAATTGTTCTCCCTGAACTTTAAAGTCATTAATCATCTGCTGAGCTTTAGGGCTAATAAACCAATCGCTCAATGCTTTCGCTCCTTGATGATTTAAATCAGGATATTTGTCTGCATTAATTAACATGATCTGATAAGGATTGGCTAATGCGTCGCCACCTTCGAAAGTAATCGTTAAATCTAATTTAGATTTATAAGCAACAAACGTACCACGATCGGTAAGGGTGTATGCTTGTTTTTCATTTGCCATCAGTAGAGTCTTACCCATACCTTGACCAATAGAAGTATAGCCTGAAAAGTCAGGTGTTACAGAAGCTTCATTCCAAATTGCGAGCTCTTTCATGTTGGTGCCAGAATTATCACCACGAGAAATGAAAGTATTCTCAGTTTTAGCGACTTTTTTGAAGGCTTCAACAACGTCTGTACTGCCTGCCATTTTCGCTGGATCGTTCTTCGGGCCTAAAACCACAAAGTCATTTTCCATGATGCCACGAGGCGTCGTACCGTAACCTTCATTAACAAATTTTGCCTCAGCTGCTGGAGCGTGAGTCATGACTACGTCTACGTCTCCTTGACGTGCAAGTTTTAATGCCTTACCTGTACCCGTTGCAATCACTTGAACTTTGTAACCAGATTCCGCTTCAAAAGTCGGCAAAATAGCGCGTAAAAGTCCTGAGTTATCCGTGCTGGTGGTCGTGGCTAATTTGATGACTTCGTTTGCTTCAACGGTATCACTTACCATTGTGCTACTCAGTAATGCCATACCGATTAAAGCGGTTAAACTTGACTTAAAATTAAACATTCTAGCTCCTTGAAAATACTGAATTGCATTGACACCAAGCCGTGCCAATTAATGTATTTCGAAAACGAGGGCGTTGTTGCCCAAAACAGTTAAATGCAAAGGCAATTACTATGCCAGAGTGAGTCAGAAAAATGTTGATCACGACAAAATTAAAAAGTGTGATCTAACTCTCGCATTCAATTGAGGTTTAACAGACAAATTGTCCCACGGGTCTAATTCTGTAGGGCAAACTGACCCACAGCTAGATTTTTAATGGTACGATAATGTTAAATCTAGTCAAAATGTCCAAAGTAGAAGCCATATGAACAATAATGAATCAAATTCAAAACCACTACCGACAGCAGTTTCGGTTTTGATTGTTGATGATGAACCAGGGATGCGTAGCTTCCTTAGAAAGGCATTATCAAAGAAATTTGCGTTAGTCGAAACGGCTTCAACGATTGAAGAAGCTGAAAAGCTTCGTAGCCGCGGTCATTTTGACTTATTGATTGTCGATATTCGTTTACCTGATCGTTCGGGCATAGAATGGCATGAAGCCTTAAATGAAAAAGAACGCCGCTCAGATATCATTTTTATGACTGGCTATGCCGATATGGATGTGGCGATTAAAGCCTTACGAGCTGGCGCATCTGATTTCATCATGAAACCATTTCATTTAGAGCAAATGATGACATCGGTGGACCGCTGTATTGAAAGACGCTTACTTAAGCGTGAAAACTTTATGTTGCGCCGAGAGCTATCCAGTGGCCATTCAACCACCATGATTGGTAACAGTGATGCAATGGTTGAAGTTAAACAGGTTATTGAGCGCGTAGCGCCAACCAATGCAGTCGTTTTGATTGAAGGCGAATCAGGTACAGGTAAAGAATTAGTTGCAAGACAATTACATCAACTGAGTGGTCGTACAGGTCCTTTTGTGCCAGTTAACTGCGGCGCTATTGCGCCAGAGCTATTAGGCAGTGAACTGTTTGGGCATACTGCAGGGGCATTTACAGGTGCAAAAGGCAATCGAGAAGGGTTATTTCATTTCGCGACTGGTGGCACCATCTTTTTAGATGAAATTGGCGAGATGCCAATGAAAATGCAAACTGCGTTATTGCGAGTACTTGAGCAAAAAGCGATTAGACCAGTAGGTAGCGAGAAAGAAGTCGCTATTGATGTCAGGGTATTAGCTGCAACCAACCGTACTTTATCTGAGGAAGTTGCCGAAGGGAATTTCCGGAGTGACTTGTACTATCGTTTGAATGTCTTAAATATTTTAATTCCACCGCTGCGTACTCGCCCTGAAGATGTGATTGAGTTAACCCATCACTTTACCTGGCAGCTTGCTCGTGAGCTTGGAGTTAAAGAAGTCGTATGGAGTCATGAAGATTTGCAAGTACTGCAGCAACATGAGTGGCCAGGTAATATCCGTGAACTGCGTAATATGATTGAACGCTGCATTTTATTGGGTAAGCCACCGGCAGAATACTGGAAGAAAAATGAACAAGCAGAAGTGGTAACGCAAGCAGGCTACCCACTCAGTTGGCCGCTAAAGGAAGTTGAAAAGCAACATGTCATGAGCGTTGTTGATGCTCATAGTGGTAATAAGTCTGCAGCAGCAAGAGATTTAGGTGTTTCGCGTAAAACACTGGATCGTAAATATAAAGAATGGTTTGAAGTCGAATCGGATAAGGAAGACTAAATCGTGTCTGTTTTTAGTCAGTTTTTTGGAGTCAGTTGGCAGCAAATGCAGGCCAAGGTGCGTTATCGCATCCTGATATTAACTCTGTTACCGATTTTACTCACCTTGATCAGTTTAGTTTTCATCACTATTTACTGGAATATCAGCTACACAGGCAAGCAGCTGTTTATGAAAGTAAAAGCTGATTTAACTGTGGCAACCAACACCTTAGAACAGGTTCAAAAGCAACAAGAGATTCAACTACTTAATGTTAGTAAGTCTTGGGATTTTCAAAATGCATTCCTAGAAGTCGATAAAGGGAATCAAAGTGAGTTAGCCGCGCTCAATCGTTACCTCAAACAGCAAAAAGATATTCTTCAGTTAGATGTCTTACGATTAATCAGGCTCGAAGAAGCTAATGCCGATCCAGATTTACGTCAGATGTTGCCTAGAGTTGAAAACAAAGCCTTATCAGGTTTAATGGTGTTATCTGCTAAACGATTAGACAGGTTAGATCCGAGTTTAGCTAAACTCGCAAGGGTGCCATTGTCTGCAACTATGCGTGCAGAAGAGCCTACAAAGATTGCTGAAACTCGGGGCATGTTAAGCCGGACACTGCTGCCGATTGCTGATGAATCAGGTCAAGTAAGCTGGTATTTGGATGGGGCAACATTGTTCAATCGAGATACGGTTATTGTCGACCACATTCGGGATCTTGTTTACGACAAAGGTACATTACCTGAGCGCTCAATAGGTACCGTGACTATCTTTTTAGATAATGCACGGATTAGCACCAATGTGCCTATGGACATGTTCTCTCCGAATAAAGATCTCCAATCACGGGCGTTAGGCACATTAGTATCCGAAGAAGTTCGTCAAAAGGTGTTGGTTGACGGCACGCCATGGGTTGATCGTGCTTTCGTATTAAATGATTGGTTTATTTCAGGTTACTCACCGTTAGAAGATGTGCGTGGAAAACGAATAGGTATGATTTACACCGGCTTTTCTGAAGCGCCATTCATTCACACCTATATCTTAAACATCATCGAACTGGGCACCATATTAATGTTAGTGCTCTTGGTGTCTGGCTTTCTGGTGTATCGAGGGGCAAACAGCTTACTTGAACCCATCGAACGTATTCACCATGTGGTAAAAGCGGTGCAATCAGGCCGAGATTTGCGGATTGGTGAGCTTGGATTAGATAGGGATAATGAACTTTCTAATCTAGCTGAACAATTTGATCATATGTTGGATTTACTGCAGCGCCGTAACTTACAGATACAGTCTGCTGCTGAGCAGCTTGAAGTCAAAGTAGAAGAACGAACTCGCAGCTTGCAAGACAAAACTGAAGAGTTACAACGCAATGTGGCCTTACTCAATGAAACTCGCCAACAGTTAGTCACCAATGAAAAACTGACGGCATTAGGTGAGTTAACTGCTGGTATTGCCCATGAGATTAATAATCCGACGGCAGTGATCTTGGGTAACATGGAGTTGATGAAATACGAACTTGGCCCCAATGCAAATGTGGTTGAAGAAGAAATTGAGTTAGTGATCCAACAGGTTGGTAGAATAAGCACGATTATTCGCAGTTTGTTGCAATACAGCCGTCCTGGTGAATTTAATGCCCCACTTGAGATGCATCAAGTACAGTCAATGATTGAAGAAGTGTTAGTTCTGGTTCGACATTCGATTGAAAAGCAAAAAGTAGAACTGATTCAGCAAGTCAATACAACCGCAGAGGTCCAAGTTAACCGCCCTCAGGTTATTCAGGTGTTGATTAATTTAGTGGTCAATGCTGCTCATGCAATTGAGAGTAAAGGCAAGATCTGGATTAGAGCTGATGACTGGATAGAAAATGGAAGCGTGGTGGGCGTAAAAGTAGAAGTAGAAGATGAAGGTGTGGGGATTGCACCAGAGCGCTTAAGTCGAATCTTCGATCCATTTTACACCACCCGCAAGGATGGAACAGGTTTAGGCCTATCGTTGAGCTACGGTATTATTAAGCGCATTGGCGGCACCATTGAAGTTAAATCGACATTAGGAAAGGGCACAGTTTTCTCTATTGGTATTTATAATAAAGCCAAAGAAGAGCAAGCGGATAATCCTTATGATGGCTTACATTTTGGTGCAGTAGATGACACGAATGGCTAATTTATGGGTGTCATTTAATCTTATGCGACAAATGCTATGTGGCAAGTGTGAGGTGACAAATGTGGTACAGCTAAGACGTAACACGAATTATAGGCAAAAAAAAGCCGGGTGATGAACCCGGCCACAAAGAGTGTGTGAGCAATGTCGTGCTTGCATACTCAGTAGGGGTAATAGGAGATGAAGCTATTATCTTAACTGAGCTTTGGAACGCACATAAACAATAATCATTCTCATTATCGTTTGCAATCATTTATTCAAATTAATTACCTACTTTACATTCTCTTTACAACCTTTTTAGTCCCTGCTGTATTGATTTTTAATCTTATTTTTAGTTTTTTCATTCAAAAACAGACTGTTACATCAATTGTATATATGTCGTATCCAAGGGGATCAAATGTGGGTGTTTGCATGCTCATTAATGGAAAGTCGATTAGGGAAATAGATAACGAGAGGGCGTTTAACGAAAGAGCTTAATCTGCGCTATTCACTGAACGATAATAAGGAAAGATATAATCGGAAATTAAAAGCTGACTACAAGGCACGAGTAGAGGTTTTTAAACCACTAAATTTTAGGCGAAAAAAAGCCAGGTGATGAGCCTGGCGTTTAAAGAGTGTATGAGCAATGATGTGCTAATTCAGCGTATTTAATAGGAGATGAAGCTATTAACATTACTGAGTTTTGGAACGCAACCAAATAGTAATCATTATCATTTGCGTTTGCAAGTCAATTGCTCAATATTTTTCAATTTTGTTATAAAAAAGCACCGTAATTGAACACACTCTTCATTTTTCATTTCATAAAAGTCGTTAAATTAATGATTTAAAGCGACTTTTGTAAATGTAATTTATTTTTAGCAATATTGCTGTGGCTTTCAACCTGTGTGATCTGATATTGATTCGCCACTAACATATTCAGCATCGCTTTATATTGATTACGGGTTTTCACTTCTAGACGACTAAACCCCTGTGCTGCAGCCCATTTCTCTTGGTATTCAAGCATAGATTTTGCTAGACCAATATTTCTGAAATCAGCCACTACACCACCTAACCAACTGTAGAAGCAATGCGCTTCAATTTGATACCCCAATTTAAAACCAGCCAGCTCACCTTCAACATAAGTCAGTAAAATTAAGCTGGTCTTGTTACTCAGTCTTTGCTCAATAGATTCAATCGTTTGAGTACGATCTAGCTCACTAATTTGAGCGGTTAATAAGGCAATTTTTTCAGCTAGCTCAGCTGTCAGCTCTGTATGAGCTTCGATTTGGATATTTAACATTTAATCTTCCGCAAGGCCGATAAGCTTATCATGCTTACAGTAGAACTTTTCTGAACTATCTAGCATGGATAATTTAAACGGTAAAAAACACCTAAGCATTATATCTCATCGTACCAGTTGGGTCGTGGTAGTGATTAAAAAGTGCAGTATCGATCAAATTATCGCCAATCATTTTGAGCTTAAGCAAGACGAAGGCGATAAATAGTGCCGATATAGCTAGCTTATAGCTGGTTTATCGCCGTTATTCTCTTCAGTGTTTGCGCTGGTAGTAATCAGCTTTTCGCTGAGCACTTTGAGCAATACACCGTAAGCAGGCAGGAACAAACCTAAACTGACAATAAGTTTAAATGCATAATCCACCATGGCAATTTCAGGCCAGTGTTGAGCCATAAAGGTATCTGTAGAGGCATAGAAAGCCACACTGAAGAAGACAATAGTATCAACGAGGTTGCCAAATAAGGTTGATGCCGCAGGGGCAATCCACCATGCTTTTGCTTTACGCATTTTGGCAAATACAGTGATATCCATTAACTGACCGACTAAGTAAGCGACAAAGCTGGCGAAGGCGATACGAAATACAAACTGGTTCCATTGAGCTAATGAATCTGTACCTTGAAAAGCGCCATTATGGAAAATAACCCCCATAACATAGGAAATCACAAGCGCTGGCAGCATAGCTTTAAAAATAATACTCCGAGCTGCTTTTTGACCAAATATTCTGACCGTTAAGTCGGTGGCTAAATATACAAACGGAAAGCTGAAAGCACCCCAAGTGGTGTGATAGCCAAATATTTGAAAAGGTAGTTGTACCAAGTAGTTACTGGCACAAATAATAATGATATGAAAACTGACAAGAAACATCAGTGCTCGACGACATTGCGCCTGCGTTAGTTTTAACATGTTGTAGCCTTTTTATTGGGTTAGACGGGGTGAGGGAACCCGTATTTGAATGAGGTTGGCAGTGTTATTTGATTGATTATCGCGAACGTTTTGCTCTTTATCCAAATTGGATTAAAAATCGTCAGCTACGCCAAGGAGGACGCATTATAGAGAGCAAAAATTAAGATGCAACTATCAATTGTGTTTTTTGGTGTTTAGTCAGCTAAACCTAAGCACTAGTTAAGTGGCTAAAGTGTAAGTCGCTAAAATTTAAGTGGCTTAAGTTAGCAGAGCGTTATAGCTCGACCAATATGGATAAAATAGTGGTGAGTTTATTTTCGAGCTCTTGCCATTCGGCAAGAGGATCTGAGCCTGCCACAATACCAGCACCTGCAAACAGGTTAATTCGTCCCGGTTCGATTAAGGCGCTGCGAATAGCCACCGAAAACTCACTTTCATATTTGTTCAAATAACCACAGGCTCCAGCATACCAACCGCGATTATATCCTTCACGTTGGCGGATAAAACTGAGTGCCGATTCTTTTGGTAAACCGCCAACCGCAGGTGTTGGGTGTAAGCCTTGAAGTAATTGAAAGTCATTTACTCCTGCTTTTAACTCTGCGCGAATTGAGCGATGTAAATGCTGAATATGGGTGAGTTTAAAGATTTTTGCTGATTCATCAGCACCAACATAATTGCTCAGCGGGGTGAGTACATCAACAATCTCTTGTCTAACCAATTGGTTTTCATGGCTGTTTTTTGAGTCTTCTAAAAGCTGTTTAGCTAAAAATTCATCTTCTTCCTGATTGAGCCCACGCACAGTCGTCCCAGCTAATGCTTCAGTAAACAATTCTTTTTGTCTACGCAAATATAAGCGCTCAGGCGAGCATGATATAAAGGTTCTGTCTGGGCTGAACTGAAAGCCAAATTGGAAACTATTTGGGTTTCTGCCTTGCCAACATGCCAGCACCATCCAAGGGTCGACAACATCATTAATTTCAAGTTGAGTTTGACGAGACAGCACTACTTTAGGTGTGGTTTGATTGAATTTTGGTTGAGTGACCTGTTCAACCAGCTCTTTCCAACGTTGATAGTTAGGTAAGTCGCTACGGCCCATTAACGGTAACTTGTTAGGAGGAGATAATGGCTTTGCAGGTTTTAACTGTTTAATGGCTTCAATCGCTGCTTCGCATTCAGTTTGTTGATCTGTATCTTCAAAATTAAGATTGACCAAGAGTTTGACAATATTGCCATGACGTCGAAGTTCGATACGTGGCAGCACAAAGCGTGTGCGCCCAAAATCAGGCCAGCATTCTACTGTGCGATCAAACGCGACGCCGCCATAATAGCGAATATCTTGATTACTGCTTTTACCGCGTTGTGATTGGTAAATCGATGACAGTAATTCATCATCAATTTCTTGTTCTTGTTTGAAGTCTTTACAGGCGCCAATAGCGGCTACTTCTTCCTGTTTATCACGCCCATGCCAATAAATTCGTGGATACTGTGTTTGAGCACCTAACCAAGACAGTAATGGAATTGACTTTGCTTCCACAGAAATCTGCACTATGTGTTCTTTGGCGTGAGCCAACTTCATAGCGTTTAGCTTGTCGATTAACTGGCTAAATTGCTCAGAAAAAATGTGGCTAGGCAACAAAGACTCCAATAGTTGATAACTCAAATTGATGAAATGAGGAAGAGTAATATGGGTTTATGTAAATTATGCCTTAAGTTAATGAAGGGTTCAAAAACTGTCAATCTTAAGCCGCAATTGCTGTGATCTTAATTGCTAATATAATCTATAAAAATGGGCGATAATGATAATCAATCCCGCTAACTGTCTGAATTTGAACACTGTTAAAGATTAGTACATTTTATTTGGAGTATTTAGTCGAGACAGGATAAAATAACGATACTAAATTTACATATTTAACATTTTAAGTCATAAGTATTAGCATTATTCACTACTACTTCTTTACCGTATTCGGAGATTTACCCGTTAATGAGTCAGATTGATGAGTCAAAAGATGTCATTCGCATTCCAGTAAGCCGCTTAGGTTTAGGGATGTTTGTGGTAGCGATTGACCGTAAAGAAAGCAAAGTGGCCATTAGCAATGCGGGGCAAATTAAGCATCGTGACTCAATTGCGAAACTGGATAAAGCAGGTATCAAAGCTGTTTGGGTGGATGTTGAGCGTTCATCTGATAGTTGTGGCTTAAAGAAAAACAATTCAGCTAAATTAGCACGAAAACCAGTAGCTACCCGCGAAACTAAGCAAACTCAAGCGAAGAAAATTCTCTCTGAGGCGAAAAACCTCGTGCGGAAAGTGCTGTCTGAAACTTATGAAGGTAAAGCGGTTGAAGTCGCGCCTTTTGAAGATATTGCAGACAAAATGATTGAATCAGTGATGGATGATGCCGATGCATTAAAGTGTGTTTCAGCGTTAAGAACAAAAGATGCCTATTTACTTGAGCATTCTGTCAATGTGGCATTTTTGCTGGTGACATTTGGTAAGCATCTAAATCTCGATAAAGCATTATTGAAAGAAATGGCTGTGGGAGGAATTTTGCATGATATTGGTAAAATTCAAGTGGATAACAAGATCCTCCACAAACCAGGCAAACTGACTGATGAAGAGTTTGAAGAAATCAAAATGCATCAGGTGTACGCAAGAGATATCATGCAAGAAACCACGGGTTTATCGCAAGTGAGTAAAGATGTTTGCTTAATGCATCATGAAAAGCTAGATGGTAACGGTTATCCCAATGGCCTTAAAGGTGATGAAATACCACAACATGGCCGTATGAGCTGTATTGTTGATATCTTTGATGCCTTGACAGCTACTCGTTGCTATAAAGAAGCAATGAGTCCTGCGGCTGCGTTTAAAATCTTAATGAAGTTAACCCCATTTCATCTCGATCAAACACTCGTTTATGAGTTCATCCGCTGCGTCGGGATTTACCCTGTGGGTTCACTAGTGCAATTGTCTGATGAAAGAGTTGGCATTGTGTGGGAATCAAAGGGACGTGATGCATTAAACCCTGTGGTGAAGTGTTTTTATTCGCAAAAGCATCGACGTTATACCGATGTCACCTTTGTTGATTTACGTAAATCAGATTTAAATATTGAGCGGGGTATATCTCCTCGTTCGCTCGAAGTCGACCCTAGCCCATTTTATTAATTCACAATAAATACAAATGCTCAATGAACACTCATGAGAGCGTTTGAAGTTAATAACTTACCTGTGTTTTTTGATAGCTCCCATTCACCAGCGTCACCCTTTTTAGCTTTCTTGTTGTATATTCCCTTTGACTTACTCTCAATCCATTTTCGGAGATAAAATGAAATCTTTGGTTAGCATTAGTGTCATTCTACTTTCTTTAGCGTTGCTTATTCCTGGGGTGACACAACCTATTTTGACCATTCAAGGCAGCATCGAAAAAGCTGAGTTGGTTGAAACTGGGGTCAATATGTTTACCGACAGTTTATCTGAAAGTTCGCGAAGTAGTGCTCGCAGCATGATGGAGATGGCCATTAATATGTTTGGGTTTGATTCCATTGAAGGCGAAGTCGAGGTGTTTTATAAAACCCGCAGCATTGTCGATACTGTCAATGAGCTTTATCAGTCAAATAATGTGCTTGTCGCAGCTTTAGTTGGCATATTTAGCATGGTGTTTCCTGCAATAAAGCTACTTCTCATGCTGGTTATCTGCTTACCATGGTTTACTCGTCAGCAGCAAAGTGTGATTAAGGTGATTAGTGCTATTGGCAAGTGGTCAATGGCAGATGTATTTGTTGTTGCTTTGATTGTTGTTTATATGGCGGGTAATGCTTCAGCGGGAATGGGGGAATTATTAAAGACCACTGCTCAATTTGAACCTGGCTTTTATTTTTTCAGCGCTTATTGCGTCTTTTCAATCGCCAGTCATTGGATGGTTACGAGTATATTTATCAACCCAGCAGAAGATGTGTCTCATAAATTAGCTAACAGCCACACGGCGTAAATTCTGAGACGGCTTAGCTATTATTTTTGTATTACTTATTGAAAAAGTTACTATTTAAATTATCCAATAAGCCTGTCTTTAAATGACTACAGTGTAATTCAGCATAACTTAGAAATAATCAGTATTGGCGGCTTAAATAGACTCTTCCGATAATTGCCTTGAGTATCCTAAATCGAGGCAATGATGATTTCATTGTTTAAAGCAGGGTTAAAACCCCAATCTAAAATAAAAATATACAAAGCTATCGCGATTATCAGCTTGTGCATTATTGCTATTGTTGCTTCTGTGCAAACAACAGGACTAACCCGTGCAGTGATAGAGCTATTAGCTTTTGGCGGGCTTATTGGGCTCGCGTTAGCTAAGCCCTATATTCAGACACAAGCATCACAGGACGCAGAGTAGCGACCTCCCAGCAATATTCACATTGCTAGATTTCGTGCTGCTTTACTGTTTTTCCTATCCTTCACTATCCTTCACTATCTTATCCATAAAATATAACCCAGTGATGAACTGCCAATTGCTAGCCAGAGTAGTACGCCTAACAACAGAGGCTTAGGTCCATTGGCGCGCATTTTACTGACTGTGATACCCGCACCAATCAAGAATAAACACACAATCAATAATTGCTTTGATACGCTAAAAAGCACGTCATAGACAGGTTGGCCTTGGGGAATAAAATAAGCCGTTAAAATAGCTAAACAATAAAAACCAATAAAGTACGGAATAGATATTTTTGACTTATCACCACCAAACGCGATGGCGCTGAGTAAAGCGATTGGAATTATCCACAAAGCGCGAGCTAGCTTAATCGTGGTTGCCGTTTTTAAAGCTTCATCGCCATAAGCTGACGCAGCGCCAACAACTGAAGAAGTATCGTGAATTGCAATCGCGCTCCAAACCCCAAAGTCATACTGGCTCAATGATAATGCATGACCAATGGTTGGAAAGAGGAACAATGCGGCTGAATTGAGTAAAAAAATACAGGCGAGCGATACAGCAATTTGATCATTCTTAGCATTAATCGCAGGCGCGACAGCGGCAATCGCGCTGCCACCACAAATCGCGGTGCCACAGCTAATCAAGTGGCCAGTTTTATCTTCCAACTTCATTAATCGGGTTAACCCGAAACCCAATATAAGGGTGAAAAAAATAGAGCCAACGATTAAGCCTAAGTTATTGCTACTTGCAGAAATTGCTTCAGGTAAATTAATACCAAAACCTAAGCCAACAATAGAATAAGCCAATAGCTTTTTGGTGACTTTATTTAAATCGATACTGACTGGCACCATACCTAAGCTGGCAAGAGTAAAGCCCATTAGCAAGGCTATTGGAGAGGAGATAATTGGCGTTAAACATATCAAACCTACAGCAATAAATAGCCATAATTTGAATTGCGCAGAAAAACCACTAGTCATGAACAGTCACTCAAAAAGTTGATGGTCTATTGTAGCAATTCGAAAGACATTGAACGATAACAGAAGATGAAAAACCATCAGCTAGAATAACTTTTGTCGTGTTGCGGCGCTTGAGTGATATTTTAATCGCGAAATATCGTGACTTGATTATAATAACCGCACTAATGATGAGTTTTACAGATGGTATTAGAGATGACAACGTCAGCAAACTTAGCTACCCCTCACTTTTTGCCTGAGAACACTTTATTGCTAAATGCGATAACCGAAGGTGTTTACGGCTTTGATCTCAATGGCAATGCCGTATTTATTAACCCAGCAGCAGAACAAATGACAGGCTGGGAAAGTGCTGAATTAATTGGCAGAAATATTCATGACTGTCATCACCATAGTCACGCTGATGGTAGCCCTTATCCTCAGCATGATTGCCCCATTTACCGAACCTTGCACGATGGTGTTGCTCGTCAGGTATCGGAGGATGTTTTTTGGCGTAAAGATGGCACTAGCTTCCCCGTTTATTATAGTTCAACCCCTGTTTATGATAACGGTGTATTGATTGGAGTCATCGCGATATTTCGAGATGTCAGTATACAAAAACATACCGAAGACTCCCTGCGCGAGGCATTAGCACAGGTGCAGGCACTGTCGGAGCGACTCGCCTCTGAAAATCAATATTTACTTACTGAGCTTCAAGGAAAGCAAGGTGCGATGGGGTTATCTGGTAACAGCCAAGCAATTAGCCATTTAACTCAGCAAATCAACCTAGTGGCTAATACCGACAGTACCGTGTTGATTTGCGGCGAGAATGGCACTGGTAAAGAGCTGGTGGCACGAAGCCTTCATCAATTAAGTCATCGAAAAGATCATCCTTTAGTAAGCGTGAACTGTGCGGCCTTTTCTGCATCGATATTAGAAAGTGAACTGTTTGGTCATGAAAAAGGCGCTTTTACTGGTGCAGTTAGCAGACGCAAAGGCCGATTTGAGTTGGCCCATAATGGCACCTTATTTCTCGATGAAATTGCCGAATTAAGCCTTGAAGCACAGTCAAAGCTATTGCGAGTGATCCAAGAGCAGGCCTTTGAGCGAGTTGGTAGCAGCGAAACGATTAAGGTCAACATTCGACTAATCGCCGCAACTCATCACGATTTACAAGCACGAGTAGAGCAAGGTTTGTTTAGAATGGATTTGTACTATCGACTCAATGTGTTTCCTATTATCGTGCCGCCCTTACGACAACGTCGTGAAGATTTACCTGCATTAGTCAGCGACCTAGTCGCTTCTTTAAGTCAGAAGCTTGGCAAGAAAATTACTAAAGTTAGCGCCCAAGGTTTAAAGAAACTTCAGCAATATGCTTGGCCTGGCAATGTACGTGAACTGCAAAACCTAATTGAGCGCGAAATCATTCTGACGCAAACTCAAATGCTTGATTTTAAGAGCTTATCGCTTAACTCTGCTCAACAAACTGACTTATCGACTAATCAATCCCTCACTATGGCGCAAGCTGAAGCTGCACATATTGTCAAAACGCTAGAGGCTACTCAATGGCGAATTTCTGGGGCTCATGGCGCAGCTGCCGTGCTTGATATGCCGCCAAGTACCTTACGTTCAAGAATGAAGAAGTTATCCATTAGCCGCTAGATGATTTGGTTAAACAGAAATATAAGTTCGATTGAGTCACGGTATATCGCCAATTGGTGATATGTCGTGACTTGTTAAGTAGCAGATATTATTTATAGTGATTAAAATCAGGTGGTTATGTTTTTATTGTGATTGGCGCAGGTTTTGCTATTTAGCGTACAGCTAATAAGAGAAAACTAGGAACCACACAATGTCAGATCCAGTATCGTCAGAGCCAGTATCAAGTCGGTTACCCACTTCTTCCACCCTGCGTATTCCCGTTGTTAATGTTAGCGCTTCAGGCAAAATTCATGTGCGGGAACAGCAAGGCGTGTTTCAAAAGATCCGTCAGCACACTAATACTTTGCTAATAGCCATTTTTTTCATTATCCCTTTCATCAATTTCAACGGGCGTCAGGCCATTTTGCTTGATGTGACCGAGCAGCAGTTTTTCTTTTTTAATATTACCTTGTGGCCGCAAGATTTCACTGTGTTGGCCTGGGTGTTCATGGCCGCGGCATTCGCGCTGTTTTTTGTCACTGTGTATTGGGGCCGAGTTTGGTGCGGTTTTTTATGTCCGCAAACTGCCTGGACAGCTATGTTTATGTGGGTTGAAGCGAAAATTGAAGGTAATCATCATCACCGTACTGCATTAGATAATGCGCCGTTATCTGCATCTAAAGTGGGCAAAAGGTTGTCAAAGCATACTGCTTGGGCGTTCATTGCATTAGTGACAGGTTGTGGTTTTATGGGGTACTTCATGCCTGCACGCGACTTGTATATTGATATTTTCACTTTTAGCAGTGGTTTTTGGACCGGAGTCTGGGTGTGGTTTTTTGCACACTGTACTTACTTAAATGCGGGTTGGATGCGAGAGATGATGTGCTTGCATTGCTGCCCTTATTCACGATTTCAGGCGGTGATGTTCGACTCGAACACTAAAACGGTCAGTTATGACGCGGCTCGAGGTGAAAATCGTGGTCCTCGTAAGCGCAATAAAAGAGGAACAGACATCGACAAAGTCGTTAAACCTGAAGGTTTAGGTGACTGCGTTGATTGTCATTTGTGTGTCGATGTTTGTCCAACTGGTATTGATATCCGTAATGGACTGCAATATGAGTGCATTAATTGTGGTGCTTGCGTTGATGCATGTAATCAAACGATGGAAAAGTTTGGTTATCAGCCAAACCTTATTAGCTTTACCAGCGAAAATGCCCTTGAGAAAGGCCAGAAACCGTCTATCTGGTCAGTCAAAGCGCTGGGCTATGCGAGTGCGCTATTAGTGATGTTGGTGCTTATTGTGATGGATTTGAATAGTCGCACTGATATTCAATTAAATGTAATTCGTGATCGCCAAAGTCTGTATCGCGTGATCAATAGTCAGTCGGATAATGAAGTGATAGAGAATAGTTATTTACTGAAAATACGTAATAAAACTCAGCAAGCGGCTTTTTATAATATCAGTATTGCTTATGACAACGTGTCTGCTTATGAATTTGAGATTGAAACCGAAACCTTGGTATTGATTAAGGCGGCTGAACAGTTGGAATATCCAGTAACGGTCACCAGTGTAATGAGAGATAATCTTGGCATGACAGCAGGTAATGCACGTGATGAACTCACTTTCTTGATCACTGAAGTGAATTCAGCGGCTGAAATTGACTCTCAAAAACCGTTAAATCAAGTGTCTCAAGAATCGCGGTTTTTTAGGCCTTAATAGATAAAAAAGAACAATAAATACAAGATACAGCGGGAAAATTGTAACGTTCCATTTTAGGGCGAGCTGAACAAATAACGAACTATTATAGTGCTTTAGATAAATAACTTATAGCATCACAATATGTTAACAACTTGTTTCTTTTGGTTTTTTAATAATGGCATAGAACTGGCAAAACATGATCAGAATTAAGTCTAGGAGTGTGTAGCTATGTCGTATATTGAACCAAAAGAGTTCGCCGTAAAAATGGTCGATTCAGGTGAGCAGAAAATCTTCATGTCAACCAAGGACACTTTAGTCCGTGCCTTTATGGCGGGGGCAATTTTAGGTCTGGCGGCATTTTTTGCCATAACTGTGATAGTTAAGACAGGCAGCTTACTTACGGGATCAATTTTGTTCCCTGTAGGTTTTATTATGCTGTATTTAATGAAGTTTGATCTATTGACTGGGGTGTTCACTCTGGTGCCATTAGCTGTGTTAGATAAACGAAATGGTTGTACTGTCGACCAAATGCTGCGTAATTGGGGTTTAGTTTTTGTGGGTAACTTTGCCGGCGCCCTTACTGTGGCCTTTTTTGCATCGTTCATTTTGACTTATGGATATAACACCGATGGTGGTGTGTTGGCTGCGAAAGTCAGTAGTATTGGTGAGTCACGAACCTTAGGTTACCAGGAACATGGCTTTGCTGGATGGATGACCATTTTCATCCGTGGCATGTTATGTAACTGGATGGTATCTATGGGGGTTGTTGGTGCAATGATTTCAACTTCAGCAAGTGGCAAAATGATGGCGATGTGGATGCCGGTGATGTTGTTCTTCTTTATGGGGTTTGAGCACTCAATTGTGAACATGTTCCTGTTCCCATTCTCAATGATCATGGGCGGAGACTTCACTGTAATGGATTACCTTGTTTGGAATGAAATCCCTACCGCGCTTGGTAATTTAGTTGGTGGATTTGTGTTAGTTGGTTTACCGCTTTATCTTACTCATGTAAAAGAAAGCCCAGCACGTAAGCGTGAACAAGCACGCCGGGAAAAGCTTGCATAAGCTTTTGATGATTAATGCTCTGTGCCATTAAGCAGGTTTAGCTTACGGTAGCAGAGCATTTTTATTTTCTATGTCTAAAACACTCAAACTGACCATTGCCCAACATAGCGTTAGCGGGGTTAAACCTGTTAACCAAGATTGCTGTGGCAGCCGACAGCCGAAAAGCCCACAGCTTAATAGTAAAGGTGCCGTGGTCGCAATTGCCGATGGTATTAGTAGCAGTGACGTCAGTGATATTGCTAGCGAAACCGCGATTAGTAACTTTCTTAATGATTACTATGCAACCTCTGACGCTTGGTCGGTTAAAACCTCCGCACATAAAGTCTTACAGGCCTTAAATCATTGGTTGTTTGCTCAAGGCCAACAAGGTCTGCACCGCCATGATGCGAATAAAGGTTATGTCTGCACCTTCAGCGCATTAGTGTTTAAATCTAATACCGCGCATTTATTTCACTGTGGCGATTCACGTGTTTATCAATTAAGTGGTCAGTCATTAGAGCAATTGACTAAGGATCATCGCCGTTATGTTGGTGATACAAGTTACCTGAGCCAAGCATTAGGTATTAGTCCATTGTTAAGCTGTGATTATCATGCTCATCCGGTTAAACAGGGCGACATTTTTGTGCTCACGACAGACGGAGTACATGAGTTTTTATCTGCTAAAGTCATTGCTGATGCGATTATTCAAGAGGTCGAACGAGGGCAGAAAAGGGCTAGTGCAGTTACAACTCCTGTTGATAAAAAAGCTATTGATGCAAAAGGTGCTGATTTTGATCGAGTTGCGCAAGACTTGGTGGCGCAAGCGTTGGCTGCTGGGGGGGATGATAATCTGACAATCCAAATTGTCAGCGTTGATGGGTTGCCTAGCCATGAGGTGAATGAGTTTAAACAATTGTTGACTCAACTGCCTTTACCGCCCGCTTTGCATAGCGAACAAGAGTTCGAAGGCTTTACCATTCAGCGTGAATTGTATGTTAGCAGTCGCAGTCGAGTTTACCTTGCTCAGGATAAAGCATCAGGCCAGCGGGTGGTCATTAAGGTTCCTTCTGATGAAATGCGCCACAATGAAGGTCATTTAGAAACCTTGTTAATGGAAGATTGGGTGGCACAAAGAGTATCTAACACTCACTTATTAAAATCATTCGTATCAACATCGCCTAAACAATACCTTTATACAGTAACAGAGTATGTTGAAGGCTGTACTTTGGCCCAGTGGATCCATGACCACGCTCAACCTGACTTAGACACAGTGAGAAATCTGGTTATTCAAATTGCCCGAGGCTTACAAGCTTTGCACCGACAAGAAATGGTTCATCAAGACCTACGCCCTGAAAATATTATGATAGATACTGCAGGTGTGATTAAAATTATCGACTTTGGTGCGGCGGCAGTGGCTGGAATCATTGAAACCCAAGGGGTTGATGATCACATGCTAGGCACCGCACAATACAGTGGTCCAGAGTACTTTATTGGGGAGTTAGGGGATAATCGCAGTGATATTTTCTCACTGGCGGTGATTACCTATCAGATGCTCACTGGTTATTTACCCTATGACGCGAATGTTGCTAAGGCGACAACATTAAAAGCGCAACAAAGTTTGCGATATATTCCAGCACGAAGTCGAAATGCTGTCGTGCCTCACTGGGTTGATTATGCACTTGAAAAAGCCCTGGCAGTGGATCCCGCAAATCGCACCGCAGAAGTATCTGAGTTTATTTATAACCTCAAATACCCACACCCTAAAGCGACTCGAGAGAACGTGCCTTTTATTGATAAAGACCCGATTTTATTTTGGCAGCGGTTATCTTTGTTGTTGGGGCTAGGATTAGTCATTGCTTTGCTGAATTAAGCTGAATATGACTTAATGTAAAAAGCTAACCCCAAGATTTCAAAGTTAATAGTATTTACTCAACCGCTCAGCTTAATTCATTTTTAACGATAATTACCAAGCTTTATAAGGCAAAAACTTACCATTCATGGTGATCACCACTCTGTCGCCCTTCGGATCTGTTTGCTTTTCAACATCCATAGAAAAATCAATGGCGCTCATAATGCCATCGCCAAACTGTTCTTGGATGACTTCTTTAAGCGTTTCACCGTAAACACCAACCACTTCATATAAACGATACACTAGCGGATCTTGTGGTACATCACGTTGCCATTTTTTGGTGGGATAGGCCTTAAGTGCAGCTTGTGATCCTGCAGGAAGCTCCAGTAACTGGCACAGTTTTTCTGCCACTTTCTCTGGCATGCTGTTCATCCCTAAACAAGCTGATGTGACCCAAACACAGCCCATTCCTAATTCATCAGCAATATTTTGCCAACTTAATTGACGTGCATGTTTTGCTAATACAATGGCTTCAACGACTTGTTCTTTATTCATTTTATATTCCTATAGGGATGATAAACACAGATAAGACGTCGCAAGAGTTAGACCATGATTGAACCTATTTAAAATCAGTGGCTTACTGTTTTAAAATGTAGGGTCGCGTCTGTTTTAGTGCAAGAACAGCAAATTATTGGTGCGATAAATGATGAGGAACTCTAAGAAGGGTGGCGGTAGAATTGTTGATAACAAAAAGGCTGACAATTATGTCAGCCTTAATAACAGTGTTTACTAACGCTTACTAACGCTTACTAACGCTGATGCATAGCGTAATCGGTACCATCTTTAGCGGTAAATACTTTGCAATTTCCTTCAGTTGGTAAACAACGAGAGTGCAACATGCTTACCCATTGCTTGTAAGGTGTTGGTAGGTTTTTAATTGGCAATGCAACTTGAATATCTTCAATGTGTGCAGGGTCGTTTGCACCTAGCTCGCCATTTCGATCAAAACTTACTTCAACATGGGTATCGTTATTTTTTAGTACGATAGAAGTTGGATCACTTTTATGACCGGTTAGCGCAACAAATTGACAAGGATTTTGTAATCCACATTGGCTACCATCTTTCATAAACGCTAAAAGATGCGTGTAGTAAATAACATAGCTACTGACATCGGCATGTGAGCCTTCTGTTAGTGGAAAATTGTCATCTAAAAATACTTTCGCATTGTTAATTTTATCTGCGTTAGTACTGGTCGCCACAAATTGTTCTTCAATGAAGTTGTTAAGGTTGTGAGCGGCTGTGTTGGTGTGCATTGTTGTCATAGTCATAACCTTATCCTCTTCGCTTGGGTCATTACACTGACTGGTTGTTTAACTCAGCTCAGTGTTACTTCTATTTATTTCTGATTCATGTTGTAAGTTCAGTAAGCAAATCTTAAAAACTGTTTCCCGATTGCTTAATTTGTAGTCTAGAGTATTTTTCACTACAATTTCACAATAAAAATTTTACACTGTGAATTTTACAAAATGCGTAATGATCAAAGCTTAATGAGAAAGTCACATTTTCTTGGCACCAAGATTCGAAATCTACGTAAACGTAATCACCTGACCATGGAAGATTTATCGGCCAGGTGTATTCGTGTCGATTCCAGTTCTGCGCCTTCGGTATCGTATCTGTCGATGATAGAGCGAGGTAAGCGTGTGCCCAGTGCCGGGATGTTGGCTGTGATTGCGACAGTGTTTCAAAAAGAGGTGGATTGGTTCTTAGACGACATGCCTGAAGAGCAATCCATTACGCCAGAAAAAGGTCGCCGTGGTGGTATAAGTGGCATGCCACTTGAGCCCAGCTTCTTATTTTCAAATGATATTCTACAGATTGCGATCCCTGAAATGTTGTCACAAACCGGCACATCAGGAAGGCAATTTGCGCAGTTACTTATTCGTGCTCATCAAGAGCATCATCAGAATCACTTCCCTGATCTTGAACGCGCCGCAGAAGATATCGGCAAGAAACAAATGCCATTAAGCGCCGATGAAATGCTCAGTACAGCTAAAAGTATGGGGCTAAAAATTAAGTGGATTGATGAAATTCCTACTGAAGTCTTGGATGAAACGGGGGCGAGTTCTGCGCGGCTGACGACATCATTTTTTGAACCGCCAGCGACAATTTTTATTAATAAAGCCCTAAAATCTAATGCGCCAAGATTGAAATATGACCTAGCAGTGCATATTGGTCATTGTGTTTTACACAATAAAGATGGCTTAAAAAGTGTCATGACTTCAGGGCGACGTGTTGAGGCTGATGACGATGCCACCATGCAATCAAATACCCTAAATGCGCAAGATATTTTGCACGCTTGGCGTGATTTTGAATCTAGCTTTTTTGCAGGAGCATTGTTGTGCCCTAAGGTGCCATTTAGACAGCTCCTTGACCGCCACGGTTACGAGATTGATATCCATAAACAGCTACAAGTTTCAGCCTCCGTTGCCATGAGACGGATGACGGTGGTTTCGCCTTATCCGCATTGGCATTATTTTGATGCTTATGCGCCAGGAAAGCTTAAGGCCGTTTATCGTGGTAATGGTATTCCACTACCTTGGGGTAATATGCGCATTGTTGAAGACCCTTGTCATCACTGGGCTGTGTTTAGAAAAATCAATGAGCCTTCAACAGGCACATCAGCGCAAATATCGATTTTGAATGTGGGTAATGAACCGCGAATTTATTGTTGTGAATCGATAAAAGTAGATGATTCCGCAGGTAACCCACATGTGTTGTGTGCTGGGATTGATCTGAACCCTGCCATTGAAGCACAAGGCAAAGATGCGGTTAAAATTACCGAAGATTTAAAGCAAGCCTGTGTTGAAAATGGCGGCTTAGTGGCGATTCCAAAAGCCATTAAGGCGGATCTCACTAGTGTGGCTAAAATACTCAATATTAATTGGATTGAACGTGGTATCGAAAATGACGCTAGGGTGATTTGTTCACGTGGTGCAGTGTGTCCACGTCAGCCAAGCTGCTATGCCAGTGGCAAAGCGCAGTGTGAATAAAACCCTTTGTTTGCTGTGTTATGTAAATAAACCCTATGCCGAGCATAGGGTCTACCAGTTAAGTAAACATACGATTAAGCAAATTATTAAGCCAAGTATCGAGCTGTAGTTGGGCTGATAACATTTGCCCATCATTGTTATTGAATGGACAGTCATCGCCAAAAGCGAGTTGTAGCTGCACGATTTGTGCTGTATCCCACTCAGGGTGAAATTGCACACCCACTTGCCGCTGATGATGGAACATTTGCTGCGGCCAAAGGGAAGAACTTGCTGTAATTGTTACTGCAGCATCTGTGAAATTAAACCCTTGATAATGCCATTGAGGCACCTGCATCAATTGGTTATTATCAAAAATCACTCGCTGCCAGCCTAACTCTGGCTTTTTCAAAGGGCTTAAGCTTGCGCCCAATGTTGAAGCTAATAACTGGGCCCCTAAACAAATTCCTAAAATAGGCATGTTACGCTGAACAGCTTGGTTGATAAGTGCCAGCTCTGCTTGCATCCAACAGGGACTATCGACCACATCCATTGGCCCACCTAATATGATTAATCCATCTATTTCATCTAATCTAGGTAAGCAGTTATTCGGCGCCATGAAGTGCACCAAAGTGTGCCCCTCAATGCTGGCCCAATCAGCAATTCTCCCAGCACCTTCGGCTGGGTGATGTTGGATTATGGCTATGGTTAAATTTGACATATGTTTTCCCTAATCGTCATTTCCACTACTGCAATTCACCTGTTTCAAGGTAAATCTCAATCAGCTGTTCAGGCGAAATTGATAAGTGCTCAGCTAATTCAACCTTTGATGCGTGCAATGAATTTGATAATTCTAGGGTTATCGGAGCCGTGAATGGCCCAGCTTTTTTTTCAGTTGTAAGTTGCTCAGTAAATGCAGGATTCACTTGATAAGTCATTGGTCGGTCTGGGTTTAATACCCGTAAAAGGTGGTCGGCTTCAGGCCTGTTTTCAAGTAATTTAATTAAAAACTGATTCTGGCTTTGGTTAGAGGCTGCAATCATTAAGTATTGAGCAATGTTGGTCTTCTCTTGGGCGGTTTGCATACTGAGCTCAGTAAAGATGATCACTTTATCAATAATAATCTTCTGCGATGAGAAGCGTGATGTTCCACCTCGCTCAAAATGTCCCTCTACAACCTCTATTTGTAAATGGGTGAGAGGGTTATCGCTGTTGGGATGTAAGCGCATTAAGTCAAAGGGCTTAGGGACAATCGTCCAAAGTTGTTCAGACTGGGTTGATTGTTGCGCTAGCTGCTGTTTGACCGCTTTGTCGGTTGCGGCATCACTAAAGTGAAATTGCATGACCATTTGTACATTATGAGGTTGATGATACATGGGCAAATGCGATGCAAACAAGCCATCATCGCCACCGAATAAGGTCATGCCGTGCAAACCAAAATGGCTGTCATTTGCATGGGAGGTGGGAGAAATAAACTGGCTGATGATGATAAAACATACTGCGATAAATCTGAGGTTGTACATTGTCGGCTCCTATCTGGAAAATAAGTCAGATGGGGCCGTCCCCGGATGAATATCTACTGGCATACATCCCTTATGTAGGAGGTATAAGTAAATTGAGGTCGTCCTCGAATACTATTTTACTACAAACTAATAACAATTCGTAGATGTAGAAATAAGTAGATAACTTGTCATAAATCTCGAGAGCGCTTTGAATTGTTAGATGAGTGGATATCAGGTTAGAAGATTGAGAGGGGGGGAGATTTTTGCTCGATAGGCGTGGTTCACTTCATACTGCTTAAGCAGGGTTACTTTTGGCTTCAATAAAAAATGTTCGCTGTTTGAACTCGCTCACATCTCGGATAAGTTTGTAACAAAATTTTGTCGACAGTTTACTAAATTAACATTATTTTAGCGTGCCTGTATTGCCGTTAATGTCATAAGCATTAGACAACCTGGCGTTTTACCAACGGTTCACGCACAGTATTCCAACTCTTCAAAAAGTAAACCTACCTGGCTGTCTCGCAGCATGGGGAAGCACGTGTGGTGTGGACTCTCTCAAATGAGTTTTTAATTGTTTCGGACAATGAAAATGAACAAACACTTCGAGCTTATCGATAAACCGACCTTTTTTGGTGCGTTAATATTACTTTTTTCAGTTGTGATCCCCTTGATGATATTCCCTGTAGAGGGAGCACAATGGATTGCAGTGGCTAAAACCTTCATGACAGATAAGTTAGGCTTTGCTTACCTTGCTCTGGGGTTAGCGGCATTTTTCTTTATGATCTATATCGTTTTTTCTGATATTGGTCAGATTAAACTAGGCGATCCAGATGAATCGCCAGAATTTGGTTTAGCCTCTTGGGCTGCAATGCTTTTTTGCGGCGGCATTGGTGCAAGTATTTTATTTTGGGGCACCATTGAATGGGCTTATTACTATCAAAACCCACCATTTCAATTAGAGCCTGGCAGTGAAGAAGCCATACGCTGGGCAGCGACTTACGGTTTATTCCATTGGGGGCCGATTGCATGGTGTATTTATATGATCCCAGCCATTCCCATTGCTTACTTTTTCTATGTGCGCAAACAGCCGGTGTTGAAAGTCTCTGCTGCACTAATGCCAGTGATTGGCGAAGCCCACAGTTTTGGTAAAGTGGGAAAGTTTATCGATATTCTGTTTATCTTTGGTCTGTTAGGAGGTGCGGCAACGACACTTGGTTTAGCTGCGCCATTGATCAATGAAGGTATTAGCTACTTATTTGGCATCCCTACTACGACAGGTAGCCAAATTGGTGTGTTGATGCTGTGTACTGCTATTTTTGCCTATTCAGCTTATATGGGCATGGATAAAGGGATTAAAATTCTTAGTAATATTAATTTCTGGGGTGCATTAGGGTTATTACTATTTGTGCTGGTGTGTGGTCCAACCATTTTCATGCTAGAAACTGGCTTAGACTCCATTGGTCGAATGCTATCAAACTTCTTTGTGATGGCCACGTGGGCAGAGCCTTTTGGCGGCCTAGGGACATTTGAAAATACTCACTTCCCACAGGATTGGACTATTTTTTACTGGGCTTGGTGGTTGGTTTTTGCACCTAGTATGGGGCTGTTTGTTGCGCGAATTTCTCGTGGAAGAACCATTAAACAGATGATTTCTGGTGCGGTGTTCTTTGGTTCGCTTGGTTGCTCAATGTACTTCATTATTCTGGGTAACTATGGTTTATCATTGCAGTTATCTGGTCAATTGGATGTGGTGTCAATCCTCAATACTGACGGGGCTACCCGAGCAATTTTTGCTATTTTAGAGCAATTGCCTTTTAGTACGCTGGTTATAACGGTGTTTACTCTACTGTGTATCATTTTCACTGCCACTACATTTGACTCTATTTCCTATATTTTGGCGTCTGTCGTGCAAACCAACGTAACCGACGATCCTCTACGCTGGAACCGCCTTTTCTGGGCTTTTACGTTATCCCTCATGCCATCGGCATTGATGTTTATGGGCGGTTTAGCCACGTTACAAACTGCTGCGATTGTTGGTGGTTTACCCTTGCTAGTGATTGCAGTCATGCTGATGATTTCTGGTGTTAAAGCGGCTTCGTTAGATTTGAGTCATCAAGATGACTATGTTGACCCTGTGATTAATATTTCTGATCTGCCTGATGTTGATCCATGGAGCAAAGAAGGCCAAGCTTTGGCTCGTTTTGAACTCTTACGGGACAATGCTATTGAAGCGGCTAACTCAGAGCGTGAAGCTAATGAAGCCATTTGGATGTTGAAAAAACAATTACGAAAAGAGGCATTATCTCGCGGTGAATCTAGTGTCGATTTAGGAGATGCACCAGATGATATTATTGCTAACTTGCAGCAGCTTAATGTAGATGCTTTAAAAGCAAAAGAGGCAAAACTTGCAGCATCTGAACTTGCACAGCAGGCTCGTGTCGCCTTTGATGTTTTGATGAGAGAAAAGGAAGAACAGGAGCTGTTACTTGAACAAGAAGAAGTAAAACTTGCGATTCAAGCAAGACTAAACTCGCAAAGCTAATTAGGATTAATTTGCTGAAATTAAGCCACAAAAAAGCCGCTATTAAGCGGCTTTTTTATTCAAGATGAAGAATGAGGTTGAAGTGCTATCGCACTCATTATCGCACTCATTATCTCAATATTTATCTCAATCTTTAACGCATGGTCACAAATTCTTCAGCGCCGGTCGGGTGAATCGCGACAACAGCATCAAAGTCAGCTTTTGTTGCACCCATCTTCATCGCAACACCAAAGCCTTGGAGGATTTCATCCATGCCAAAACCAATACCATGAATACCGACAACCACTTCATCTTCGCCAGCGCAGATTAACTTCATTTTGCACGCTTCACGGTGTGCGGTAATCGCGGTGTACATTGAAGTGAACCCTGATGTGTACACTTTAATGTTATCTTCGCCGAACTGTTCAGCCGCCTCTGGTTCAGTTAAGCCCATAGTGCCAATTGGTGGGTGACTGAATACGACTGTTGGGATTACGCTGTAATCCATTTTAGCGTTTGGCATATTGCCAAATAAGCGCTCTGACAGTAAACGGCCTGCTTTAACCGCAACAGGGGTCAGCTCTACGCCGCCTTCCATAATGTCGCCAACACAGTAAATGCCTTTTGCGGTGGTATTTTGCTGCTCATCAGTGACAACATAATCTTTAGCGTTAAGCTTAACGTCGGTGTTTTCTAGGCCGATATTACCCGTTGAAGGTGAACGGCCAATTGCCCAAATCAGCGTATCGACAGTGAGACTTTCACCGTTTTCAAGCTCAAGGGTTAAGCTGTCGTCTGCATTTTTCACTACTGCTTTTGGAATGCTGTGAGTGTGCAGCGTTGGGCCATTGATTTCCATGGCTTCAACTAAAGTGTCAGTTAAAATTGGGTCAAAATTACGAAGTGGAGCATGCTTACGGACTAACAAATGCGTTTCGCTGCCTAGGGCATGCAATACACCAGCAAGCTCTACAGCAATGTAACCTGCACCAACTACAGCGACACGTTTAGGTTGTTCGCGTAGCGCGAAGAAACCGTCAGAATCGATACCGTACTCTGCGCCTGGAATATTTGGGATCGTTGGCGCGCCGCCTGTGGCAATAAGAATATGATCGGCAGTGTAATGCTCGCCATCGACTTCAATAGTATTGCTATTGACGAATTTACCGTAACCGTTCAGTAGAGTGACGTTGTTACTTGCAAAACCACGGCCGTACGCATCATGGATGCGGCTGATATAAGCTTCACGGTTATCGACTAAGGTATTCCAGTTAAAGTTATTAACGGTGACGTCAAAACCATAATCTTTAGCAAATAAATGCATTGCTTCGGCTACATGAGCGCCATACCACATGACTTTTTTCGGTACACAGCCCACGTTTACGCAAGTGCCGCCAACGTGCTTAGCTTCAATAACCAATACTTTTGCGCCACGCATAGCCGCGCGATTACCTGAAGCGATACCACCACTACCTGCACCTAGGCAGATATAGTCAAAATGTTGAGCCATGTTAACCCTCTCTATTTATTACTTCTGCCAAGCTATCAATTAATTACAGCCTGACTTTAATAAGTGTTTATTTGAGTTTGAATGATTTAATTGCAGCCATTGTAGGGGGGAATGCAATCACAAGCTAGTTTCAAAGACCGTAAAGTCGGGGAATTTATTGCAGCGAATTGCTGATACTCAGTTTAAGACAGAGTCACAATACAGATACAAACAATCATGACTTTGCAGTGAGTAAGACTGCAAAGCTCTGTGTTAAATGATGAGTGATCATTAGCGGCGGTACTGACATTCAGCTTGTTGCCCTTGTGAAGGACCTTCGCCTTCACAATCCATGCATTGCCATTCTGTCTCACGATGTGACAATTCAGTTTGCAGGTATGCCGCCTGATCATGGTGTTTGAGTTGATTCGATAACTGCTTTATGCGGTTGCCAAGCCAGCGGCAACTCGGGTCATTAGCAGTTTTTCCTGAGCTGGCGCTCAGTTTTGTTGGTTCAGGTTTACCTGTTATTTGGGGCTTATTATAAGGGGCAATTGATTCATCTCGAAGCATATCTGTGGATGAAAAGTTTAGCGAGCCTTGTTCTGGTGGCAGTGAGATCGGTTGGCCTTGATGGTCGAGCACCATGCCCATGGGAAGTGATTTTTGGGGCATTCTTTCTGTTTGAGATTCTGTTTGAGATTCTGTTTGAGTTTTAGTGAGTGTTGATAAGTCACTGGCTTGAGTGGCTGAGCTGAAAAAAGCACAGATAATGAGGCACAAGTATCCTTTTGAATATGTCATAAGCATTCCTTTGCTTGGTGAGTTTGCGCCTTGTTTGCAATGTAAAAACAAACAGGCTTAGCTCACTGAGCTTAGAAGGCGATGCGTATTAATGCCAGTTTGAGGGAGAGGGTGATGGAAGTTAAAAGCGCCAAGTTAAATGAATGCCTGCGTAACTTTCATCTAAACTACCGCTAATGCCCTCAACTTTTGCTTGTTCTTTGATATCGTCCATAGCAATGGAGTGACTAAAGTGAGCACTGACGGCGATATTGCTTGAGAGTTCATAACTTGCTTCAACGCCCATTTGGAAATGGTTAGCACCATTGTGTTCTTCAGTCGCATATTGAAAATCAAAGCCCTGAGTAATATATGGGGTTACTGTGAACTGCTCTGTCAATTGGCAAGGGCTATGTAAGCTGACCTCGACAAAATATCCTCCAGCTTCTGTTGCATAGGTATACGCAACTGATGGGATCAACCAGTCGACACCGGTGTAGGCTATGACGGCAAAGACTTCATTGTCTGAGCTGCGTTCATCACCATAAAACTCTAAACGTTGGTAACCTATTACTGTCTCAATATCTTCATGTAGGTGTAAAGCGTACTCAAGACCAAAATTCCATTCGATGTAATGTTCAGAGTCACCCCTGACCATAGTGGCATAAGTGGTTAAATCACCAGATGTCACCGCCGCTCCAGCTTGATATATGCCACCACTGTCTAAATTATTTCTACCTTCTGACACATACTTAGAATCCCAGCCCGCATTAAAAGCAAACTCAAGATCTTCTGCTTTAGCATGGGAAGAGCAAAGAGCGGTAATCGTCATTATTGATAAGAACAAAGGGGTTATGTTTACTTTCATATCAGTAACGTTTCTCAATAGTGTCAGTAGATGAGTCAAGAATACATCAACTTAACGGGCTAAAAATGATAATGAGTTAGATTTGCGATCAGCTTGTCAATAATTGATATGTAAATTATGAGTAAATGAATATGGATGATACATCACATTTTTTAAGGTTATTTTCAGGTAGAAGAAAAATTAGCCATGTTTATGCCAATCAATGCCATTTAAACAGAGGGCTAATTCTTACTTCAATAAAGAGCTAGACTTGAATTCAATCACTTGAGCCCTTATTAATGTGTAACAGGCAATTATTACCCTATTTCCCGAGGAATCACCTATGAGCAACCCATTGCTAGATAATCCTTTGCTTAAACAAAGCGAACTGCCGCAGTTTTCAGCCATTAAAGCAGAGCATATTCAGCCAGCTGTTGAGCAAGCGATTGCCGATTGTCGTAGTAAAATTGAACAAGTATTGGCAAGTACTGACCAATACACTTGGGAAAACTTGATTGAGCCACTTGAAGAAGTCGATGACCGCTTAAGTAAAATTTGGTCTCCAGTTTCACATATGAATTCAGTGACAAGTACAGATGAATGGCGCGAAGCACACGATGCTTGCTTACCATTATTGTCTGAGTACGGCACGTTCGTTGGTCAACATGAAGGTTTATACCAAGCGTATAAATCGATTCAAGAATCTGCAGATTTTGAAAAATTGACGACCCCGCAAAAAACCTTATTAACTCAAAGCTTACGTGACTTTGAATTGTCAGGCATTGGTTTGAATGATGAGCAAAAAGTACGTTATGGTGAGATTGTAAAACGCTTATCGGAATTAACTAGCAGCTTTTCAAACCAACTATTAGATGCGACAGAAGCATGGTCTAAATTGATCACTGATGAGGCAGCATTGGCTGGATTACCTGATTCAGCAATTGCTGCAGCAAAGGCAATGGCTGAGGATAAACAGCAGCAAGGTTGGTTATTCACGCTGGATTTCCCTTCCTATTTACCAGTAATGACTTACAGCGAAAACCGTGAGTTACGTGAAGAGTGCTACCGTGCTTTCGTTACTCGCGCATCAGACCAAGGCCCGAATGCGGGTGAGTTTGATAACAGTGCCAATATGGATGAGATTTTAGCTTTACGCCATGAGCTTGCGCAATTGCTTGGGTTCGATAGCTACGCAGATAAGTCTTTGGCAACTAAAATGGCCAACGACCCAAGCCAAGTTTTATCATTCTTAAATGAATTAGCATTACGTTCAAAAGAGCAAGGAAAGGCAGAACTCGCTGAACTGAAAGCCTTTGCTAAAGAGCACTTTGATGTCACTGAAATGGCTTCATGGGATTTAAGTTTTTATGCTGAAAAATTACAGCAGCACAAATATGAAGTTTCTCAAGAATTACTGCGTCCATATTTTCCTGAAGACAAAGTCTTATCAGGTTTGTTTTATACCGTGTCACGCTTATTCGGCTTGAGCATTGAAGAACAAAAAGACGTGGATACTTGGCATAACGATGTACGCTTCTTCCAGATTTATGATGCTGACAAGGTTCACCGTGGTAGCTTCTATTTAGATTTGTACGCCCGCAGCGGTAAACGTGGCGGCGCATGGATGGATGATTGTCGAGGCCGTCGTGTAACAAGTTCTGGTCTTCAAAAACCCGTTGCTTACTTAACGTGTAACTTTAATGGTCCAGTCGATGGTAAACCCGCGTTGTTTACCCATGATGAAGTCACCACTTTATTCCATGAATTTGGTCATGGTATTCACCATATGTTGACGCAAATTGAAGTCGGCGGTGTTGCTGGCATTAACGGCGTACCTTGGGATGCCGTTGAGCTACCAAGTCAGTTTATGGAAAACTGGTGTTGGCAAGAAGAGGCACTGGCTGAAATTTCTGGTCACTTTGAAACCGGCGAACAGTTACCAAAAGCCTTGTTAGATAAGATGCTAGCAGCAAAGAACTTCCAGTCAGGCATGATGATGTTGCGCCAGCTTGAATTCTCACTGTTTGATTTCAGAATGCATCATGAGTTTAATGCTGAAAAGGGCGCTGATATTCAAGGCATTTTGGATGAAGTACGTAGCCAGGTTGCGGTGAATGTACCTCCTGAGTTCAATCGTTTCCAACATGGTTTTGCACACATTTTTGCTGGTGGATATGCCGCAGGCTATTACAGTTACAAGTGGGCTGAAGTGCTGTCAGCTGATGCATTTTCTCGTTTTGAGGATGAAGGTATTTTTAATCCAGAAACGGGTAAAAGCTTCTTGAATAACATCCTAGAAATGGGCGGCAGTGAAGAACCAATGACTTTATTTGTGCGCTTTATGGGTCGTGAGCCTAATACAGATGCATTATTGCGTCACTCTGGGATCAATGCCTAAGTTGCATTTACTCTTATTTTACGTGTAAGCCATTTATACGTATTAAGAAATGCTAAAAATGAAGAGGCGCCCTAGGGTGCCTTTTATTATTTTTATTCCATCGCAGCTAGTTGGGTTGCAAAATAAACTTATTTTATCGTGAAAGTTACATTACTATGATGGAAGCTACGATAAAAACAACGATAGAACTAATACTATCGAATAAATAATATCGAATAAATAATCGAATGATTTGAATGGACTCTATTTTGAACGAACAGCCATCACCAGAACAACAAATCTTTTTTAACCTATCGCCAGGGCGAACGGTTGATTTGCAGATTGATTTTCCTGTGAAATTTAGAACCAAAGCAACGTTAGTAGGTTATGAGTTAGGAAAGTACATCATCTTAAAACATCCCGCACCGCAGCAGATGAATAACTACAGCGATGTGTTTGTTGAAGGTAATGGCGTGGTGGTGCGCTACTTGTTAGAAGGCCAGCAGGGCGAGTGTTACGCATTCAAGTCAAACATCCGCAATATTACCAAATTACCTGAAAAACTGATCTTCCTTTCATATCCGAAGCAAATTGAGAATCGGCAATTACGTACTCACCAACGATATGTCACTCATTTGCCCGCCGCGATTCAAGCGAAAGACGAAAATGATGCCAGTCGTGGCACTCAATTAAAGGGCATTATTTCGGACATTTCGCCTAAAGGCTGTGGCTTTGTTTTTAAAACAGATAACCCTAACCTAAAAGTGAGTCAGAAGGACATCATAGTGATGATCCGCAATCCAAATGACGAAGGAATTAGCATTCCTGCCAAAGTTTGTAATAGCCGATTTGAAGACGGCAAGGTCAATGTAGGGATTAAGTTTGAAGAGAATGACCAGCAGATTAAAACCTTACTAAATCAACTTTATATTGATTTGTAACCCCCCCAGCATGCATGCCATTTCAATGAAAAAAGCGACTGGTTTCAGTCGCTTTTTTTGGCTTATTTGTACGCAGTCGCTCTATTTAAGCGAGTTTTAAATCATATTGCTGACGGTACATCACCATGTCTTCAATGGTGAGCACTGGCATATTGTGCTTTAAGCCAAAAGCGACAATTTCAGGCGCTTTTGCCATCGTGCCATCTTCGTTAGTAACTTCACACAATACGCCATAAGGCTGTAAACCTGCCATTTGCATTAAATCTACCGTGCCTTCGGTATGACCACGACGAGTGAGTACACCACCTGCGCGAGCGCGCAATGGGAATACATGTCCAGGTCTTGCTAAATCTGATGCTTTAGCATTTGCCGCAGTAGCCGTTTTGATTGTTGTCACGCGATCGGCTGCAGATACGCCGGTAGTGACGCCTTCTTTAGCTTCAATTGACACCGTAAATGCGGTTTGATTAGCGCTATTGTTATCAGTAACCATTGGCGGTAATTCAAGTTTGCTCGCTTGCGCATCCGTTAAGCATAAACACACGATACCGCTGCATTCGCGGATCATTAATGCCATTTGCTGACTGGTAAGATGCTCAGCTGAATAGATAATATCGCCTTCGTTTTCTCGATCTTCATCATCGAGTAACAATACGCCATTACCTTGTCTTAAGGCAGCTAAGGCTTTTTCAACACGTTCTAGAGGATCGCCAAAAGGCGCAAGTAGTGATAGCTGATTCATGGTTAACTCCTAAAAAATACCAGAATCAGGGCTTTAAAGAGGGTTTTTACGCCAAACGAAATACACCAGTAAGCCCTAGGCTCACTGGTGTATTTCTATTCTCTCTCATCCGGACTATAACCGTCGGCTCTGGAATATGAAGTATTACACTTCAGTCACCAAATCTGCTGACCTCGAAAAATCGAGCGCTCGCGGGCTTAACTAACTCTACATATAGGTAAAATAGCATCACCGCCGGTGGGGAATTTCGCCCCGCCCTGAGAATTAAAATAATCTGCTTAACGCCCTATGCATTAAACAGCGCCGTCATGGTAAGCCAAAATGTAGCGATAAAAAAGTGTTAATGCTCACAGAGATGGTAATTATTTATTCAACTCTGGTAGGTGAACTTTTCAGGGCTCAATTCGTAATAAGGTGTTCTATTTTATGATTTGTTAATTTAGGTGACGGACTTGATAGCTGGTATGACCTCTGATAGCCTGATGCGCTCAAAAGGAGTAGTAGTATATGAATTTATATTTCCGTCTAATATGGTTAATGTTTTGGCGTAATCGCAAAGCCAAAAAAATCGGCTTTTTAGATATCAGTCGTATTAGTTACCGTGCATGGCCACTTGATTGCGATATCAATATGCATTTAACCAACTCCCGCTATCCAGCGTTTATGGATCTCGCGCGTACCCATATGATTGCCGAAATGGGCATAATGAAAAAGCTATTAAAGCTGAAATGGCTACCCATCGTGAATGCGTCGGAATTTACTTTTTTCCGCGACATTAAGCCGATGGAAAAGTTTGAGATTGAAACCAGAATTGTCAGCTGGGATGAAAAATACTTTTATATCGAGCAGCGCTTTGTCACTGCTAGAGGTTTGCACTGCATCATGCATGTTCGTGGTGTATTTGTGTGTAAGGGTAAACAAGTGCCTATTACTGAATTAGTGGCCGCAGCAGGTTATGAAGGCCCCACTCCTGAAATGCCACCTGAATTAGTTAAGTGGAAAGCGTTTTTACAGGTGAAGAAAGAACAAAATCAAGCGCCTAAATTGAGTTTAGCATCATAAGGTTTATGATAGGTATTTAGGCTCAACATTGACTGGAATGACTGTGGCAACATTAGAGAAGTTTAGTGATATTTTTGATCGTGCAGCTGAGCGAAAAGGCGGTGCTAAGTCGTTAGGCTTATTGATGCCACACACCTTAGAAACCGACGAAATTGGACAGTTTTCTGATGCTCAGTTGTTATCAGCGATGAGCAAGCAAGTGTTTCAGAGTGGTTTTGTATGGCGGGTTGTTGAAAATAAATGGCCAGCGTACGAAACAGCCTTCTTTGACTTTGAGCCACTCAAAGTATTGATGTTGTCACCGGATCAAATCCAGCAAAGAGCATCAGATGCGACACTCATTCGTCATCAAAAGAAAACCCAGTCGATTGTCGATAATGCTTACATGATCCAACAGATTGCTGCGGAACACGGTAGCTTTGCGGAGTTTATTGCTAACTGGCCTGAAGAGGATATTACTGGTCTGTGGCAAGCTCTAAAAAAGAAAGGTAGCCGTTTAGGCGGGAATACTGGGCCATACTTTTTACGCAATGTTGGTAAAGATACGTTTTTATTGACCAGTGACGTACAGTCATACCTTAAAGCAACTCAGGTTGTTGATGCTGGATTTACGTCACAAACGGCTTTACGCCAAGCGCAAGCCGCTTTTAATCATTGGCAGCAAGAATCAGGCTTAAGCCTTGCACACATTAGTCGGATTATTTCGCTGAGTGTAGGTGATAACCGAGTTTAACTGGGTTTCGTTTCATAGCGACATAAAAACATCAACGCGACTTCTGACGCTATTTCCTGCAGCTCTGCCTCAGTGAGTTGTTTTGAAAATTGCAGCACTTGAGGCCAAAAGCATGGTCCTTTAATCAGGCTGTGAATTTGCATTAAAGCAACATTCTCATCTTTTATCTCGAGTTTACCATCTGCCATTGCCGCTCTTATCCAGCGTAAAGTCGCCCCTTCCTGATTTTTAACTCGCATCAGTTCTTGGTTCATTTCTTGTGGACAATAGAAAAAGTGTCCCATTGCCATGCGCGTTAACTCGATATATTCATTACTGTTGATGAAGTTAATCTCAGTGAGTACTAAGTCCGTTAACTGCTGGTGTAGCGGAACATCAAGCTGATATTTAGCGACATTATGATTGATTGAACGTTCCCACAGATCAGCCATTAATGTCATGACAATGGCTTCTTTAGTTTCAAAATGATTGTAAACCGTGCGCTTAGATACTTTGGCGACTTCCGCTAATTTATCCATGCTTGTTGCTGCTACACCAAATTCAGTAAAGGTGATTTTGGCTGCTTCAATAATCGCGATGCGCTTTTTTTGGCTTAAGGTCATTTTTTCAGTGGTCATCGTTAGGTCTCAAATCATCTTCTGCGGGATATTCTACACTGAGCAGTTTACTTTTCAATATAAGTTTAATAAACTGCACCGTGTAGTTTACTTTTTGGTGGTATGAATGAAATATTTACTTGTCTTGATAGGGGTCGTAGTGATGGGGTTGTCAATTAAGTCATTTTTGGGTGCTGATAAAACAGAGACACCTAAATACCAAAATAGCGATATTCAGTACCAGTCAGGTTTAAGTGATATATGGAGTATTGCTAAAAGCTATATGACCACTAAAAGACTGCATCCAGTCCCAGAAGTAGACGTACCAGTTAAACCTATGACTGCTGTTAGTTTAACTTTTTCTACAGAAGATGAAATTTTTAGACTTGGCCATTCCACCTTACTTATTCGCCTTGATGGTGAATATATCCTTTTAGATCCTGTGTTTAGTCAAAGGGCATCACCTGTTCAATGGGCGGGGCCAAAACGTTTTCATCAGTCTCCGATAAATATTGAACAATTACCCCCTATAAAGACGGTCATTATTAGTCATGACCATTATGATCATCTTGATAAAGCAGCCGTGATTGCACTTGAAGATAAGGTTGAGCATTTTGTGACGCCCCAAAAAGTTGGCGATCACTTAATTGAGTGGGGTATTGAGCCAAGCAAAGTGACACAGTTAGCTTGGTGGGATGAGTTGACGTTAGGTGAGTTAACCTTAGTCGCCACACCAGCTCAGCATTTTTCTGGGCGCGGGCTATTTGATCGAGATGCGACTTTATGGGCGAGTTGGGTGATCCAAGGTCAGCAAAGTAAGCTATTTTTTAGTGGTGACGGTGGTTATTTTTCTGGTTTCAAGGAAATCGGTGAAAGATACGGACCATTTGATCTCACCATGATTGAAACGGGTGCCTATAATGAAATGTGGAGTGAGATCCATATGCTTCCTGAACAAAGTTTACAGGCGCACATTGATTTAAATGGCGAACTGTTTAATCAAAAAGCCATGTTACCAATTCATAATGGCACCTTTGATTTAGCATTACATGATTGGTTTGAACCATTGGAGCGTATTGTGGCATTAGGTGAAAAAGCCAATGTAAATGTGATTACTCCTGTGTTTGGTGAGGCGATTAGCTTGAAAGCGCCTACAGTTAAATCACGGTGGTGGCGTGAGATGCTTGCCAATGAAGAGTTGGTTTTGCAGTCACAGTAAATTTTTGTAAGAAAATAGGAAAATATTTGGTTTAACCTAAATTAAACCAAACAATATACTATTTCATATGCATTTATTTTAACGTTATGTTGTATATTGGTGTTTTTATAGCCTGTTTCAATGTAACGTTTTTGCAACATAAAAGGGTTGTATTTTTTGTTGACACAAATCAGTTAACAAACCCGAAACAAGTCAGCTAAGTTTATTATTTGTTTACAATTTATAATATTTTAAATGGTTGTTGAGTTTATATGGGTGTGCGATAACAGTGCCCATCAAAAAGTAAGTAAATTAAAACGTTAGGAATATCGCTATTTAGCAACTGTTACGCAATGAAGCGAATGGTTACTGATGATGTCATTAGGAGTAAGAACAGTCATGCACAAAGCACTGAAAATAGCCTCAGTAATCACTGCGGCTTTATGGATTACCGCTTGTGGTCAAGCCGATAAGGCTCAAACCCAGCAAAAAGCACCTCCCGTTCCAGTTGGAGTGTTGAGTGTGACTGAGCAATCTCAAGCTATTCAAGTTGAGCTACCTGGTCGTAGTCGTGCTTTTTTAGAAGCTGAAGTACGTCCGCAGGTATCTGGCATTATCACTAATCGTGGTTTTGTTGAAGGCAAAGATGTTGAAGCCGGTCAATCACTGTATCAAATTGACTCAGCAACATATAAAGCTGCGTTAATCAGTGCAGAAGCTGACTTAGCAAGCGCCAATGCAGCTTTAGGTTCAGCAAAAGCAACGGCTGATCGTTATGCTGCACTTGTGCAAACCAATGCCATTAGTAAGCAAGACTTTGATGAAGCAGATGCCGCTTATAAAGAAGCGATTGCGAATGTGACAGTGGCCAAAGCTGCGATTAACACTGCCAACATTAACCTTGAATATACTGAAGTTAAAGCGCCTATTTCTGGCCGCATCGGTAAATCAAGTGTGACTCCTGGTGCATTGGTTACTGCTAACCAATCAACGATTTTAGCTAAAATTCAGCAACTTGATCCAATCAATGTTGATATCGCTCAATCAAGTGCCCAGTTACTTCGTTTAAAAGCAAAGCTGAAAGCAGGTAAATTACAGCAAAGTGAAAATGCCGAAGTAAAGCTTATTCTTGAAGATGGCAGCACTTACGAGCAGATTGGTACGTTACAGTTTGCTGAAGTCAGTGTTGATGAAGCAACAGGTTCAGTGACCTTACGTGCTGAATTCCCTAACCCTGATGGTGTATTGCTGCCTGGTATGTATGTACGTGCGATTTTGAATGCTGGTCAAGATCCTAAAGCGATTTTAGTTCCGCAAAAAGCCATTTCACGTAATACCAAAGGCGAAGCAGTGGCGATGGTTGTTGGTGAAGGCAATAAAGTTGAAACGCGTGTTGTGACAACTGCTGAAGTGATTAATCACCAATGGCGTATCACTGAAGGTTTGAAAACTGGCGATAAATTGATTGTTGAAGGCTTACAAAAAATTCGCCACGGATCGGAAGTAACTCCACAAGTATTGTCAGCGACTAAAGCAACCACTGAAACTAAATAGGGTAACGTTATGGCTCGTTTCTTTATCGATCGCCCTATTTTTGCATGGGTGATTTCAATCTTAATCATGCTGGCAGGTGTCTTAGCAATTAAAGACCTTCCAGTTGCACAATACCCAAGTATTGCGCCACCAACCGTAGAGATTACTGCGTTTTATCCAGGTGCGTCTGCAAAGACCATGGAAGATACAGTAACTCAGGTTATTGAGCAGCGTATGACAGGTATTGACCATCTGCGCTACATTGCTTCTAGCAGTGACAGTTTCGGTAATGCGACTATTACCTTAACGTTTAATGCTGAAGCAGACCCCGATATTGCCCAAGTACAGGTGCAAAATAAGCTGCAAGCAGCGATGACTTTGTTACCTCAAGAAGTGCAGTCTCAAGGGGTTAACGTTGTTAAATCAAGTGCTGGCTTCTTGATGGTTGCAGCATTTGTATCTGAAGATGGCTCTTTAGAAAAAGGCGACATCGCGGATTATGTTGCTGCCAACATTCAAGATCCATTAAGCCGTGTACCTGGCGTAGGTGAAATCCAGTTATTTGGTGCCCAGTATGCAATGCGTATATGGCTAGACCCGCTTAAACTTACCCAATATAACCTGACCAGTATTGATGTCATGGCTGCGATTCAAGAGCAAAATGCTCAAGTTTCAGCGGGTCAATTAGGTGGTGCGCCATCGGTTGCAGGTCAAGAGTTAAATGCAACAGTAACAGCGCAAAGTCGTCTACAAACGCCTGAACAATTCCGTGAAATTATTCTTAAATCTGATTCATCAGGTGCAAACGTTTATCTAAATGATGTCGCACGAGTTGAGCTAGGTTCTGAAAGTTATTCTGTTGAATCATTTTATAACGGTAAGCCAGCATCAGGTGTTGGTGTTCAGTTAGCAACAGGTGCTAACGCACTCGATACTGCGAAAAACGTGCGTGAAAAGTTAGATGAATTAAAAACTTACTTCCCTGATAGTTTAGAAATTTACTATCCATATGACACGACACCATTCGTTGAGAAATCAATTGAGGGTGTTGTACATACTCTGATTGAAGCGGTTGTTTTAGTGTTCTTGATTATGTATCTGTTCCTGCAGAACTTCAGAGCAACGCTTATTCCGACGATTGCGGTTCCTGTTGTATTGCTTGGTACTTTCGCGATTTTATCAGCGACAGGTTTCTCGATTAATACCTTGACCATGTTTGCAATGGTACTGGCCATCGGTCTACTGGTGGATGATGCCATCGTGGTGGTGGAAAACGTCGAGCGGGTCATGTCCGAAGAGGGGCTCAGTCCACTCGAAGCTACCCGAAAATCGATGGACCAGATCACCGGTGCACTAATTGGTATTGGTTTAACCTTATCGGCTGTATTTGTTCCAATGGCATTTATGTCAGGCTCAACGGGTGTTATTTACCGTCAGTTCTCGATTACGATTGTGTCAGCGATGGCATTATCTGTATTGATTGCGATGATCTTAACTCCAGCACTTTGTGCCACCATGCTTAAGCCTATTCCAAAAGGCCATACTCACACGAATAAAGGCTTCTTCGGTTGGTTTAACCGCAGCTTTGACAAGTTAACATCGCGTTATGAAGCCAGCGTTGCGGCTATCCTGAAACGTACCGTTCGAATGATGGGTGTATATCTTGTACTTGTGATTGCTACGGCATGGATTTTCATGCGTATGCCAACAGCATTCTTGCCTGATGAAGACCAAGGTATCTTGTTCACTCAAGCCATTTTGCCAACCAACTCGACTCAAGAAAGTACCATTAAAGTACTGGAAGAAGTCAGTGACTATTACCTAAATGAAGAAGGCGATACCGTTAAGTCAGTATTTAGCGTAGCTGGTTTCAGTTTTGCGGGTTCTGGTCAAAACATGGGTATTGCTTTCGTAGGTCTTGAAGACTGGGCCGAGCGTGGTGAAGGGCAAGATGTTCAATCATTGTCTAACCGTGCTATGGGTCGCTTCATGCAAATGAAAGAAGCATTGGTGTTTGCCTTTGTGCCGCCCGCAGTAATCGAATTAGGTACATCGAATGGTTTCGATATGTATCTGCAAGATCGCGGTGGTCAAGGACACGAGGCCTTAGTGGCAGCGCGTAACCAATTGCTGGGTATGGCAGCGCAAAATCCAAACCTTGTGGGGGTTCGTCCAAATGGACAAGAAGACGCCCCGATGTATGAAATCCATGTTGATCAAGCCAAAATCCGCGCTTTAGGTGTCGATATTGATAACGTCAACAGCGTACTGGCAACCGCTTATGGTGGTTCATACGTCAATGATTTCATCGACCGTGGCCGAGTGAAGAAAGTATACGTTCAAGGTGAAGCTGAATACCGTATGCAGCCTAGCGATTTAGATAGCTGGTATGTACGTAATTCAGAAGGTGAAATGGTACCTTTCTCAGCCTTTACCACAGGTACTTGGGAGTTTGGTTCACCTCAGTTACAACGTTTTAATGGTTTACCAGCAATCAATATTCAAGGTGCCACTATGCCTGGGTACAGTACTGGTGACGCTATGAATGATTTCGAAGAAATGGTGAAGCAGTTACCACCAGGATTCGGCATTGAGTGGAACGGTCTATCTTATGAAGAAAGATTGTCAGGCAACCAAGCTCCTGCGTTATATGCCTTATCCATTTTGGTCGTATTCTTAGTACTTGCGGCGCTATATGAAAGTTGGTCAGTACCCTTTGCGGTTATCTTGGTAGTACCTTTAGGGGTTATCGGGGCATTATTAGCGATGAACGGTCGTGGATTACCGAACGATGTATTCTTCCAAGTAGGCCTACTGACGACAGTGGGGCTTGCGACCAAGAATGCGATCTTAATTGTAGAATTTGCTAAAGAATTCTACGACAAAGGCGCAGGATTGATTGAGGCAACATTGCATGCGGTTCGTGTACGTTTGCGTCCAATCTTGATGACATCATTAGCATTTGGTTTAGGTGTTGTTCCACTGGCAATCAGTACAGGTGTTGGTTCTGGTAGTAAGAATGCACTTGGTACTGGTGTACTAGGTGGCATGATGAGCTCAACCTTTATTGGTATCTTCTTAATCCCGCTGTTCTTCGTGGTGGTTGAGAGAATATTCAGTAAAAAAGAGCGTAAAGGCTATAAACCGCCTGAAGCTGAATCGGAAAGCACTGAGAAAAGTTAATCGTATTAACTGACTATCACTTAAAAAGCCTGCAATATGCAGGCTTTTTTATGTCCGAACATAAATTATAGTTAAGTCCAAATAGGCAATATACTGATCCTTATAGTGTCCGATAAACGTAACATGGTCATCAGTTTAGTTATAAGATACTGGCATTAATAAGGATGTGTGTTGGATGTTGGATGTAGGATGTAGGATGTTGGAGTGAACGATGAAAATGATAATCGGAATATTGCTGTTGATTGCGCCATTAATACCATCAGCGGCGCCCTCATTAAATCATCTTGTGGAGGATGTAGAAGGTAATAAGGTTAGCTTGAGCGAGTTTAAAGGCAAAGTCGTTTATGTGGATTTTTGGTCATCTTGGTGTGGGCCATGTAGAAAATCATTTCCATGGATGAATCAAATGCATGAGCAATATCAGCAGCAAGGCTTAGCTGTTGTGGCGATTAATCTAGATGTTGAAGTCGAATTAGCCCAAGTATTTTTAGAACAGTTACCAGCACAATTTACGATTCGTTATGATCCCGAAAGTGAAGTCGCAAGACTATTTGGCTTAAAAGGGATGCCAAGTAGCTTTATCTTCAATCGCCAAGGAGAACTCGTGCAGCAACATACTGGGTTTAATTTGGAGCAGACTTCTCAATATGAACAAGAGCTAGTGAATTTACTGGAGCAATAAAAAAGCCAATGACAGCTGATTGCTATCATTGACTTTAAGGCGTTTTCACACTTTTCTATGGTGTGTAGTAAGTTGCAGCACCAGGGCCTACAGGGAAGCCAAGCACGAATACCCATAGGAAGAAGAACAGAGTCCAGCCAATAAAGAACACGATAGAGTATGGCAACATGGTAGCGATCAGTGTACCAATTCCTAGATTCTTCTTATAACGGCTTGCGACCGCAAGAATAAGTCCAAAGTAACTCATCATTGGGGTGATAAGGTTCGTTACCGAATCACCAATACGATATGCTGCCTGAATAGTTTCAGGGGCATAACCGACAAGCATCAGCATAGGCACAAAAATAGGTGCAGTCACCGCCCATTGTGCAGATGCACTGCCTAGCATTAAGTTAATAAAACCACATAGCATGATAAACAATACAAACACTAGTGGGCCTGTTAATCCTATGCTGCTCAATGCATCGGCGCCAGTAACCGCAAGCACTGCGCCTAAGTTTGTCCATTTAAAGAATGCGACAAATTGAGATGCAAAGAAAACCAACACAATGTACATACCCATGGTGCTCATGCTGTGAGACATGGCATTAATGATATCAGTGTCTTTTTTCATGCTGCCGACCACTTTACCGTAAACTAAGCCTGGAATAGCAAAGCCGATAAAGATGAATGCAACAATCCCTTTCAGAAATGGTGAACCTGCGACTAACCCTGTTTCAGGGTTACGAAGTGCGCCCCATTCTGGAACAATGGTTAAAGCAAGTAAGCCAGATAGGACTAATACAGAAAAACCTGCCATTTTTAGCGCATGTTTTTCTTCTGCTGTCACCACATCCATTTTTTGTTCTGATAAATCGTCAGCGGCTTCAGCTACGTCATATTTCCCCAGTTTAGGCTCAACGATTTTTTCAGTGACTAATGCGCCTAACCCGGTGATTAAAAAGGTGGAAACGAACATGAAGTACCAATTCACTTCTGGTCCAACAATGTACTCAGGATCAATCATCTGAGCGGCCGCTTCGGTAATACCTGAAAGCAGTGGATCGACGGTTCCTAACAATAAGTTGGCACTATAACCGCCCGATACCCCTGCAAAGGCAGCAGCAAGACCGGCTAATGGATGGCGACCAAGGGAGTGAAATATCATCGCAGCCATTGGGATAAGCACGACGTAACCTAACTCTGAGGCTGTGTTAGACACAATACCCGCAAACACAATCGTGAGTGTCACAAGACGCTTAGAAGCGCCCATCACTAACAAACGCATAGCGGCTGAAAGTAGTCCTGAGCGTTCGGCAATACCTACACCTAGTAAGGCAACAAGTACGGTACCTAGTGGCGTAAAGCCAGTAAAGTTAGTGACGAGGTTTGAGACAATCATTCTCAAACCTTCAGCATTCATTAAGCTGACGACATGGATCAGTCCATCTTCGCTTCGGCCTGAACTACCAATGGGTCTAGGGTCTGCGACCGTGAGCTCGAAATAACCTGCAATACCGCTCATAGCGATAACGGCTAAACAGAACATGGCAAATAAGGTAATTGGGTGAGGTAACAGGTTACCTAAGCGCTCAACAATATTAAGAAATTTTACAAAAGCACCACTAGAAGCAATATCTTGAGGTGTCTGATTATTTGGCGGCGCGCCATTACCGGTTGGGCTCGTATTTGATGGAGTTGTGGTCATGATCTTCCCTTTAGCTTGGCTTAATTATTATGTGTTTGAGATTTTGCCAAGTTACAGCCTAGCGTATTTATTTTAAATTAAGCTTAAATTAACGATGAAAAAGTTGATAAAAATAACTTAACAACCATTATTCATTGAAGTTAACTTTATCACAACTCAACCAAGATAAAACAGCCTATATCGTGATGATTTTTTTGTAAGCTGGTATAAAAAACACCCACAACAGTTTGTGGTTATAGTGCTGTTATTTAAAGGTAAAATTTAGTTCGTGGGTGATGTGTTCATTATTTAGTTGTATATAAAGCAATTCATTGACTGTTAATTGTAAAGTTGCTTTTTTTACTGGTTTAACCCCTTCTTTTTATCCGGTTTTTGAATGGATTGTAAAAAAGTGCGCAATAAAAAAACACTGCTTGTTACGCTATTAAAGGTGAACTTTGGTTCAAAATATGACTATTATGAACAATAACAATAGGTGAACTGAGCTCGGTATTACCTTGAATAATAAAGAAATAGAGCTTCATAAGCTTGAGCATTAGGATTTTACAGTTTAAACATAATGAGAAAAATACAGTTTTTAATCAAAAGCTTAAGCATGTTTATTGCAGTATTAACTGTCATGACCAACCCTGTGCTGGCGAATGATAGCGCTACGTCAGACTCTACAACGCCTAAAACAAAACTCAGTATGAAACCTGCTGCAGTTGATTTAGAGCGCAAACAGCAGCAAAAGGCTTTGCTAACCTTATCACCAACTACTGCAGTAGTTGGTGATATTAACTTCACCGATTCGCCTGAAGAAAATACACTAAAAGAATCTAAGCCAACTCTGACATCTCAGTCATCTAAACCAACTAAGCAATATCACTATGTTGAAACAGTTAAGCCGCAAAAGCAGTTTTCGCAATCAGTGACAGAACACATCAAACCCAACAAAGTGGCTCAAGTACAGCTAGAGCCTGTAAAGCAAACTAAATCACAGCAAGTGTTATTAGCGCCGATAGTGGTGTTACCAACGCAAAATTCATCTACAAAGGATGTTGAAAGTCGATTGCAGTTAAAGCCGAAAAAGCAGCAAGTGCTTCATCCTTCTGTTGTTGCACTAGCAAGTGAATCACCAAAACCCATGTTGGTGTTACAACCTAAAGTCGTCGAAGCGCCAATTCTTGAAACGAGAGTTATTGAAACTAAAGTTATTGAAACTAAAGGTGTTCAACTTTCTCCGGCAACATCAGTGGTTTCTAAGCCTAAAAAAGCTTGGGTTAAACCCAATAAAACGGCTTCTTTTTCTACAACAAATTTATCTCAAGGTAAAACCAAAGCGAAGCGCAAAATTTATCAATATGAGCAAGGTGGTATTACAACGTTTTCAAACATAGTGCCTGACTCTGTAGACTTTGAAGTGCTGCTTTATGATTGTTTTGCGTGTCAGGTCAACTCCCAGGTCGATTGGCATAGCATTCCATTATTTACTTTTAAACATGCCGATTTTGTTACCGATGCCGCTGAGCAGTTTCAATTAGATCCTGCGTTAATTCGTGCGGTCATTCATGCTGAGTCAGCCTTTAATGCCAAAGCTCGCTCAAAAGTGGGGGCTATTGGCCTAATGCAATTAATGCCTGCGACGGCAAAAGAATTAGGCGTTAGTGATGCCTTTGATATCAAACAAAATATTTGGGGCGGCAGTCAATATTTAGCTTACTTACTCAACCGGTTTGATAATGATATTGATCTTGCTTGCGCCGCTTATAACGCTGGCCCAACAACAGTAAGTAAATACCAAGGCATACCGCCTTATCCTGAAACACAAGCCTATGTAGAGCGAGTCAAAATACTCTTAAAACGTTATCGCGCTGCACTGCAAAGTTAGAGGAAACTATGAAACCACAATTACAGTTAACTAAAACAGCTGCATCAGTTTTCGGACTGATGTCATTAATCAGTTTTGGAGCGAGCGCCGCGCCAGCACCTTCGCAAGAAGATCTGCGTTTATACGATATTGCCACAGCGCCAAAAGCCGAACGACTACATGATGATGTGGCTAAACTGGTGAGTTTTGGCACACGTCATACTTTGTCTGAAACTCAGTCAGATAGCCGTGGGATTGGCGCGGCAAGACGCTGGATTAAAGACGAGTTTGAGCGTATTTCTGCTGATTGTGGCGGCTGCCTTGAAGTGGTGATGGTAGGAGAAACCGTTAGCGGTAAACGTATTCCTGAACCCACTGAAGTGGTCAATGTATTTGCAATACAAAGAGGTAAAACAGATCCCAATCGTGTAGTGATGATGAGTGGTGATATTGACTCACGGGTTACCGACCCGATGGACTTTACTTCAGATTCACCAGGTGCGAACGATAATGCCTCGGGCGTGGCAGGTGCGTTAGAAGCTGCGCGCGTATTATCGCAATACCAATTTAATGGCACGATTGTTTATGCAGCGCTTTCAGGAGAAGAACAAGGCTTATATGGCGGCGATGTACTGATTAATTATGCTAATAAGCATGATTGGCAGGTTCAAGCTGTGTTGAATAACGACATGATAGGCAATATTGCTGGTATAAATGGCGTTATCAATAATTCAACCGTTAGAGTGTTTTCTGAAGGTGTGCGTATTGCTGAAACCAAAGAAGAAGCGAAAGAGCGTTATTTTAGTGGTGGCGAAAATGATTCTGCATCGCGTAATTTAGCTCGTAACATTAAATCCTTAGCAGATCAGTACATGACCAACTTAGATGTAATGCTGGTTTATCGTCTAGATCGTTTTGGCCGTGGTGGACACCACTTGCCCTTTAACAAAGCGGGTTTACCAGCGGTTCGAGTGATGGAAACCAATGAACATTACGACCGTCAACACCAAGACTTACGCACTGAAAATGGCATTGAATATGGCGATGTGATTGAAGGAGTCGATTTTGACTTTAATGCTAAGTTAACAGCATTAAATGCGATCAGTTTGGCTTCAATGGCATGGGCGCCTGCGCCGCCAACGGGGGTGAAGATTGAAGGCATTATGCAGCCAAACACTAAAATACAGTGGGATGCCAGTAAAGATAAAGCTGTGGTGGGCTATCGTGTTTATTGGCGCTTAACCACAGAATCAGAATGGACTCATAGCCGTTTTGTTGGCAATGTGAGTGAATTTATACTAAAGAATATGGTCATAGATAATTATCTTTATGGCGTAGCTGCCGTAGGTAAAGACGGCAACACTAGCCCTGTGGTATTTCCTGGAGCGGCTGGTGCGTTTTTTAAAGTAATTTAATGATTAAGATTAAGGGCTAATTTTAAGTTTAAGTTTAAGGGTTAAGGATGATGAAGAACAAAAGGATTTTATTGGCGTGTCTGTTAGTACCGTTACTTACAGCGTGTTCCGCACGAACGGCTTCAAATGCAGCTAACGACTTTGTTATTGGTGCATATGAAAATGCTGAAAAGAGGGAAGTTGAGGAGTCTCGCCCCCAAAGTCAGACATCGAGTAATAATACCCGTAAGGATGTCAGTGCTGGTTTTTTTAGTGCGATATTAGGTGCTCTTTCTCGGACGTTAAATGGCGATTAGCAAGTTGATATCACTATTTTGAAGCTAAAAGTTGAAACTAAAAAGCCCATGCAATTAAAATTACGTGGGCTTTTTGTTGAGTGCTAAATTATTTTGTCGCTAATTATTCTGGCACTTCTAATTTCACTACGGTTTTACCGCCACTTTTACCAAGACAGCGCTCTAAATAGTCTAAGGTTTCTTTAGCCGCGATATCTAATTTCCATGGTGGATTAATCACCCATAAGCCCGCTGCTGTCATGCCAAACACATTATTATCAGGAGTAATTGACTGTTCAATTCGCAGTTGATGCTTAATGCCACTGTCAGTCAAAATCTTTAGCATCGCTTCTGTTTGCGCTCTATCTACAACTGGATACCAAAGCATATAAACACCCGTTGCAAAACGTTTATGGGCTTTGATGATGGCATGAGCAACATCTTGATAGTCTGTTTTCATTTCATAGCTTGGGTCGATCAGCGCGACAGCACGGCGCTCTAGTGGTGGCACTGCAGCAATCAAACCTTTTAAACCATCACCTTTAATCACGCGAACATGTCGGTCGTTACTAAATTGCTCATCTAATGAAGTAAAGTCGGTGCCGTGTAATTCATGCAATACCATGCGATCTTTTTCGCGCATGTTCATGTCAATAAAAGCCGGTGAGCCTGGGTAAAACGCTAACTCTTCTTCACCTTGATTAAAGTGTTTTACATCTTCAATATACTGCTGCAAAGGTTCAGGTAAATCATCTCGTTCCCAAAGTTTGGCGACACCATCTAAGTATTCACCCGTTTTCTTCGAAAACTCATCAGTTAACGCATAACCTCCCGCGCCAGCATGGGAGTCAATATAGGCCATAGGCTTATCTTTTTTGTGCATCAATTTAAGCACTTGAAGCAGCATTGTGTGCTTGAGTACATCAGCATAATTGCCAGCGTGATAACCGTGACGATAACTTAACATGAGAGATCCCAACTTATTTGAACAGCAAAATGCTGTGTAATAGCTGCATTATAAGTTTTCTATGGCATCAGGTATAGGTATTCACTGCCGCAGGCTTTTGGCATAATAAACAGGAATCACTTTTACTGTCGGGATCCCTTTGCAAATACCTATCTTTTTTAATCAACAATATCCTTCTCTCATCGATATTACTGAACGTTGGGGATTAGTGTGGGACAAAGAAGCGGATTTTGAGCTGCGTTTTGAACACAACACCTTGAGTTTACATAAACGCGACGAGCCAAAACTCGATGGGATCAGTGTTGATTTTGTCTCTGGTGCCGTTGCTCATCGACGCAAGTTCGGTGGCGGTCGCGGTCAAACTATTGCAAAAGCAGTGGGACTTAAGCAAGGCGTGACGCCGACGGTAGTAGATGGTACCGCCGGTTTAGGCCGTGATGCGTTTGTGCTTGCCAGTTTAGGTTGCAAAGTGATTATGGTTGAGCGCCACCCTGTGGTGGCAGCATTACTTGAAGATGGCCTTCGCCGCGCCTATGAAGATGCTGAAATTGGTGAATGGATGCTCGCTCGCATGAGTTTATTCCATGGTTCAAGCATTGAGGCTTTGGCTGATGCAGCAGCGCAATCAGGTGAAGCAATCGATGTCGTCTATCTTGATCCTATGTATCCACATCGCGAGAAGTCGGCGTTAGTAAAAAAAGAAATGCGCGTGTTTCAAACCTTAGTGGGTGCAGACCTAGATGCTGACGGACTATTAAAACCTGCTCAGGCACTGGCAACAAAACGTGTTGTGGTCAAGCGGCCTGACTATGCAGAAGATTTAGATGGGGTAAAACCTAGCATGGTATTAGCGCAGAAGAAAAACCGTTTTGATGTGTATGTAAAAGCAGCAATGAAATAGTTTAAACAGCAACCAACTGAGGCATTAATAAAGCTAAACAACTCTTTCCCTCAAAGTTAAGGGAAAGGTTGTGAATCGATGAGTTGTCAATCATGTTAGCTGCATTCATCAACGGAGATAAACAGTTAGCATGATGTTTAGCGCTCGCCTTGTACTTCAAACTCGTCGCTTGCGAGTCTAGCGCGTCCGTCTGCTTCAACAACCCAAAGTTCGCGATGTACAACACCAAAAGCTTTATTCATTGTCCATTTCGAGGTTAAAATATAGCCACTTTCGCCTTCAGCTTCCCAAGTCACTTGAGTGTAGTCAACTTGGTTAAAACCTTGGTCCATAATACCTTGCCAAAAAGCTTCAATAGCTTCGCGCCCTTCAAATACACCAAATGGACGTGCTGTCATAATGCAGTTTTGTTGATATTGAGCTGCACAAGCCTTGGCATCTTGATGGTTAAATGCGACTTGCCATGCAGCAATCCCTTTTTTGCATGCGGCTAATATTGCGTTGTCAGTGCCAGTAATCGTGTTATTTGTCATTTGAGGTTCCTTGATAAGCTGTTATTTCGTCATTGAGATCTAGATTAGTCTTATCATTAGCTCTGAAAAACAGCTATATTGATATTCACTGTTAAGTTAAATAGAACAATAAATGTCTAGATTACGACAAATGTCAGTATTTGCTCATATTGTTGAAATGGGCTCGATTACCGCCGCAGCTGAAGCGTTAGAAGTATCAAAGTCAGTGGTAAGCCAGCATTTAAAATCCTTGGAAGCTTCTTTGGGCATCATATTGTTAAAACGCACCACCAGAAAGCAAGCTCTGACCGCTGCAGGTGAGCAGTTTTATCAACAATGTAAAACGATAAACCAGATCGCCAGTGACGCATGGCTCGAAGCTGAGGAAACAAAGAATGTGCCTCAAGGTAAAGTAAGAATAACGGCACCAAATGCGCTTATGGAAACCCTCGTTGCTCCTGCTATTACACAACTGTTAGTGCAATATCCGCAATTAAAACCAGAGTTAATTAGTCATGACCAACATTTGGATTTGGTAAATGAAGACATTGACTTAGCGATTCGAGTTGGCCAGTCACCATCAAGTAACTTAAAGCAAAAACGCATTGGCGAGTTTAGAGATGTACTTGTTGGCAACAAAACACTTATTGAATCAAAGGCGTGGCAAGTTTTACCCTATGTCGCCAATTCATGGCAAAGTAAAACTATTAGCCATCAATTTATCAATTCAGAAAAATTAATTTGGCATTATCAAGCACAAGCACACTGTATTGCTAACTCATTTCATACTTGCTTAGCGTTAATCCAATCAGGAAGCGGTATAGGAATAGTGCCAGATTTTTATTTTTCCAAGTCTGAACATGAGTTATGTGAAGTTTTTCTGGGGCAGAAATTAGCGTTAAATAGTGTCTATGGCTTACACCCCTTTGACAATAGAATGCCACTGAGTGTCAAAGTGTGCTTAGATGCCATTAGCCAGCAGTTAACCCTAGCGACCGCATAATGCCAAATAGCTTTTGATCTATGTACGATTAAGCAATTTACAAAAGCATTACACAAAAGCATTTAACATCTCTATTTGGCAGCATGTTAATACTGAAACACTCCAAAAATATTAAAATCAATCGAGGCTTACAATGAGGTCTAATGAAAGCCGAGTGTAGATATTTTTATTCATTCACAGAGTCATATTTTTACGTTAGAAGCAGTAATTATTTTTGTTCCATATGTAACTATACGTCACAAATATATCTTTAAATCAATATTCTACCTTTAATGGAATGCTATGTTGGCTTGAAATAGATATACTGCTAAAGGGTTAGTGGATTGAGATGGATAGGGATTTTAAATGATGCAAAATTGGCGAGTATGGCTGTGTTGTGCCATTTTTGCATTCAGTGCAAGTGGAGTTGCAAATACTCTTGATATAAATTCTCGTGATATAAATTCTCATGATATAAACAGTCTAGATATATTAGAAGAGTCAGCTTTATCTGTTAGCCCCCAAGAAGGTATAGCGTTATTAGATCAGTTTGGTCTGGGAAATAATGGCTTGAAACCAGAGCAGCAAGCCAAAGTGTGGTTTCTCTATGGTCAATTATATGAAAAAGCTCGTGAATTGGATAAAGCCATTGCCAGTTATGACAAAGGCATTGCATTAGTAAAGTATCTGCCAATTACTGATGTACTTATTGATAGTCATTTAGAAAGATCCTTTGCTTTGTATTTACAAAGCAATGATCCTGCTGTGTATTGTGCCGATAGAAAACAAGCACTTATTTATGCCCGCCAACATAACAACTCTGAACTACTCGCAAAAACCTTAACTCAAAATGCATTTTGTTACAGTGAGCCTGAAACTGTTTATCAAGGGATTGCCTTACTTGATGAAGCCATGCTGATTATTGATAAGAGTGAGAATCTCAATGTACATCGTAAAGCGATGATTTATAACGCAACAGGCAGTTTATATCGGAGCGTAGGCTTACATCAAAGAGGCTATGAAAATTTTGAAAAAGCGTATCAAACCTGGCAAAGCATTAATGACATTGAAGATATGTTTAACATGCAACATAACATGGTCAGCCAAGCGATTAAGTTAGCTGATTGGGACAAAGCGCGTAAGAGCATTGAAGCACAATTTGCCCTAGCAAATATGGTTGATGAAACCAAAGATTTACTGTTTTTTGCTCATTTAAATGCAGGACGTATTGCATTACGGACTCAAAATTATCAACAAGCTATATTCCATTTAGAAAATGCGGTTTCCTTAGAGCACACCACAAAAGAAAAGTATTTTATCTCCAGTAATTATTTGTATTTAGCCTTGGCCTATTTTAAAAGTGGCGATGCTAAAAAAGCTGCTGAAGCTGCAAGAACGTTTCGATTAAACAAGCGCTTTGCCGCCAATATGAAAGCAATGTTTCTAAAGGCCGATGCCATTATCGCACTGGATGAAAATAAGCCTGTTATCGCGGCAAGTAAACTGTTTGAAGTTATTGATATAGAGAGAAAAGTTAATCAAAGTGTTATCGATAACAAAGTGGTGAGTAATTCGCTGGAGCACAATTCAAAAATTGCCGATTTTGAGAATGAATTACTGGCAAATAAGTTAGCCATCAATGAATTGAATTGGGCATCAGTAAAAGATAAAGAACGTATCAATGAGCTTAAAATGAGCTTGTTCATCGTCATTCTGGTTGTTCTAGCTAGCATAGTATTGTTTTTACTTTTTTCGAGAAAATCTTTAAAAGTAAGGGCGCAAACCGATTTTTTAACAGGGCTTGCAAACCGTGGTCATACTTTTCAAATCGGTCAAAAAATCGTAGAAAAAGCCTGGAAGAAGCACCAACCTGTCGCTGTGATTATTTTTGATATCGACAACTTTAAATCGATCAATGACCAATATGGTCACCATATTGGTGATTTAGCGATTGATGCAGCCGCTAAACGAGCAAAAAGCTGGCTTAAAAAGCATGATCTCGTAGGACGTATTGGTGGCGAAGAGTTTTTAATCATTCTTGAAAATACCAATAAAGAAGAAGCATTTAACATTGCAGACCGATTACGTAATGGAATAGCATCTCAATCATTTCAATTTGATGATGAGACTGTCGAGTTCACCGTGAGCCTAGGAGTTGCAGTGCTAAGCGACAGCCATACAGCACTAACGACATTAGTTAAACAGGCAGATGATGCGCTTTACCAAGCCAAATTTTCAGGAAGAAATAAAGTTTACCTTGCTGAATGCGCTTAAAGTAAACTGTTGTTTTTCTTTCTGAGCATTAAAAATTTATTAAATAGCCTAGCAATTCAAACGTTGGGGCCGCATAAGTTTACCTCGTTTATTATTTAAAAGATGATGATTAAAGTGGCTCTCTCTGCGCAACTCAATGACCAGATTTGCACCTTATTGGTGCGTAAGTTGTTTTAAAACCTCGCAACAATGCCCTTAATTACCTCAAAAGCAGTATTTGTTTTGCAAATATCACTCAATAATTTATTGATTACTTTCAATGGTTAAAGCCTCTGTCTGTTCCAATTTAGTGCAGCCTATTACGATCTGGCATATAACCTGAAACGTTTTAAACAGAGATATTTTTTGTTTGCGAACGGAAGGGAATAAATATGACGACAAGACCGCTTATTTTTACCGACATGGATGGCACGTTACTGGATCATTACGATTATAGCTTTTCGAGTGCAATCGGGGTGATTGAGGCTTTGGTAGAAAAACAAATTCCCATCATTGCTAATACCAGTAAAACCTTTGCTGAAATGGAAAAAATCCAACAGACAATTGGTTTCAATTCTCCTTTTATTTCTGAAAATGGCGCGGTGGTTTATATCCCCATCGGCTATTTTGATACCCAACCTGCTGACACAATTACCCAAGGGTACTATTGGGTAAAAGAGTTTTGTGAACCCCGCGAACATTGGCTACAGCTATTAGATTCAAAGGCGAGTGATTTTGCCAGCGACTATATTGGCTTTTCAACTTTAACTGCAGAAGAGTTATGTGAATTTACTGATTTATCAGCTGAAAAGGCGACCTTAGCCTTAGTGAGACATTATTCCGAGCCTGTACTTTGGACGGCCGATGAAAGCCGAAAAAGAGCCTTTATAGAACATATGAACAGCCTTGGAGCGAACATGCTTCAAGGAGGTCGTTTTTTACATGTGGGTGGTCATACAGATAAAGGTCGCGCAATGGATTGGCTTGCGCAAGTGTATGCCGACAAGTATCAAACCAGCGTGCAAACCATCGCCCTAGGCGACAGTGGTAATGACAGCGCCATGTTAGAGGCCGCTGATGTGGCAATTCAAATTAAGTCACCCACTCATACTTTTCCAAAAATCATCACAGACAACAAAACCATGCAGAGCGAGCATTATGGCCCTAAAGGTTGGGCTGAATGTTTGCAGGCCTTGTTATTAGAGTCATCGACATCCACACCATCATTCACACTTGAGGAGGCATAACATGGCCGATTTCTACCAAAATGGCATTGTTACTACGCTACATAACTTAACTCAGCGTACCCATGATGAAATGGAAAAGGACTTACTCAAGTTTTCTAAAACCCGTCCTTTAGGCTTGATCTTGCCTTCATTATATTCAGAGCTTGAAGGCGAAGCCTTACCGCAGATAATCAGTAAGTTAAAAGAGGTACCCTATCTTAGTGAGATTGTTATTGGGCTTGATAGGGCTGATAAAGAGCAATATAAGCAAGCGCTTGGTTTCTTTAATCAACTGCCGCAACATCATCGAGTATTGTGGAATGATGGCCCTAGATTGCAGGCATTAGATGCCAAACTGAGTAAGTTAGGTTTAGCACCAAAAGAACTCGGTAAAGGACGAAATGTCTGGTATTGCATGGGTTACACCTTAGCGTCTGGTAAAACGGAATCGGTGGCACTGCATGATTGCGATATTGTCACTTATGAAAAATCATTACTTGCTCGTCTGTTATACCCAGTGGCCAATCCACAGTTTAATTACGAGTTTAGTAAAGGTTTTTATGCCCGTATGTCGGATGGCAAAATCAATGGCCGCGTATCACGATTACTAGTGACCCCATTGATTAAGGCACTTCAGAGGGTTTTAGGACACAATGAATATCTAGAATATATGGACAGTTTTCGTTACCCATTGGCGGGTGAGTTTTCGTTTCGCCGTGACGTATTAAACGATCTGCGTATTCCTAGCGATTGGGGTCTCGAAATTGGTGTGCTTAGTGAAATGCACCGTAACTATGCTCATAATCGTATTTGTCAGGTGGATATTGCGGATAATTATGATCATAAACATCAGGATTTATCCTTAGATAATGCTGAGGCTGGCTTATCTAAAATGTCGATCGATATCACTAAGGCTTTCTTTCGAAAACTCGCCACCCAAGGTGAAACTTTCAATACTGAAGCCTTTAGAACCTTAAAAGCCACTTATTACCGTATCGCACTCGATTACGTAGAAACCTATCATAATGATGCGTTGATGAATGGGCTCACTACTGATATTCATACTGAAGAAAAAGCAGTAGAAATGTTCACCCAAAATATTGTTACTGCAGGGCAACGCTTTTTAGATAATCCGATGGAAACGCCGTTCATGCCAACGTGGAGCCGCGTGATTAGCGCAATGCCGGATGTACTCGAACAGCTTAAAGCCGCTGTCGAAGCAGATAACGCCGAGTTCATGTAAGTTATGAGTGTTGGGTTTTCTGGTCTATGGTTTTCACTGCAAAGTCCTTAAACGATTTAGTACTTAGATTAAGTGCTTAGATTTAGTACTTAGATTTAGTACTTAGGTTTAGCGCTTAGATTTAGTTGCTAAAGCCGCTGGCTTCAAGGGCTTGGTAGTGAGTAGAAATGACTCAGGTTAGAAGAAAGACAAATGACAGAATTAGAATGTTTAAAACACAAGCTTATACAGCAACTTGATAGCATCTATAAAGATGTTGAATTAGCGCTTGAAAGCGATGAGATCGCTGATGCTTTAATTGATGCAATGCGTATTGAACAAGGTGGATTTACCCCGAAACCGTTTAGTAATCATTGGTCAGAACAAGATGTGGTGATGATTACCTACGGTGACAGCATCATGTGTCCGAACCAAAATCCGCTCGCGACCTTATCTGAATTTATGGACACTCATCTTGAGTGCATTAATTCGGTGCATATATTGCCGTTTTTTCCGTTTAGCTCGGACGATGGTTTTGCTGTTATCGATTATTCCAGTGTCAATGATGGCTTAGGGGAATGGTCTGATATTGAGACGATTGCTGCAAAGCGCAGGTTGATGTCAGATTTAGTGATAAACCATTGCTCTAGCCGAAGTGTATGGTTTCAAAACTTCATTAAAGGTGAAGGGGTCGGTCATGATTACTTTTTTACTGCCAATGTCGAAGATGACTTGGCAGAAGTCGTGCGCCCAAGAACCTCAGATTTACTCAAGCCGACACAAACCAGTAAGGGCTTGCAGCATGTGTGGTGTACGTTCAGCCATGACCAAGTCGATTTTGATTTTAGAAACCCACAAGTCTTGTTGGAATTTGTGCGGATTATTCGTCAGTATCTTGATGCTGGAGTGAATATATTTCGCTTAGATGCAGTCGCTTTTTTATGGAAAATCGTTGGCACCAAATCCATTAATTTGCCGCAAACCCATGAAGTGATCCGTCTGCTACGCACGCTTATCGAGCACGCACAACATGATGCAGTCGTTATCACTGAAACGAATATTCCTAATACTCAAAACTTGACCTATTTTGGTAATGCTAACGAAGCCCACTGTATTTATAACTTCTCTTTGCCGCCGTTACTTATCAATACTTTGATTACAGGCAGTTGTTTGTATTTAAAGCGTTGGCAAATGAGTATGCCACCAGCGCAAGACGGTACCACTTATTTCAATTTTATTGCTTCTCATGACGGTGTTGGTTTACGGCCAGTGGAAGGGATATTGGAAGATGAAGAGATCAAGGTGTTGGTGGACACCATGACCTTATTTGGTGGCAAAATTTCCAGCCGAACCAGCGAAGATGGCCAGAAAAAACCTTATGAAATGAACATAGCGTTAATTGACGCGCTGCAAGGGACTACAAAGGGTAAAGATCAGTTTGGTTTGGCGCGATTTACCTGTGCCCATGCAATTATGTTAGGGCTGGAAGGTATCCCTGGTATTTATATTCACAGTCTACTCGGTACGGGCAATGATTATGAAAAGCTCGCTAACACCTCTCATAATCGTTCTATCAATCGTCACCGCTGGGATTGTCAGGCGCTTAATGGTCTATTAGCTGACGAAAATAATGTTCACAGTAAGGTGTTAGCGTCATTAACTAAACTGATCAGCATTCGAACGAATCAAAAAGCATTTAACCCTAATGCGACTCAATTTACCTTGCATTTAGGCTTACAGTTATTTGGTTTTTGGCGTCAAAGCCGCGATCGAAGACAAAGTGTTTTTTGTATCAGTAACATCACCGATCAACCGATGGATTTACCCTTAGCCGAGCTTAATTTAATTGGCACAGAAACCTGGTTTGATTTAATTGATGGTGAAGTGATTAATGACATTACTGCAACGCAATTATTAGAGCCTTATCAAACCGTTTGGATCAGTAATGTGGCGTAACATCAGATAAATAAATTTTGGATATTTAAACAAAAAACCAGCATGATTGCTGGTTTTTTTATTAGTTTAGTTAGTGAAGTACTCATTTAATTAATACTAAACACTATGGCATTGATGTGTAGACGCTGCTATTTTTCAGCAAGCGTGTACTGCTTCAAAATATCATCAAGCCCAACAGACGATTGGGTTAAATTGGCTGCAAGTGCCACTGAGCGGTGAGCGGTTTCTCTAATGGTTTCTGCTTGGCCGCGAATATCGTTTAGCTGACCAGCAATATCACGTGATGCCGCGCTTTGTTCTTCTGATGACGCTGCTATTTGTGAACTCATATCAAACACACTACTAATTGAAGTCACCATACTATCCACATCATGACCTACTGACTCAATTGCACTTCTACCTTGATCTGCTTGAGATACAATATCCGTGGTGATATGCGATAAGGTATTGGTGTCTTTTTGTAGCCCTTCAATCATGGTTTGAATTTCAACTGTGGCTTGCTGGGTGCGACTTGCCAGGGTTCGCACTTCATCAGCTACCACAGCAAAGCCTCGACCTTGTTCACCGGCTCGCGCTGCTTCAATAGCCGCGTTGAGCGCCAGTAAATTTGTTTGCTCTGAAATACTATTAATCGTGGTCACTACAGCACCAATATTGGCTGCCGCTTGAGATAGCTCGCCTACCGAGGTTGAAGCTTCTGAGATTCGACTGGTTAGGGTACCAATACGATTAACTGCTTCAGCAATTTGAGCTTGGCTATTGCTGGCTTGCGATGCGTTTTCTTGGCTTTGTTCTGACGTATTGCTGGCATTATGGGATACATCTTCAATAGCCGCTGTCATTTGCGTCATCGCGACGGATACCGTATCTAAAAATTCGTGTTGATACTGAGTCAGTTCTTCACTTTGATTGGCTTGCTGATTAAATTCATTCGCCGCTTCAGACAGCGTTTGCGCATTAGCAGCAATGGCGGTGACCATTTCACTCATATTATCGGCGCTACGATCAATTTCACGGGCGATTAAGCTGAAATCATCAGTACCAAAAAAGTTAAGCCGTTGACTGAGGTCGCCGTCAGCAAGGCGCTTGATGGCAACATACATGTCCCATAATCCGCCACCGAGAGAGGTTGAAGTCCAATAGCACACTAAGTACAGCGGCAGTAAACCGATAAAGGCGAATAAGAGTGAGCTACTGGCGCTTGAGAGTGCATCGGCTTCTTGCTTAGCGACATTAACAGTGATGACTAATGCTTGGTTATTAATCGGGGCACTTACCGTGACATTGTCACCACTGCGGCGTGGTTGCATTAACGAGCCTATAGACGCATTGAGTTGTTGCGCATATTGAGATAGCTCTTGGCCTTCAAGGGATTGAAGTTGAGCGCTTTCGGCCAGTGCATTGGCTCTTGATTGGACTGATTGCTCTGAGGCCGATTTGATGTTTGCGCTGGTATTAAAGTAAGTACTAAGGGCCACAGTCGCGGTAATCAGGGTGACTAAAGTGCAAATTACCCAAAATTTACCATTTAAGCTTAACTTGATCAGTATGGCATCGACTTTGCGAAAATTGATTTGTTTCATCTTAAATATTCCTTTACCAAAGCCAAACTTGAGCTATGACTTCGTCTGTAAAACTCACGATAATTTATTCTAGTTGAATCTGAATTATCTATGGTTTAGTTAGCAGTATGAGCCCATGTTCAGGTTATTAATGTTCGGCTTTTCGGTAATATATTGTTGAGTCATATATTGTGAATCATGTAACAAGGCATGGTAACGCCAATGAATAGCAATTAATTCGAGAGAGATCCCAGTATGCGTGTTTTATGTTTATGGCATAACGCGAATTCAGCTTCATCATCTAGTGAATGCAGCTCTCTACAGTCAACTTGTATCGGCTAAATTTAAAAATAGTTTAATCAGTTTACTTGATCATACTCACAAATTAACTGGCTGTTTAATACTGACATCATCGTTGGCGTGCTTAAGATTCAAAGGGGCAATGACAGTCAACTTTTTACTATGTTCAAGTGAGTTAGCATCGAAAGCTTGAATCTGATTTCTCCCAGCCGCTTTAGCAGTGTATAGGGCAATGTCAGCATGCTTAAAAGCTAAGGTGGCATCATCTTGTACTTTCGAAATTCCACCACTCACAGTAAATTTCATCAATTCACTGTTAGCGATCATTTGTTTTAAGCGGTTAAGTACAGCCTCCGCTTGTTCAAGAGAAGTATGAGGCATCAAAATGGCAAACTCTTCCCCACCAATACGTGCAATAATGTCAGTTTCTCGGCATTGCGAAGTTAGAAAACTGGCTAAGTTTTTAAGCGCCACATCACCAACATCGTGACCATATTGGTCATTAATTTTTTTAAAAAAATCAATATCAATAATTCCTAAGCAGGCTTGATAATTACTATAGCGCTTAGTGAATATGTTAAGTTTAGTCAGTTCATCATCAAACTTTCTTCGATTCCATAAACCTGTTAATGGGTCAGACTCACTCTGATTTCTAAGGGTTTCTTCCAACTGCTTTCGCTGAGTAATATCAGTAAACGTAATCACATATTTTTTCACGCTGCCAAAACTATTTCTGAGTACTTGAATGCGTACCATTAAGGCGTATTCACTGCCTGACTTATTGGTTCCCATGACTTCACCTTGCCAATTATCTGCTTGTAAATGACGTTGAATTGCGACCATTTCCGTTTGCGAAAACTTCAGGTTTAACTTAGCCAGTGACTCGCCGATTAATTCATTAGCGGTAAAGCCTGAAACCCTCACAAACACTTGATTTGTTTTGACTAACTTAAAGCGCTTATCGGTAATAATGACACCGGCAATGCCATTAAAGGCAGCTTCCATGAGTTGCTGATTCATTTGATTATTTTCATGGCTGTTATAAATTTTGAAGAGATAGCTGCAAAACCCTAGTAAGAGCAATAGCAGCAAAATAGCCTTAGTTAGTAGGTTTTGTTTTTGTTCGGTGACATAAGCAGAACTTGTCGGCGACGAAATAAGAATATATTTCCCTAATGGTGCATAAACGGCACTGAGTCCTAGCTCTGTATAAGAGTAAACCATGCTATCGATGGTCAAGCGTCCTTCATCTGAAGACAATATTTGTTGCCATAAAACAGCAAAATCATTGGCAAGGTTATGTTGTTCATCCGTGCTAAATAAATGGCCTAAGACTTCAGATGGCTTGTCACTGGCGAGTAAGTTGCCGTTTTCGTCAATGAACCGCGTTATAAAAGTGTCGCTTTGCATTTCTTCAATGGCATTAAGGATGTTATTCACACTGAGGTTGATGACGATATAGCCTTGACGTGCATTGAGGTGATAAACAGGCATGATGATCCGTAAACTGGTTTGGATTGGCTTCATTAATTGGCCGTTTTCAGTTTCAATATCAACAGGCCAGGTGCCTATTTCGCCTTGTTTAAGTGCTTGTGCATGCTGAAAATAAGCGCGTTTTGACTTATCTTCTAATTGAGAGGCAGGAATGCGCTCGATATTGTTTTGCTTATTATTGACCCTGATGAGCTCAATACCTGAAGCATCCAAATAGCGAATGTGTGAGTAAACATTTTCATTTTTAACAATGAAATAAAACATGTTTTCTAGTGCAGTGCGATTTCTGCTGCTTGGCGTTTGGCTGAATAACTCAATCTGTGGGCTGGTGGATATTTTTTTGATGATGTCGTCAACTTCTTCAATCACATCTGATAAGCGTTGAGATGAGAAAGCCAAACGTTGCTTATGACTGTCATTAATTCGAGTCAACTGATCGGATGTAATCCGTTGATATTGGCTGAATACGTATAAAGATAAACTTATCGCAAAGAACAGCACTGTGCTAAAAATAAGCTTGAATACACGGATATTCTTATTTCGCAGGGTGTTATGCATAGGTCTTTGCTCACTTGTTTGGCTATGAAATTAGGGTTACCAATCTCTTCAGCTGCTACTTTATATGGGCCAAGAAACCGATAGTTACCTTTATGTGCCAAAGCAAGTTTGAGTATCAATGTTTTAAACTGATGGCATTTTACTGAGCAGATAAAATATTAACTAAGGCAATGTTTTTAAATGATTAATAAATTAAATTAAATTGAAATTTAAGCGCTGGAACTATTGCGGAACATGCTTATGCTGGTTAATCTAACTGCAGAACATATTGTTAGTCGAATAGTGAAGGATTGCTATTGAGTCAGTGAAAAGGAGCTTTCAAGTTTTTTCTTCACGCCTTTCTATATCCTCCTGTAACAAACTATTCCTAATATGCCTTCAATAACAATAATTTAATTATTTTTTAAAACAGCATAAAGCGAATGAAAAAGGATTCAACATGAGCGAAGAAACAAGTTTACAAGTCGAAGAAATTAACCAAGATTCTAAAAACCTAGCGCTACTTTGCTGGATTGGCACCATCTTTTTTGGTTTTATCCCTGGTTTAGTTTTATATCTGGTGAAAACTGATGATGAGTTTGTCCGTGAGCAAGCAAAAGAGTCATTAAACTTATCGATTACGGTCATTATTGGTTACTTCATTTCAAGCCTGCTATTTATCATTGTCATTGGCATGTTAACTATGTTTGCTGTAGGTATTTTTAATCTAGTATTTTGTATTTTAGGTGCAATTGCAGCCTCTAAAGGTGACAGCATCAAAGTGCCTTATATTTTACGTTTAGTTAAGTAAATCAGAGTAAGTTCATAGTGCTTGAACATCAGCATGGTGCAGTTATGCCATGCTGGTTAAGCGCCGTACTTAAAAGGAATATTAAGTGGAAACAAATGTTTTTGACCGTAGGCATACCACGGATAATATTATCAGTGGGCCGCTGTATAATTTGGTCATAGGTTTAACCCTTTGTTGGGGTTTTGGCGTGAACTGGTGGATGGTAACGAACATCTCCCCAGAAGCCATTGCTTCAGTTAATTCTTGGGTGTTTTTTATTGGCTATTTTGCTTCATGTTTTCTCGGTATTTACCTGTTTTCATCGTCTGATAAACCGATTGTGAGTTTTATTGGCTACAACTTTGTTGTGGTGCCGTTTGGTTTTATCATCAATTTAGTCGTCAGTCAGTATGATGCAGCTTTAGTGTCTGAAGCGATTAGAATTACTGGCTTGGTCACCATTGGCATGATGTGTTTAGGCACATTGTTTCCCGCTTTTTTCAGTAAAATTGCCGGTGCGCTGACGATTGCACTCTTGCTGGTTATCGTGGTTGAACTGATTGAAATCTATGTATTTGGTATTCATCACGGCATATTAGATTGGATAGTGGTGCTGATTTTTTGTGGTTATATTGGTTATGACTGGGGTCGTGCTAATCAAATACCAAAAACCGTCGATAATGCTATCGACAGTGCTGCAGCGCTCTACATGGATATTATTAACTTGTTCCTGCGGATTTTACGGATTTTAGGTCGAAAATAATTTGCCTGTTACCGATATTCATTAAGGGCTGCAAGGCCCTTTTTTATGGACTATCGAAAATATAAATGGGTGTTCGCTAAGGAAATGATGACTCAAACTGGCGTGTCACAGAATGATATGCAGGAGAATAGTTTGCAGGATAACGAGATGAAATTGATTAAACCTTGTATGCAGTATCAGGCAAGCTATTTGGCTTACATTACTGAACTAGCTGATGAAGAACGTTACCCGTTTCCGCTTGATTTTGATTGTGATGATTTTGCGGCAATGCTACAAAAAAATCAGGATTTTGCTGATGGGGTTAATTTGCCTCAAGGCTATGTTGCCAGCGAAACCTATTGGCTAGTCGGCGGAGTAGACTTAATCGGTGTAGCCAATTTACGGTTAACCCTTAATGACAACATAAGGCACTGTGGTGGTCATATTGGTATGGGGATCAGACCGAGTTATCGGGGTAAAGGTTTAGGGGCTAAATTGATGGCGCAAACTATCGCATTGGCAAAGGGTAAAGGCATGAATGAACTGCACATTCATTGCCATAAGCACAATCAGGCGTCAGCGAAAATGATCATCGCCAATGGCGGCATATTGCACTCAGAAATAGAGATAGTGGCAGACAATGGCAATCAATCTAATAACGCTGTAGCATTAGTACAGCGCTATCGGGTTTGTAAATGAAGCTAAAACTGCTCAAGCTTTATGAGTTACTGACCAATTCACTGACTACTTGAGTTAACTGTTGTGCTAGCGCTGAGTCGGTTATTTCGCCTGTTGCAGCATCAAAGTTTTGGTAAAAGCTAGGTACTGACAATGAGCCTTTTACTTCAGCGGCAAAATATGGGGCTGAACCCGTTGCAGCGGCTAAAACACTGCTGGCGCCGCCAGGCCCCGGAGAGGTTGCTAGTAGTAATGTTGGCTTACCTTGGAATACTTTTTGGTCGATACGCGATGTCCAATCAAATAAGTTTTTATATGCAGCGGTGTAAGAACCATTATGTTCGGCAAAAGAAATAACGATAGCGTCAGCTTGACCTATTTTGTCGAAAAAAGCCTTAGCTAGTGCTGGCTGGCCTAGCTCTTTCTCTCTATCTTCACTGAATAATGGAATCTCATAGTCATTAATGTCCAGTAATTCTACTTCGGCGTTATCGACTAATTTGGCTGCTTGGTTAGCGGCGTAATTAGCTAATTGTTTGTTAATTGATTGACGGCTACTGCTTGCTGCGAATGCTAAAATTTTCATGTAATTGCCTTATATGTCTAAGTCAGTTTTTCTATTTGTTCATTAATGGTTTCTGTAAAGGGATTAATGGATATCTAAGCCTTTATATTCAATAAACTCAACCACATTTCTATCAGGGTCTCTGATAAAGAAAGAGGTGCCAGTGACGTGCTTCATTGGCTCACCACTCAATGGAATGTTTAATTCAGCTAGCCTAGTTATCACTGCTGCTGCGCTCGTCACTTCTAGTGCCACATGGGTATAGCCAGTATGTTTAGTCGGAATATCCATTAACACGTTAGTGTCAGTATCTGCGGCGTTCAAAATAAAGTTAATATTGACACCGCTAGGGTGCTCGATAATCGCAACCGGCTCAGGTCCTATTGGGCCGGCAATATAGTTAAATCCGAGTTGTGCATAAAATGCCTTTGATACTTCGAAATCTTTAACTCTTAAGCCGTAATGATTAATGCGAGTTATCTGTTCCATGGCGTTATTCCTTACATTATCAATAAATTATTCAGTTAAGTGACTAGATGACTAGGAACTCATGAAGCTACTTTACGCAATAAACTGCTTATGATTAAGCCAGCAAAAGGGAAATTATTATTTCCATATGACTCGCAATAACCCTTTTAAGTTTTAATTTTGGCTTTATTGGAACTAAAACAATTGCTAAATTGGTTATTCATTAACGCACTAATGGCTGCAGACAATTCGAATTACAGCTCTGTTGCTAGAAAAGGAATGTGAAGTGAAATTGGATACTAAGTTATTTGACGGAATCGTTATTTTCACACAGGTGATTGAATCTGGCAGTTTTTCAGAGGCAGCAGATAAAATGGGCCATTCAACTTCGCATATTAGCAAAGCTGTTACCCGCTTAGAGCAAAGGTTAAAAACCAGATTACTGCACCGTACAACGCGCTCATTAAGTTTAACGCCTGAAGGAAAACTGTTTCATCAACAGTGCCTGCAAATCGTCAGTGATGCTGAGCAGGCCGTGGTCATGCTCGACAGTAGCCAGCAAACGCCTTCGGGCACGTTAAAGTTAAGCTGTCCTGTGACATTTGGACTAAAGCACTTACAACCGATTCTATCGATGTATATGCGCTTATATCCTGAGGTTAAACTAGAGTTGGATTTCAGCGATCGCCATGTGGATTTAGTTCAAGATGGCTATGACTTAGCGATTAGAGCGACACATCAACTGGATGATTCCAGTCTGATTTGTAAGCGTATTAGTCAATTTAATGCCTATACCATTGCGACACCTGCTTACTTAGCTAAGTATGGAATACCGCAAACTCCAGAAGATCTCATTACTCATCAATGCATCTGTTATAGCAATCTAAAACAGCCAAATCGCTGGGTGTTCGAGCATCGAGAAAAAGAGACTGTGACCATTGATGTCCCGCAAGTCATTGGCTGTAATAATGCTGATATGGAGCTGGCAATGGTACTCGACCATCATGGTATATGCCGCTTGCCATCGTTTTATCTTGGCGATGCATTGGCAGAAAATAAACTGACATTACTGTTTGAAGATTACCTTCAACCTGAAATTGATATCTATGCCATCTACCCAAGCCGTAAACATTTATCCCCCAAAGTTAGAAGTTTTATTGATTTGCTGGTGGAGCAAATGCCGGCTTAAAGCACACGTGCCTAAGCTACTTCAAGATGCACGGTTCTGCCCCAAAACTTGTTAGCAGCTTTAGTTAGCTAATGATTTCTAGATTTGAATCGAATCTAAACCTAAATCAAGGTCGTGGCGCTTCGCCCACACCAAACGAAAGGGAAACAACAGCATTTCCCTTTTCGATATCCCTTGCCGCTCCGACGAA